>JAJDEI010000314.1 GCA_029259845.1 Planctomycetaceae bacterium | reverse complement strand
CGGCCCTGCGCACAGAAACATCCGCCTGGTCCACCGACGTCAACGACACCCGGCGGGGCGTCGACTGGCAAATGGAAACCGACGACGCCCGCTGCAAACTCAAGTTCGTCTCCCCGAAAATCAAGCTGTGACAGACCACGACCCGTTTTGTGGAAGGCTGCTGCAATGTCATGCAAACGACCGCCGAGGTATTCGCGGCACAAGGGGGTCCGGGCGGGGGAGAGTCCGCATCCATGGCAAGGACATCGATCTGGGCGTCGACGGCTCTGCGGAGAGCCGTGACCGCTACGCCAAAGTGATTAAGGATTTCTCAAGTCATCTGCCGGGCGTCCATCGGGGGTGAGTGTGGGCCAGTTGTCGCTGCACTTCATGGAGCACGCAAGACGGCACGCTCGCTGAGCGTGATGGAAACTTGCCGTCAGCAAGGCCGCAACACGCTGCGCTTCATCACTGAGGCCATCACCGCCCGCTTCCAAGGCATACCGGGCCCCGATTTGCTGGCCCCGGGGGGGCGTTGACAAGCCGACCACTCGTGTGATCGGCTGCTTCCTCGCGGGCGCGGCTCCGAGACTCGTCTCGTCTTTCCGGGGCAACAACAATCGGAGCGGATCGGCCCTTCCCACCGCCAGCATAGGAGACAGCGGGGGTTGGAACGAGTTTTGAAAAGATCCCCACACTCGCCGTGTCAACGTCGTCGTGTAGAATCCCGACGTCGCGACTGACGAACAGCGACTGATGAACGAACGGGAACGGATGAAGCCTCTCATGCAGCGTGTGGTCATTACCGGAGCGGCGGGAAACTTGGGTTGGAAGCTGGTGCGGCACCTGTGCGCCCTGGGATTCGTCTCGCGCGTCGTCGGCCTGGATCGAAATCCGCCGGCCGATCAACAGCTCGCCGGGTTGTCTGCTGCGGGCCATGCGAGCCGCTTCGAAGCGGTCTCCTGCGATCTGGCCGACGGGGGCGACCGACGCTGGCGGGACGAGATTGAGCGCTGTGACGCGGTCGTCCATTTTGCCGCGAAAAACCCTTTTCCGGAGGCGACCTGGGATGACGCCAACACGTCGTTGGACATGACGGTCAACGTGGCCCTGGTTACGGCGGAGACGGGAGTCGGGCGGTTCGTGTTCGTCTCCTCGAACCATGTGATGGGACGTTACAAGGACGAGCCGCTGGCGCGCACAATCGGTCCCGGAGAGTTGACGACCGGCCTTCAGCACGCGGTCGGCACCGTCTGGCATACGGGCGACCGGCTGATGGACTCCACTGTTTACGCGGTCGCCAAGAGCAGCGGCGAGCGGGTTTGCCGTGCCCTGGCGACGCAGTGTTGCGGACGGACGACGTTCGTCTGTGTCCGTGTCGGCTGGTGTCAGCCGGGTGACAATCTCCCCGCGACACTTTCCGCCGCGGGAACTCCGACACAGACGACCGGTTCGATTGCCGACGCCAAATTCGATGCGACGGACCGATGGTTCCGGAGCATGTGGCTGTCGAACCGGGACTTCGTCCACCTGTTCGAGCGGGCAGTGATCGCCGACGGCACCGAATGGCCGCATCCTTGCATTGTGGTCAACGGAACGTCCGCCAACACAGACATGAAATGGAGCCTCTGCGAGGCGACCGAGTTGCTCGGGTATCATCCGTGCGACAATGTTGCCGACAGTGGTTGAACGCCACATCCGTTTCGTCCGGGAGATTGCGAACCCGGTTCCGTTCGGCAACGACGACTTGCCGGGAAGCGGCTTTGCCATCGCCAATGAGGACTTTGATGGTGGACGGCTCTGGTCCCGGAAGCGAAGATAGGTGACCGCATTTTACCCTGAACGACCGCTTACCGTGAACTGCCTCTGATGCCCGACTTTCAACTCGTCGCCGAATTCACTCCTGCGGGGGATCAGCCGCAGGCGATCGATGCGCTGGTGTGCGGCATTCGGGACGAGCAGCGGTCGCAGGTGCTGTTGGGGGCGACCGGGACCGGCAAGACGTTCACCATGGCGAACGTCATCGCCCAGGTGAAGAAGCCGACGCTTGTGCTCGCTCACAATAAAACGCTCGCTGCGCAATTGTACGGAGAGTTTAAAGAGTTCTTTCCGCACAACGCGGTTTCGTACTTCGTCAGCTATTACGATTACTATCAGCCGGAAGCGTACATTCCGCAGCGTGATATCTATATCGAAAAAGACGCTTCGATTAACGAGGAAATCGACCGTCTGCGGCTGTTGGCGACCAGTGCCCTCGTCTCGCGGCGGGACGTGATCGTCGTCGCCAGCGTGTCGTGCATTTACGGGCTCGGCTCGCCGAAGGACTATCTCGAAATGATGGTCCCGTTGAACGTGGGGGCCGAGGTCGACCGTGACAAGCTGCTGCTCAAACTGGTCGACATCCAGTACGAGCGAAACGACATCGAGTTCCAGCGCGGCAAGTTCCGTGTGCGGGGCGACGTGATCGAAGTCTGGCCCGCGTACGAAGAGTTCGCCTACCGTATCGAACTGTGGGGCGATGAGATCGAGAAGCTCTCCCTGATCGACCCTCTGACCGGCGAGAGCGAGAAGCAGCAACAGGACATCTACATCTACCCGGCCAAACACTTCGTGCTCCCGCAGAGCCGCATTGATGAGGCCATGCAGGAGATTGAGGACGAGATGCAGCAGCAGCTCGCCCGGTTTCAGAAGGAAGGCAAACTCCTGGAGGCCCAACGCCTCTCTGCCCGCACCCGGCACGATATGGAACTGCTCCGCGAACTCGGCTATTGCCCCGGCATCGAAAACTACTCGCGGGCCCTCGCCAAACGCAAACCGGGCGAGCCCCCCTTCACCCTGTACGATTTCTTCCCCGACGACTTTTTAATGTTCGTCGACGAATCCCACGCCACCGTGCCGCAAGTGCGCGGCATGTTCGCCGGCGACCACTCCCGCAAGACCACACTGGTCGAGCACGGCTTCCGCCTGCCGATGGCGCTCGACAACCGTCCGCTCAAGTTCGAGGAATGGGACGCCCGCCGCAATCAGGCGATCTTCGTTTCCGCCACGCCGGGGGACTGGGAACTCGAACAAACCGGCGGCGAGATCGTGGAGCAGGTCATCCGCCCCACCGGACTGGTGGACCCGGTGATTCACATTCACCCCGCCCGCGGACAGGTCCCGCACCTCATCGAGCAAATCACCGCCCGGGCCGAGCGGGGCGAACGCACACTCGTCACCACGCTCACCAAGCGGCTCTCGGAGGACCTCGTCGGCTATCTGCAGGAAGAGGGCATTCGCTGCGAGTGGTTGCACTCGGAACTCACCGCCATCGAGCGGGTTGAAGTGCTTCGCGAACTGCGCGAGGGAAAGTTCGACGCGGTCGTCGGCATCAACCTGCTCCGTGAAGGGCTCGACCTGCCGGAGGTCTCGCTTGTCTGCATCCTCGACGCCGACAAACAGGGCTTCCTCCGCAGCGCGACGAGCCTGATCCAGACGATCGGCCGTTCGGCGAGAAACGTCAACGCCGCGGTCATGCTCTACGCTGACAAGGTGACCGACGCCATGCAACAGGCGATCGACGAAACGAACCGTCGTCGCGAAAAACAGACCGCCTATAACACCGAACATGACATCACGCCGGAGACGATCACGAAAGCGATCCGCCGCGGGATCGAAGAAGAGATCGCCGCCCGCCGCATCGAACGTGAGGCTGGCGGCACCGACGACGAAGCGGCCTATGTCACACAGGAGTATCTCAGCGAGCTCGAAGCCGAAATGCTCGCCGCCGCCGAGAACCTGGAGTTCGAACGGGCCGCCGACCTGAGAGACAAGATTCTGCGTTTGAAAGCAGGAGGTGGGCGTCAGGTTTCCGATAACGCGTCCGGGATCGCCGACCGTCCCGGCTTCGCTTCCTCCGGCCGCCAGAGCGCCCGGAAGCGGGGCAAGTCCCGCCGCGGCCAGAAGCCAAAAGGTTCCCGTGGACGTGTCCCCCGTCCGAAACGGGGCGAAGCGTGATCGCGGGAGCAGCCGGTGCCGGCTGGTCGCAAGACAGCAGTGACGGTCGCACACGATTTGAGAAACGGAGGATCGCCTGCCAATGAGAATCACCGATGTTCGCGCCGTTCAGCCCGTCGCGGAGAACTCGCCGCCGGACTGGCGGACGAGCATGGGGCAGATTCTGGTCGCCGTCGATACGGACGTGGGGCTGACCGGTTACGGCGTGGGCGGTGGCGGACTGGCGGGCGTGCACGTGGCCTGCACGGTGCTGCGGGATGTGTTGCTGGGTGAGGATCCGGAGCCGATCGGCCGGCTGTGGCAGGCGATGTACGACACCACGTTGCCGTTCGGGCAGAAAGGGATCGCGATCATGGCGATCAGCGGGGCCGATCTGGCGTTGTGGGACCTGCGGGGAAAAGCGGCCGGGCAGCCGATCGCGCGGCTGCTAGGGGGACAAACGGGCCAACCGATCCCGACGTACATCACGGTCTGGGACGAACTCGAAGCGGCGATTGCTGACGGTTTTAGTGCGTTCAAGCTGCATGTGGAGCACCGTTCCGACGGTGGGACCGTTGACAGCGTGGTCGCGGCGGTGTCAGCGGCCCGCGATTTGATCGGGCCGGAGCGGCCGCTCATGATCGACGCCTGGATGCGGTGGGATGTGGAGACGACGCTGTCGGTCGCTACACAGGTCGAACCGTACAAATTGGAGTGGATCGAAGAGCCGCTTCCGGCTGACGACTTCGACGGTTACGAAGTGCTCGCGCGGCGGTCTCCGGTGCCGATTGCCGGAGGCGAGCATGAGTTCACCTTCGCCGGTTTCCGTCGCCTGATCGAGCAGCGGCTGCATCAGACACTGCAGCCGGATGTCTGTTGGTGCGGCGGGTTCAGCGAGCTTGTCAGGATCTACGAATTCGCCCAACGGGCCGGGCTGCGCGTTTGCCCGCATCGGGGCGCGGAAGTCTGGGGACTGCACGCGGTTGCCGCCCTCGACCGGCAGCCGCTGGCCGAGTCCGGACGGCCGTGGATGAACTGGGTCGGGGGCCAACCGCCGATCATCAACGGCACAATCACCCTCGGCGACGAACCGGGCTTCGGTGTCGAAATTGATGAAGCCGCACTGAAGACCCTGTGACGTCGCGCACGCGGCACTGCGAGAACTTGGGCCACCCGTCACGCAACAATCCGTTTCTCCCTCCGTCGTCAAACTGCGTGCAATCGGTTTTGATCGCGGATCTGGGCAAAGTCCTGCCACAGCTTCGGTCGGACACGAGCGGTTTTCATCTGTTCACCGGCATTGCTTGTCCGTCCGAAGCAGTGCGAGGGCCGTTTTCGACGTCGAACGCGGACGGCCAAGCAGTGGCACCGAAATCTGCGCGTGCGCCGTCGTCAAACTGCGTGCGGCGGGTTTCCTGTTCGGGGGCGTCCCGGACGGGTACGATGCGCGACTTGGCGAGCATCCCCCGGGTTCAACACAGGTGCATCAAGAGCTATGGACTATCGACAATTGGGACGTTGCGGCGTGCGGGTTTCTCCAATCTGTTTGGGCACGATGATGTTCGGCGGGCAGACGTCGGAGGCGGATTCGATCCGCATTGTTCACAAGGCGATCGACCAGGGCGTGAACTTCATCGACACCGCCAACATGTACAACGCGGGAGAGTCCGAGGTTGTCGTCGGGAAGGCGGTCGCCGACCGCCGCGACTCGGTGGTGCTGGCGACGAAAGGACGGCAACGGATGGGCGACGGTCCCAACGAGTGGGGCGGCAGCCGGTTGCATCTGATGCGGGCGCTGGACGACAGCCTGCGGCGGCTCAATATCGACACCATCGACCTGTATTATTTGCACGCTCCTGACGAAACGACCCGCATCGAGGAATCGTTGCGTGCTTTCGATGACATGGTCCGCAGCGGCAAGGTGCGGTACATCGCCTGTTCCAATTTTCGGGCATGGCGTTTGTGCGAAGCTCTGTGGACGAGCGATGTTCACAACCTGAATCGCTTTGTGTGCGTCCAGCCGCTGTACAACATTGTGAATCGCGACATCGAGGTTGAGTTGTTTCCGCTGTGCCGGGAGCACGGAATCGGCGTGGTGAGTTACAGCCCGCTGGCGCGCGGCATTCTCACAGGCAAGTACCGTCCGGGCGAATCGTACCCCGAAGGCAGCCGTGCCGCGCGCAACGATCCCCGCATGCAGCAGGCGGAACTTCGCGACGCGAGCCTTGAAATCTCACAGCGGCTCATCACCCACAGCGAACAAAAGGCGTGCAGCCCCAGCCAGTTTGCCCTCGCGTGGTGTCTGGCGAATCCGATACTGACATCGGTGATTGTCGGACCGAAAACCGAAGCCCAATTCGATGACAACATGCAGAGCCTGAATGTTGAAATCACGGCTGAAGACGAAGCGTTCGTCGATTCGCTGGTCCCTCCCGGTGAGCACAGCGGCAAGGGCTTTCAGGATTCCGCGTATCCAATCACCGGCCGCGCCCGTTGATCGCCGGTCGTGCTGGGGCATCTGCGGTCCATCCCTGGGGGCCAATCACTCCTCGGCCGCGTGGCAGCGGATGCACGTTTCCGTGAGGGCCAACGGGTTGATGTGGTGTTGCTCTTCCTGGTAGGGCGCCAGTTCGGCGTGGCATTGGAGGCAATTCAGTTCCCGCTCCTGCACCTTTCGATGGGCCAGTTCAAAGTGCCAGAAGCCTTCGCGGGGGTCTTCGAGCATGGTTTCCAGATCGTGACAGTCCGCGCATTGCTCGGTCTCCGTGAGATCGACATGGGGGAGAACGTCCCGCTGCTGCGGCGCGGCGACTCCCATGATTGAGCGGGCGGCGACACGGCCTGTCATGATGCAGGGCCCCAAAAACGTCCCCTCCAGTGCGGCTTTGCCGTTGATGCCGGCCAACCCGGTCAACTCGCCGACCGCATACAACCCGGGAACGGGTTGTCCGTGCCGATCAACAACACGGCATTCGCGGTCGATCGCCACGCCCCCCATACTCTTGCGTGTGAGCGGCCACGACTGCATCGCATAAAAGGGCGGCGTCGCGATCTTCGGCGAAGCGGTGTTGTTGTACTCCGTCTGATCGGGGCCAAAGCGATGGAAATCCTCATCGAGCCCCTGCTCAACCAACTGATTGTAGCGGTCGACCGTCGCGCGGAGATTCCCAGCCGGCAATCCCGATTTGTCCGCCAACGCTTCGAGGGTGTCGGCTTTCTTGACCAAATCCGGGTTGTCGAGAATGAGCCGTTGCACCTTCTTGAAGTCGCCCCAGTCCGAACCGGAGACCACGAATTCCGGCTTGCTCGCCTCATCGAAAATCCACCACACCGTCACCCGCTTCTGCCGTAGCATGGGTGGCATCACGTCCTTTGCCCAGTTGTGCAAATTGGCGAACCGGCGGCCTTGGGGATTCACAAGGATGCCGAACATGTTCGCCGCGCTGAGACCGCGCTGGCTATCCGGCTGACGAGGGTCCGGAATGCCTGTGAAGTAGTTCCATTGGTGGTCCATGTTGACGAGGTGCCCGCCCGCCCGCTGCGCCAAACGATGGCCGTCTCCCACGGAATTGCGGCCCGACCCGGCGAGAATCCGCTCGGGAAAGGTCACCTCCTGCGGCCAGAACTCCCGGACCATGTCGAGATTGCTCTGGAAGCCCCCGGTCGCCAACACCACGTCGTCCGCCTCCAGCCGCGCCGTCTCGCCCAGACGCAGCAGCCGGACCTCGACACCGGTCACGCGATCGTTTTTCGAGAGAAGTTTGGTCGCCTGCGCGTTCCAGACGAACCGCACGTTGTCCTGCTGGAGGCATGCGCGATAGATCGGCGTCACGAGACCGATGCCCCGTCCGACCGGCTGATGAAACCGGTCCACCGAATTGCCGGGGGCCGTCAGGACCTCCTCGAACCGCACGCCAAGATACGTGAGCCAGTCATAGATTTCCGCACGTGAGTGATCGACGTAGTCGCGGACCCATGCGGCGTCGGCATCTTCTCCCCAGCCGATGAAATCCGCGTACGCCAGATCGGGCGAGTCGTTGATTCCCGATTCGTGCTGCAGCGGCGTGTCGACGACGGACACGCCGCCCTGCGACATCACCGCATGCCCGCCGAACACCGACGACATGTCGACAACGGTCACCTCCGCACCTGCACGCCCCAGTTCGAGAGCCGCGGAGAGACCGGAGATCCCCGCTCCGACGATCACGGCTTTCTGCGGGGCGGGCGGTTGTTCCGGAGCATCACTGGCAGCGGCATGAGTTGTTGGATCCCCATCCGCCAGCGAATCGAGCAAACGGCCCATCCACAATGACCCGACCGCCAACGTCAGACAACAAATCGGAATTGGCCGGAAGAATCCGCGCATGGAGTGACTCATGGTGTGAGGCATGTGTTCCTTGTGAGCGGCGGCTGAAGAGCACGAATTAAGGCGGACCCCTGGGCTGCGCGAACCAACTGGTTCGCAGTTCTGTGATGCCATCGTACGATTCTGTCGTACCGACATGCCAACATGCAAAGCTACCAAGGGTGCACTCGGCCTTGATTGCGCGATTGGGGAAGGCGGGTTAGACTGGCTGTTTTCTGGGACCCGTTTCAATCAGGAGACAGGCCGATGTCCAGGGATGAATTGGGATGATGTGACGCCGGAGGAACGGTTGCTCGCCGAGCAGGCGATTCTCAA
>JAJDEI010000313.1 GCA_029259845.1 Planctomycetaceae bacterium | reverse complement strand
GGCCGGCAACCCGGCCAGCTGCTGTTCAGAAATCGGCGGTCCTGTTGGTCGCTGCGACATGGAGGAGATGTCGCAGAAAACGCCATCTGTGAAAAGACGAATTGCTCACCCAACCTCGTTCGAGGTGTGAACGGTTACCTTCTCAACCTCCCCGAAATCTACCTTAACCAGTGGTCCGAAAACCGGGGTCCACTTCATTCGTCACATTGCCCGTGGTGGAGCGACGACCGTGGAAGCCCTATTCTGCTTGGCGTACTCCATGCGTCGGATTGCTCAACTCAAACCGATGCAGCGACTGGAGCCGGAGGAGCGATACGCCCGATTCAGGTACAGTGACTTCCAGGAGTGGACCGGCGTGCACAGAGCGACTCAATGCCGGATTCTCCCCCGCTTAATAGAACGCGGTTTCCTCGGCACGGCTGCTGTGCACAAACAGAACGAAAATGTCTATGGGCAGTTGTTCGTCGATGGACCATTGATTTCACTGGTCAGGACGAGGGCAACCCATCGACACGCGACCTTCCCTCGTCGCCGAGAAGCGCGACCGATTGAACCGCAGAAAAAGTCAACGCCTACGGCAAGAATCATCAACGCTCCCCTGCCGAAAAGGTCAACACTAAGAAACATCAATCTCAAAAGAGAAATCGAAGAACAGGAAAGGTTTGTCTTGAGATTGAAAAACGGCTACTTCGGGCGACACGGCGACTCGGACCTGCGACGCATCGTCGCCAGAGCAGCCCAGATGGTCGACCAGACGGTTTCTCAGCCGGCGTAGCATTCGAGGACGAAACTTTCGAGCAATTGCACGGAGGCGATAGCTCGTCGCTCCTGCGACGTGTCAAAAACATCGACCAATCAGTCGCTGGCGTGGACGGCCAGTGGCCGTTGAAGCAGAGACGCTTGAAATCTCATGGGTAGCAACCGAGATATCACGATGCACGATGTCGAAACCGCCTGCCAAGTCAAACTGTGATTTGGCTCGTGTCCTGACAGCCATGGAAGTTTCTGGCTAGAATCTGGGTGCAGCATTCAGTCGCAACTAAGTTGCAGTCGAACCGTCGCAACGCCACGAGACCGTCATGGCAAAGCATCCCGAACCCGATCGTCAACCAGAGAAGGGCGAGGAATCCCTGGACCTAGCGACGCCTGAATCGTTGGCGGATGCACCGATGATGATGACGGTGGATGAGATTGCCAACTGCCTGCAAGTCTCCGTGCGGACAATCTGGCGCCTCAAGGCCAAAGGCGACATACCGAAATCAGTCAACGTGGGCCGAGCCGTTCGCTGGAAGCGTAGCGACATCTTGGACTGGATTGAGCGAGGCTGCCCGCCGAGCGACTCGATTATCGACGTGTTGAAGTACGTGCTGATTTGGCGACCCATCTACATGCTCATCGGGAGGTTGTAACCTTGGCTTCCATCTACAAACGCGGTCGCGACAAAGGCAAACGGCATGCCGTCTGGTACTTCTCCTACAATGACCATGAAGGGAAGCAGCGGACGAAAAAGGGCTACACCGACAAGGGTCTGACAGAGCAACTGGCTGCAAAAGTTGAACAAGAAGTAATGCTCCGGCGACGTGGTCTCATCGACCCCGAAGATGAACGCCGTCTCAAGGTCAAGGCCTCTTCCATCGAGCA
Source organism: Planctomycetaceae bacterium (assembly GCA_029259845.1). GTDB lineage: Bacteria > Planctomycetota > Planctomycetia > Planctomycetales > Planctomycetaceae > JAHBXU01. The sequence goes on along the minus strand of JAJDEI010000313.1, from coordinate 66,301 downwards.
GCATCTCCAGGATTTCGAGGAAAGCCTGGGAAGCAATTCAGGCAAGCACGTCAAGCTCACCATGTCGCGGGTCCGCCGCATCACCGAAACGGCAGGCGTAACGAACCTCGGCAGCCTGCGAGTCGACTCGGTCGCGACCGCCCTCCGAGTAATCAAACGCACGGACAAGTTTGGCAATCGCACGTACAACCATTATGTCCAGGCCATCGACGGATTCTGCAACTGGCTCGTCGCCATGGGGCGTGTGGACCGGAACCCAGTCAAGAGTTTGGAGCGGCTCAACACCCAGGTTGACGTGCGACACAAACGGCGGGCACTGACGGCTGACGAATTCGCCAAGCTCTTGAAGGCAGCCCGCGAAAGTGAAAAGTCAGTGCAGACATATCCCGGACCGCTGCGGGCACAGGTCTACCTGCTCTCTTACCTGACCGGGCTGCGTCGCAAGGAGCTGGCCAGCCTCACGCCCCGGAGCTTTGAACTCAACTCCGACCCGCCGCTGTTGCGTGTTGAGGCGGCCTGCTCGAAGCACCGCCGCGAAGACATTTTGCCGTTGCACCCCGAATTGGTGGAGTTGCTCACGGTCTGGCTCGACGGCGTCGGAGACGATGTCCCTCTGTTCCCAAACCTCGACCTCAAGGAAACCTGGCTGATGGTCAAGACGGACCTGGAGACTGCCGGAATCGCCTACGAGACCGACGATGGGATTGCTGACTTCCACGCGGCTGGCAGGCACACGCACATTACCGAGCTGCTTCGCAACGGAGCCACGCTGGCCGAAGCGAGAGAGCTGGCCCGGCATACGGACGTCCGACAGACCATGAAGTACACCCACATTGGTCTCCACGACCAGGCCAAGGCTCTGTCCGGGTTGCCTATTCCAAGTGTCCCGGAAGTGGCGACCAAAGGTGATTGGCAGCGCATTGGCAGCGGTACGGGCGTCTCTTCAGGTCAATCTATGTCATCTAGTGTCGGTGAGGAGGATGGAGAAGATGAAGAGTCACAATTAAAAAACCCCTGCAATTGCAGGGGTTGTGTCACCAAATGTCAGCCAGAGTCACCTTCTGGCACGGAATTTGATGAGTGGAGGCGGCGGGAATCGAACCCGTCATGCGATCAGACGCAGATTCTGTGCCGCTCTTCGCCAACGATTGACAGGACGTGCCAGAAGTGTCATTGCCATCAAGGTTTTCGTGTTCAGCTTTTTTCTCTCCGCCATGTGCATCGATGCCAGTCGATGACACCGGATGACCGTTAGGGCGTCTGGTTCCGCTGCCATACCGCTGCCAACTTTCGTCGTCGCGATCTTCGCCACTTTGTTCGCTCCCATTGTCGCCGTTGCAAGACTTCCACGGCAAGCGGCTGACGGCTTTCGCTTGGTCATCGATGCCGATGTGCGTGTATTTCATCGTCATGCGAATGTCGCTGTGCCGTGCCAACTCCCGTGCTTCGGGAAGTGAGGCACCGCTTCTCAGTAGCTCCGTGATGTGTGTGTGCCGGCCGGCGGCATGAAAATCGGCGATTCCTTCATCTGTTCGATAGGGAATCCCAACCCGCTCCAAGTCCTTTCGGACCATCAGCCAGGTACGGCGTTTCGCCAAGTCAGGGAACAGCACATCCGCCCGGTCCAGATCGGCGAGCCACTCGCCAAGCATCACCACCAGATCCGGGTGCAACGGCAGAACATCTTTTCGTCGATGTTTGGAACAGGCGGCATCAACTGTCAGCGTTGCTGGATCTTCTTCAAGCTGAAAACTCGCAGGCGTGAGTGAGGCCAGTTCTTTTCGGCGCAGCCCCGTCATGTATGACAAGATGTAGATCTTGGCACGTTCTTCCCCGTCATAACATTGAATCGATTCATCGCTCGTGCGAGCCGATTCAACCAATTGTGCAAACTCCTCTGCACGCAGTGCACGACGAGGATGGCGGATGTCAACATCGGCATTCAGACGCTTCATCCCGGCAACTGGATTGGCCGAGAGACGCTTAGGCACAAGCCAGGCACAGAATTGGTGCATGGCCTGGACGTAATGATTGTACGTACGACGACCGATTTCATCCGCATCCAGCATCTCTCCAATCACTGCCTCAATCGACTCGATGTCAATATCAGCGAGTGTCTTGAACTCGGCTTCGCTAATGAGCCGCCTCACTCGTGTCATCGTCAGCCGCACATGTTTTCCCGTATTCCGCGAGATACTGTTTTCAAATGCTGTCAGGTGTTCTTCGATGGGAGCCTCCACCGCAGTTCGCCTCTCGGCATCTCCTCGTTCAACAAGGCCGGCCCTGATTCGTTTGACTTTGTGTTCGATTTCGATGGCCAGATCCTCCGTCACTCGCTTGTCGGTGAATCCCTTTTTTGTTCGCCGCTTCCCATTTTCATCATCGTAACTGATCCACCAAACAGCACGCCGCTTTCCGCTGTCGCGGCCACGTTTGAATATCGATGCCATGATTCGTGTTTTTCCTTGGTTCAAAAAAGGTAAAAAAGTTTGTTTCCGAAGATGCCGTACATTGTACGCGGCAAGTCACCTCTTCAATCGATTCCTGGGTGGACATCCTTGGTCCATCCAATCTTTCAACTCCGATAGTGGCCATCTCGCGAGTCTTCCGACGTAGACCGGTTCCGGCAACAGCCCCTTGCTCACCTGCCGCCAGACGCCACGGACAGAGATTTGAAGACGTGCTGCGACATCTTGTGCAGTCAACATCTGGAAATCGCAGTCCGCTGTCTCGATGTCGTTGTTTTTACGCGTCATTCGTCTTCCTCACTTGGACGATGAATCGTCGTCCAGAACCGTCGCGGAGTTGATTTGTCGCTCCGCTGCCAAATGGTCGACAGCTTTCGCTTGTTCATGGCTCTGTCCATCACGTAGCCAAGGACACGAGGCACGCTCAGTATGCACTTGCCGATACCCACACCGTGGGCAGGCTCGCAGTTGCATTGGGCTGAACGCTTTCGCGTTGCATCGCGGACAGATCAAGTACCAGCGAATCGATGGGTCATCGCTCATTTTCATTCGAATCCCGGTTCGCATTCTCAAATATCCAGGTGTGCGCGTGGTCGAGCGCTTTGGCAACCAATGGCAGTTCATCACGACCGAACCGGGTCGACTCTTTCCATTGGTCACCGTTTCGGTACAGACGGACTGCCGACACCGAGTGTCGCTCGCCGGATTTCGTGTGATTTCGCCAGATGCTCACCTTGATCAGTCCAAACCGGACGATGTGTACCGGTGCATGTGCCATTACGTTTCCTTCCTTTTTCGGGGTTTGTTGGATTCGCCTGAGGTGACCGCAGGGCAGCCGTCGGCCACCCATTGCTTCACGTCATCCAGTCGCCATCGCACACTTCCGCCCACACGCAACGATTCCACGATTTGCTTATCTTTGCGGAGTCGCCACACGGTACGTGGCGAAACGTCGAGCAGTCTCGCGAGTTGATCCACCGAGATGAGGATCTGCTCGCTCTCCAGGACTCGAAGCATCGTCTCACTGTCTGGTTTCTTGGCAGAATGGTTCATTCACGGAACTCCTTTGCGAATCGCCGTTGTGGCCCGGCGTTGCGCGAACTGACAAATGGCGTCAAGAGGGACAGTCCATTATCTGCGGACCCTTTACCTGTGATGTGCCGACTTACCGGCAGCGTTACCGTACCGTTTCCTATGCCGGGAGCCGTCTCGTTTCCGCAATTCCTTCGAGATTTCACAGCGCTCAAGGAGTCATCGGCGGGACAACTCCTCACCACACCTCTACGAGGTCCCTGACAGGTAGGGCCTCATCTCAGGTGCCTGTCATAAACATAAATAATTAGTCGTTGGACACTTGGTTTTCGAGACTTAGTGGGGGAGGCAGTGAAACGAGCCTCACGGTCCACTCCACAACTTCCCCTCGCTCATCCGCTCGGCCCCGCCGTCTAAGGTCGACCCGTCGGACGCGTTGTCGGCTGGCTTCGGAGCAAGCGGCACGCCAGCCCCCCGCTCGCACCGCATCCCCACGTAGCTGTCATGCCGCTTGCAGTCCTCCGCAGCGCCGCCCCCGCGTCCACCGGGTCGTCGTTTCTTTGTTTTTCCACTTGCCTCGGCCTCGACGACGGGGCGAGAGGCCGAGGCAAGCGGAAAAACTGCGAGCCAGGGTCATGGATGAAATTGAGACCTTGCCGAGAAAGCAGGGACAACAGTGAGGAACACCGCATGAGTGACAAACAGAACACAGTCAACGGATGGACCAATTATCAGACGTGGGCCACCTACACTTGGCTCGTGAACGACGAGCAATCCAGCAACTACTGGCGCGAGCAAACGGAATCATGCCGCACCAGGGCTCTTCAATGCCCTGAATTTGAGACTGGAGAATGGTCCGCTGACGAAACCGCGCAGACGTTGCTGACCGAACAACTCAAGGAAGAATTCGAGGACGCATCGCCGCTGACAGAGCCGACCGCCTACGCGGATTTGCTTGAGGCGTCATTCGAGGAAATCGACTGGCGAGAAATTGCCGAAGCATTTCTTGTTGATTTCCGCAACGACGAGAGCACGCGCCCCGTGAAGGCTGCGTTCCGTCCGGGTCGATTCATGGTTGCCGCCCGTGCATCCGACTCGCTGCCCCCGGATGAGATCGCCACGGCACTTGGCAAACACCTGGCCGGCGACTGGGGCGACGTGTGCGAGGAAGACCGCCAGGCGAATGAAGAGTCGCTCAAGGACGGTTTACGGCTGCTTTCGGTCTACCACACATCGGACGGGACCAAGTTCTGGATTATCACCGAAGCCGACCGCTCGGCGACGACCGTGCTTCTTCCGGAAGAGTATTAGCAACGTGCCGCCGTGTGCATGCGGCGGCTCTCAAGGAGTGAATGACAATGGATGTCATTTGTACCTGCTGCGGCGAGCCGTGGCACATCGATCACGTGCTTCACGAAGAACCTGAAGAATTTGACAGGAGGGGCGCGTTGATTCGGGCTTGTCCGGTTTGCGATGGAACGCGACCGGCCAACCAGTCCCATGAGCAACGCGAACACCTCGATGCCATTGCCCAAGTCGCACTGATGCTCGGTGATGATATCGATGGATTTGCCGCTTGCCTCGAAGACTTCGACCTTTGTTAGAAACTGTGACCGGCCACACGAGTGGCCGGTCCTCACCCAGAGTATCCGATTATGAAAGAAACGAACCCAAGCCCAGAAACCAGCGACGAGATGCAGCAGAAAGAACAATTCCCGATGCCTGAAATCCCTCGGTCCGCAAGCCCCGTGCCATCGCTCACCAGCCTGCACGCCACACCCGGACGTGGGCCTTACGGTGATTCCCGGTATCGCGGCAACTGCTCCGGCCTGCTTATCAAGGATCTGTTGATGTATTTTCAGCCTCGCTCCGTCCTGGACCCCATGCAAGGCGGAGGAACCTGCCGCGACGTTTGCCGAGAACTCGACATCCCATACACAGGGCATGACCTGAAATCCGGATTCAACGCCATGAACCCCGAGTGTTTTTGCAACCTACCGAAGTTTGATTTCGTCTGGATGCACCCACCCTATTGGAACATGGTTCGCTACTCGGACGACATTCGCTGCCTCTCGAATGCATCGTCGGTCAGGTCGTGGGAGATGCGGATGCGGCATGTCATCCGCAACTGCGCCTCAGTCATGAGCCCACGGGGTCACATGGCTATCCTCATTGGCGACGGCAAGCACAACGGCCGCTACCTGGCCCTACCGTTCCGCGTGTTGCACGCCGCCGCCCTGGAAGGGCTTTGGCTGGCAGCGCCGGAAATCATCCGTTTCAGCCACGGCGCGACCTCATCCCGTAAGGTGTATTCGTCGAAGCTAATTCCCCGGCTTCACGATGTCTGCTTCGTGCTCGAACGGGACCGGCAACGCAGTCATTGATGTGGCCGATTCCTAGGCGAAGGCCTCATCAATGGTGTGCCACGCAAGTGTGCGCTGGGATGAGGCTTTCGTTTCCGAAATCCCTACGAAATTCGTGCCCAAAAGTGACCCCGCCCGTCAGCCGTGCGGTGGAACTGCGCGCGACCCCTTTTCCAAAGAATCTTGTGTCGAACTCTTGTACGCGGGTCCTGTAGTTCGTATCCTTTTTAATGGGTCATTCAACTCTTGGAGGACTGATCATGCCATTTGGATTCTTCAGCCGGTTGCACTATCGCACACGTGATTCGATTCTCGAAGGTGCGTTGGAAGCAGGCCACATTTTGGAAAACGGACCTGACGGCAACACAGTCCGGACCGACACCATCGAAGAGATCGACGCAGACGGAACTGCCTCGCTCCCCAAACTATCCGCCGCGTCGAACGGTGCGTCCTCCGGTCAGGACAACGCATCCAAACGGAGCCGTAACAAGAAGTCGTCCGGCACGGCATCATCCAGCAGTCAGGGACGAACGGCGCGCCGTACAGCGAAGACGGAGGCGATGTTCAATGTCGACGACGACCCACAGTCGTGATCTTTCGTTGACGGACCGCGACGAACGGCTGTTGCTGGCCCTCACGCTCCGTATCCGACTCATCACTGCTGGACTTGCCGCTCGCTATTGGGAGACATCGCCGCAGTACGCCAGACGTCGGCTCCGCCGGTTGCAGCAAGCGGACCTCATCCAGGTCTTCAGTGTGCTGGCTCATCCCTTGCTTTCGCTGGAAGACCCAGTTTTCGTTTGGAATCCCGAAGTCGCCGACCCTCATTTCGGCAAACTCAGATACCAACTCCAGAGCCGCTGGACCAAGGCTGCAACATCCACAACCGTCTTTCTGGCCACCAAGAAGGCCGTGCACATCTTCGGGGGGCACGGCGGTGTTTTTAGTCAGCCGTTTCAGGCGACCCATGACATTCACGTCACCGCGCTCTACGTCCGTCACGTGCTGGCTGACGACGGTTCGCTTTCCTGGCAGAGCGAAGATGCGCTCCGCAGACAGACCAAGCACGGCAAAACACCCGACGCAATCCTCCTGAATCATCTTCAGCAGCCGGTTCGCGCAATCGAGTTCGGTGGCAGTTACGGACAAGAGCGAGTGCGGGCATTCCATCGCGCGTGTGTTCACCAAAACCTTCCCTATGAACTTTGGTGAGTTTCTTGATGGCCAGCAATCAAATTCAAATCACCGAGCGCGACCGAAAGATCTTTGATCACATTCATCGCTACCGCGTTTCGACTTTGGAAGTCCTGCATCACTTGTTCTGGAAGCCCGAGAACCCCTCGGTCTCGCTAAACGCCGTGTCGCAACGCCTCAAGCGATTGGAAGGCTATTTGCACTCAGGCAAGTTAGTCGGGTCCAACAGATACTATCTCCTCACTCCACTACTGGCGCGCGAATACGGAGAAGAGGACACGTTCGCCAAGCCATTTCGCACTCAACTGGTTCTCGCTCGTCACATCGCGATGCTTGAGTATTGCTGTTTAGGCGATGAGCCGCGTGACAAGATCACCAGCCGAGAGTTCAAGGAAGGATATCCAAGCTACAATGTTCCGAGGGTCCGCAGGGATTTCTATTTTCACACGGAGACAAACCCCGTCAAACTCGGCTGGCTCGAACTCGACGGCGGGAAGAACGAACGGCAACGTGCGAAAAAAAGTCTGGAGAAATACGCGCAGCGAATGCAGCACGCTGAATTCCGCAAATTGGCTGATCGGGGATGTTTTGGTGTTGTGCTCGTTACCGGCTCGGAACGCAAACGTGAACAGTTTCTTCGCAGATTCAAGAAGATGGAGCCATACTCCGTTGAGATCAAGCCCCTCTCTGACGAGGCCGAGCCGTACTTCATCGAGGTCGACCCGTTCCCCGTCGAGGTCGTCGTCAACACGACAGTCCGCGACATCATTCTTCAGGATCGACTTCAGCGCAAAGGGCGCGCGGGTTGAGATTCGTCGCCTACCGACTCTCCCCTTTCCCATCGGATCACCCCCTTTGCACGAGCAACGCCGCGAATTTGACACCGGGATCAATGCGTCTGGGCTGACTGGATGACGAGCGACGGCCGGAGTGGCCAAACTGAGTTGGCCCCATTGATCACGTTTTTGCCTGACTCGCGCGAACGCTTGTTGGGCTGCTTTCCCGATCGGGTCATCCCGCAGACGGTCCTTTGGACGCGTACCTCAGCGTCTTTTCGTGGGCAGAAACACGTCGAGGACATTTCTCGCGTGGCGCATCTGACATTCTACGGTGTTGAGACGAATTTCCGTATCAAGACCCGAAGAGTTATTCCAATGTCCGGTCACGCCCCAATTCCCAACCTCACACGCGATCGCAACCCCTTGCGATTGGAATTATTGCCCGATGGCTGGGAAACGAAGGCGTTGGAGTTTTCGTACAGGACACCCGCCACGCGAGGTGACGACTACCAAAATCCGTTCACCGGCTATGTCGTGGTCTCTGTCGGCCTATCGGCGTTGTTGGCCGTTTCCGTTTTACGGTTGTTTGCCATTGTGGTGGATGTCGAAGCATTTCTCTTTTCACCCTGGTTGTTTGCGCTGCTGACGATTGCCGCCCTGGGAGAAGCCGTCCCCAGCTTCCAGCGCGACGAAGCTCCGTCGGTCTGGCTGTTCCGGTTGATCCTCCCGTTTGCCATCTGGGCGGCGGTCGTTTTAATCGTACAACCCTCATGGATTCTCCTGGTCCTGTTGCTCACCGCGTCTCTCTTGCTCTCCGATGTGGTCGCCGACCACTACCTCCAATATCTGCTCGCCAACCCGGAACTGGATTACGACACTCGCAAGCTCATTCAGGAACGTTGGGAAGAACGTTTCGGGTCACTTGCCTGGAGAGCGGCTTCCTGGTCCGTGTTTGCCTCCAAGAAATACCCGAAACGACTGTTCGATCTCTATCCGGTCGGTTTCGTTACGATTCCCCTCGCCTACCTGCTTGCCGTTTCCGTCCTGCTGACGCATGCCGGAATCACGGTTGGCCTGTTCGTGGTCGTGGGACTCACTGCGTTTCTGCTGTTAAACGGATTTTGCTGGAGGATTCGCCGCGTCCCGGCCACGCGCTCGTTTGCGGTGACTTGGAAGGCTTTCGAGAGATGGTTCAATTACAATCCGCGCCACGAGCAAGCCCCCGGACTCCATCAGAGTCCGTATGGTTCGGCCGTGCAGCGGACGGCGACTGCTTCCTTTGCTCTGATTATGGCGAGCGCCGGACTCAACCTCTCGACCCACTATTTTCCGGTGCTCATGCTTTTGCGGGGCGGGTCGACTCCCTGGGCGCAAGTCGTCTCCGACTGGGAACCTCGTCCCGCCCCTCCAAAGCCGTCCGGAGCGGAAACTGATGCGGTCACATCGGCCGAACAACTGCCGGCTCATCAACGCATTTTCTATGGGCAGCTCTCCACGGACGAACAACGAACGGTCTATCTAGCGGGTGTCGCTGAGCGAAATCGGAAAAAACCGGCTCCCAGACCGCAGCAAACCGCGCCGGAAGAACATCACTACGCGCAGCTTCATCAACCGCCAGAGAACTGGTTGAAGATCAGTTTTCTGGGAATGTCTCAAGGAAACGCACTCTTCATCTGGTCCTTCATCCTCTCCGTGCTACTCGGTGTGGCCGTTCCGCCTCTCTTCATGTTTCTCACGTGTTGGTCGGTTACTTCCTACACACTGGGACTCCTCGACCTGCGGCTTTCCCACGAGTATTGGCAGCAATACTCGCGCGACGACGATGCCGAACCGACCGAATCACCCGAGTGGTACAATCGGGAATGGCTGGCCCACGTTGATGCGCTCTTCAGTTCCCCCGATGACCTGGAACGGGAGCACCTCTTTCTCGGCTACGCGCTCAACCTCGATCACGATGGCCAAATCCCCGTGCCCTTCCATCGCCCACTCCTCCGCGAGCATGCGCATATCACCGGTGATAGTGGTTCGGGAAAAACGGCGCGCGGCATCGCATCCATCGCGTCTCAGTTGATTCGCTGTGCGAGGGAACGCGGGGACTGTTCCATACTGATCATTGACCTCAAGGGAGATGAATCCCTGTTTCACGGCGTGCATGCCGAATCACAGGGGCTCCCCTTCCGCTGGTACCGCGATTTTCAGGGCTTCTCCTCATTTGCTTTCAACCCGCTCGGCCAATCCTACTTCCCATACATCGACCCCGATCAGCAAGCCAACCTGGTCATGGATTCCTTCGGCCTGCGCTACGGTGATACGCTTGGTGGCAGGTATTTTGCCGACATCCAGCAGCATGTCCTGCGTCGGATTTTTCGCGAGCGCAACGACATCACTTCCCTGGGCGCGCTCCACCGCGTGCTCCAGGACCCCCGCACGCGAGATGACTACTTTGCTCACATGTCCGATCGAGAATGGAACAACGCATTTCACATCCGTGAAGAAGTCGATGCCTTCTCCCGCCGCGAACCTCTCAACCGCGTCGCCGGTCCGTCCATCGACATGGCATCACTGTTTGTCGAACCGCAAGTTGTCTACCTCTATGTGCCGGCGCTCCTCGGCGGCGACGCCAATCGGCAGGCGGCGAAGTTTGCCCTCTACGCGCTGCTCAACTCCGCCACCATGATGTCGCCTGGATCGCGTCACCAAGTTTACTGCTTCATCGACGAATTCCAACAACTGGTCGGCACGAACATCAGCCCGATCCTGGAACAATCTCGCAGCCTTGACGTCTCATTCATCCTCTCCAATCAGATGCTCGCCGATCTCAAACAAGGATCGACCGATCTCACAAAGACGGTTCTCAACACCGCGTTCCGCTGGTCTTTCCGTACCAGCGACCTGGACCACCAGGACCAGTTAATGAAGGCTTCCGGCGAATTCATTGAGACGCTCGCCAGCACAACATTCGCCGCCAATTACGACAGAGATGGCACGATCTCCGGATACAGCGAATCAACCGCACGCCGGGAAGAGTACCGGCCGGCGTTCGATCGAAATTCGCTCTTGTGGGCCAGCTATGCCGAAGATTTGAGCGTCGCTCACTTTTCGAAGGGAAGCGGTTACACCCGGTTCTTCCGCCCGTTTCCCATGCGAACGATGTTCCACATCTCTGAAAAACTGTTCCAACAGCGCGCTCGAAGAAACTGGCCGGAAATCCCCGATGATCTGCCGGAGCCGATCTCGCCCTTCGAGCCAGATTCTCCGCCGAATTACCAGCCGCCTGATTCCGGAGGACAAACATAGAGGGCGGACGCATTCTCGGTGAATCAGGATTCACGCGACGCCGAATTCGATTCCTTTGAACACTCGATTACACGGGAGCTCATCCATGACGCCTGTATTCTGGACCGGATTTATCATCGTCGGCATCATCGGCATCCTCTGGTTCTTCGCACAGATGGGTGCCGGCGCGGCCCAGCAAGGCTTCAATCTGGGCGAAACCGGTAATGGCCACAGCGTCGATAGATCCCAACCGAAGTCTCGATTCTCGTCACCCGTCTGGGTCTGCGCTGTATTGCTCTTCCTCGCTGTTCTGATGGCGAAGTTGGGACCGCACGTCAAGAGTTGGGTTTTCGGAACGGAACGTCCGGCAATCGTAGACGACGATCCGCAAGATCCGTCAAACGATGAGCCAACGACTCCCATGAACCTGGAAGAAACCCTGACCGCGCTGGAAGCCAACACGGCAGCGGCGATTCAGCGCGCCGAACTGGCCAACGCGAAAGTCGATCAAAAACATTGCATCGAACGCGCCGATCGAGTTCTGACTCTCGTCGCTGAATGGGAGAAGGAGATACGGGACTGGGATGACGACGTACTGAGTTTGCTGACAGATTCCAAGGGACAACTCCTGGCTGCCAACGCCGACCTCGTCAGGCAGTATCGCGCGATCGAGAGCCAGCCCCGTTCAGATCGTCAGCACGCCGATCACGTCCGACAAGCCATCAATACGCTCACAGAATCGGTTCGACTCGCCTTCGCCGACCACCTCAATGCCTACCGACCGAAAGACACGATGTTGACCCGTCTCGACGAACTCACGCAAAAGGCCACAGCCGGCAGGGACGAGTATCGCCGGGCGCGTCTGCAAGTCAAGACACTGCTTTCGACCGCCCGTGCGCGCGGTGTCCCAGGAAAAGACACGCTGCAATTGGCAATCACCGCACAAAAGAGCCGCGAACTCCGCGAAGCCAATGCCCTGCTGGAACGAGAAACGGAAAAGGCCCGCATGGCAGCAAACGCTACGGTCGCCCAGGCGAAGGCGGATACGATCCGTGCGAAAGGCGAAGGCGCCGCATCGATCGAGCGTGCTCGCGAGAAAGCCAACCGGCTCCGTGACGAACAGGAGGCAAAACGAATTGACGACGAAGAGGCTGCCGCGCGCCGAAAACGGGATGACGACCTCCAAGCAGAGATTGATCGAAAAAATCGAGAGCTACTCGTACGGCAATTTGAACGGGAGTGGCCGGCGATGAAGACCTATCTCACTCCATTCGTCACACCCGGCTTCGCACAACCGACCAGCAAAGACAGTTGGAAACGCGAAGCGGAAAAGACTCCCGTTTCCTTCGGAGCCCTCCAAGCCGCCAGAATGTTGGAACCCGGCTTTGAGTCACTCAGAAAACTCATGTACAAGACTTCCGCGAATGGCTGGAATGACCGCCCCATGGGCGGTTTCCCGCAATATCGTGGCGGAGATCCGCGCAAGTCCCAGGAATTGTTACAAAGAATTCAGAACTTCCTCAACAAGTATGGGGACATCATGGTCAAGAAAGAACTCCTGACTCCCTGATCGGCAGGCAAATCAACGCTCTTTGCGCATCGGATCCCCAAGAATGCGACAGGCTCCTTGCCAAAGACAAGGAGCCTGTAGTACACATTCGGAAAGAGTCGTCTCATAAGCTTCGTGCTCCATGAGATTCCGGCGAGTGCCCCCTGGCAGGGTCCCCTCGCCGTACGTTTCACAGTCCATTGCGGATTGTTGCTTTATAAGCCGAGCACTTTCCGCAACATTCTCCGGCGGCGTTCACGAATTTCGTTGCGCCGCCACTTTTTTACCGACCGCAGGGCCTTCTGACAGTTTCGGATGCCCTCCGCTGTCAGGAAGATTTCTCCTTTCCTAATCCCCTCGGCCGTGTCAAACAACCGATCGATCGTGAACGATCGATACGCGACGCCGTCTACCGACGTGTGCCGGTTGATCTGCGCCAACACGCTACCGTGTGGAAACGACTCCAGGCACCGGCAGGCGTGCTTACGGTTTGACTTCGCATCTTCGACGCGTTTGCCCCGCAGGGCCACTACGTTCTTCATGAGCATCTTGCTCCTACAGTTGCTGTCGCTTCTTGAGAGCCCACCCTTGGGTTCATGACGCGACAATCTCGTTCTCTCCTTCAGTCAATCTGGCATCACCATTTCTATTGGCAGCCCCGGTGATGCTGTGAGGGCTGGCTCGCCATCCAATTGATTTGTTGATCAACTCCCTTGACGGCGAATAAGGGAAACCGGATTGTCTTGATGTTTTGAACGCAAAAGGTATTCAGTGAACTCGCCTTTTCTGAGCTGAGCGGTGTCAGTCTATCGATGCGTTTGGTGCGATTCCAGGCAGATTTCCAGATGCACCCTGATTGGCAGTGGTTGTCTTCGCGTGGCCGATGAGTTTTCTCGAATTCGACCTCAAATTCATTTCGGCAACCGGCAATTGGGATGATATCGCTGCGGTCAAGGGCCGCCTCCGGCTGCTGCTGTTCGAGCTGCCCTTGCGGGTCGCTAACGCGACTTTTTCCCATCGTCCCTGACGGAAAAAAGCAGTTCCAACAGGCTCCCCCTGGACTCTCCGCGATTTCTCTTCGAGTGCCCCCTTTGCCGAAAAACGAGTCTGCGGCCAGTATTCATATGCGACAAGTGATTGACGAACGGCGTCTGCGTTGCACACTCACTTCTTCCCGTCTCACCGCTCCCAGCCCTGGCGGGCGGTCGCTCAGTTATCTTTTGTCTGGGCGGTGCGTGACAATTCCCGCGATTCGTGATAAGGAAATCACTTGTGGTCATGAAATCTTTAGCAACAGTTCGATTTGGGTAGACGTGGTAACGGCCTTTCGACTTCGCCTGTGGCGAGGTTGGGAGGCCGGTGGTCTCTTCAGGTTTTCTCAATCAATTCAGGCTGTTGCGTTTCCTTCACACCGGCTGCCGGTCGGGTCGCAGGCTTCCCGTTACGGGTGGTCTGCGGCCTGACTGTTGTGGTCGGGAAAAACGATTCTGTTCGTGTGAAGGAGAGGCAACTATGGCTAATCTCGACAAGGCACATCGCGAATTATTCAAGCGGGAGCCGGATGAATGCTTCGAGTCATTTGAAGCGTTGCATGAGGAATGTCGCCGCAGACGGCGGGAATCGACGGAACTGTGGCAGCTTCCGCAGCGACTCGTTCCCGAGGGAAATGGATCGCTGCAAATCTCACTGGAAGATGGCACGCCGTGTCATCTCAACGACTGGTCGTTCGGCCAACTCTGCGGTCTGTGCGGCGTCAGTCGGCAGACGATCAATCGGCTGCAACCGGAGACGGCGGCACAGGCCATCCGCGAGACCCTGCCCAGTGCATCCAAGCCGATTCAGTTGTTGACGACCGCAGGAACGACGAAAGCCGTTCACGGTGTCAGCTACACCCGGCTCTGGAACGAGGAACTGCTCGACGTCATTGCCGAGTTCCGCTCTGACTTTGAACCGCCGCAGCCCGCGCTCATTGGTCATGGCACGGGACTCTACTGCGGTGAGCAGGATCTGTTCGGCTTTCTGATCGATCCGAACGGCTGGACGGAAATCGGCGAAGAACAGTTCGCGCCGGGGTTTTTTGTCTGGAACAGCGAAGTCGGTCGCCGTTCGTTGGGCATTCAGACCTTCTGGTACCAGCGAATTTGTGGCAACCACATCGTATGGGACGCCTGCGAAGTCGTCGAATTTTCGCGGAAACACACGACCAACGTGCGTGAAGCGCTGGACGAAATCCGCCGGCACATCGAACGCCTCGTTGCCCGCCGTGATGAGCGGCGCGACGGATTTGCCGCCGTCATTGAAAAGGCGATGCACCAGCCGTTCGGCGAGGACGCTGAGAGTGTGCTGAAACTTCTAGGCGAGCACGGAATTTCAAGCAAGCTCGCTAAAGGGGCGCTGCCCAATGCGATGAGTCGCGGGCGGGCGACCGTTTTTTCTTTGGTCGATGCGCTGACGCGGTTCTCCGGCTCGATCAACTTTGCCGGCGACCGTGCCGAACTCGACGCCAAGATCAGCCAGCTTCTGGCACTGGCGGCGTGAGTCGGTCCGAATCGACTGTCAACTCTCATGATCCCTTGCAGAAAGGAGGTGAGCGATGCCTCACCCGCGCGAACCCTGTGAATGTGAGTCTCCCGGTACGTTCTATTCAGGTGTATCGGGCGTGATTGCCGCGATGGAGAAGGGTCGTCTGGCTCCCGGCGTTGCCGTGGAACGCTGCGACTCTTGCCAGCGGTTTCCCAGTGACGCGGCCGCCTTGGCCAAGCTTCGGGAGCTGGGCTTCGCGGATGACGAAATAGCTGACGCTCGGACGTTTTCCGTGCATTGCTACGCGGTCGTCCGCATCAAGTTCCCCGGAATCGTGGCCGGCGATGCGAAGTCGGCTGCACGGCAGGTACTCGACCGCTTCGATTGGGACGTGCACGGGGCCGGCGCCGAGTATGCCGACGACATCACCGAACTGTTGGTCGATTTCGATAGTGATGCGGGCTTCAGCAGTTCGTGTCGATTCTCTTCTGATTTGGAGGAGATCAACGCATGAATGACACCTACGAATGCGACGGTTGCGGCGCTTGTTGCCGCACTAAGTTGGTCGATGTCTTCGAAGAGGATCTGTTGCGTGAGCCGAGAATCGGCCCACAGATGCAGCCGCTTCGGGAACCGGGATTGGATGGTGAGATCGGTTATCTCAACTGTCTGACGAACGGCGCTTGCCCGTTCTTGGGCAGCGAGAACCACTGCGGCATCTATCCCACGCGCCCCGTTGTCTGCGTGCTGTTTCCCGCAGGCAGCGAGGAATGTCAGGAAGCCCGGCAGACGTTCGGGCTTTCCCGTTTAGAGCCGATTGTCAAACCGCAACCGTAATTGCGGCGGCTCATTTCCTTTCTTCACTCTGTCTCCAATGAAAGGACAGAACCATGTCAAAGACTGCGAAGAAAGCCGGCCCGGTCCACGAGATTCGTCTCGGCCGCATCCGGGCCGCCATCTGGGAAAACGACACCCAGAACGGCACGCGGCACAATGTCACCGTGTCGCGGCTCTACAAGGATGGTGACGACTGGAAGGATTCCGCGAGCTTCGGACGGGACGACCTGCCGCTGGTCGGCAAGGTGCTCGACCGCTGCCACTCGTGGATTTTCGAGCAGGCGGTCGCGGCATCGAACGATAACAGAAACGGCAGCCATCACAAGGAGGGCGACGATTCCTTCTGAGCCGCCCGGCGATGTTGCCGTCAGCAACAACCGCTGAACCCCGAGAACGGGCGCTGCTCTGATCCGATCAGAATGCGTCCGGGTGGCCCCTGGTTTTCAACAATGTTTGAGACCATCGGCCACCGAACAGTTTTGGATTAGCACATCTGTTGAGCCTCCCTTGAGTGAGGCTCCCATCGCTCCTTGAATTCCCGGTCAGGGAAGTCCACGTCACTCGGCTCTGAACAGAGACCTGCTCCACGGTTTCTGTCGAGGGTCGGTGGCACGCAAACGTTTTTTGGCGGGTTTTGTTGCCTGCTGCTGGCCCTTCATGGACTGCGATGGGCACCGGCAGAGCCCGTTCTCTCATTCTCGCTGCGCATGCCGGGTGCAGCAGCAAACGTGGAGGAGTCTACGATGACCCATACAGCAAAGTCACAGGAGAACTTCCGCAGGTTTCTCACCGAACTCACCTCAGGCGATCCGATCGAACTTCCACCGTGGGATTTGTCACGTGCGGAACTCATCGAGCTGCTTTCACAGGCAGGCCGTATCGTTGCAATCGAGGAGCAGACGTGGTGGGACTACCTCGAAGTGCTTCCGCCTCGCTGGATGAACGGCAATGCGTTTGCCTTCGCAGAGGGTTTTGATCGCTTCCGACTGTTCTGGAAACATCGCGGCCAGTTTTTCGCACGCCAACTGAGCGAGATGGAAACGGATCGGTTCTGCCAACTCAGCGGCGCGAGCCGTTCCAACTGATGGAGAAAGCCATGTTGCATGACCAACGAATCTGGTGTGTCCAGCAAGCTCAATCCCCCGAGGAACTGGCGAAGTGGCTCACCGAACACACGATGTGCTGTTGTTGTGGATTCGAACTCGGAGGCTATCTGTTTTTGAACGATTCGACGTCGGCCGACGGAGCCCAGGAATATGGTGTTTGCAGGAAGACCGCTAGCGCCGGTGTGCCAGACGTGCAGATCGAATCGATCACGTTCGGCTGGTGCGGTTACGAACAGGGCCTGCGATACATTCGCGAAATCCTCGCCGGCCGGTACGACAGTTCCGATTTCACTCGACCGGTGCGACCGCGCCTGCAATCGCCAACCCAACATGGTCGCTGTCACTTCTGTGCCTGAAAGGAGGCCGCTATGCCCAACAATGATGGCTGGCTGCAAAAGCTTGATTATCTCAAGGACGAACTGACCGACATCCGCATGGTGCTCGATGAGCTACTCCATGTCCTGCGTTACATCGAACGCAACGGACTCGGTGTTCATGATGCCGACGCTCACTGGCACGTGGACGGAAGCGGGCAATCACATGCCAGCAATGGCGAGTCGTCCGACGTCGCACACGCATCGGTCGATCCGAGTGCGGAAGATCGGTCCGTTCGACACCACGACTCTACCCGACGAAGGCGTCGAACGAGACTCTTTGATTGACGGCTGATTCGCCAATCTGACGGGGTTTTAGTTGCCGCGTGCCACTGGAACCTCGTTCTCGTCTCGTGCCAGAACGAGTGGCGCAGGTTTTCGCGTGGCGCGCTGATCATCTTATTGAGGCGGGCATTGACTTGACACAAACAAATCCCATTCCGAAACAATCGGCGGAGCATCAATCATGCAGGAAAGACGAGTCGTCGCGACCGTGCTGACACTGTTCGTATTGCACCTGGCATCGACCGTTGGTCGAGCCGAAACTCATCATGTCCTGCGTTTTCTCAGGTCGGGCGGATCTCCATTCGAGTTGAGGACAATGCATTTTTCCCCGGACGGGAGCATGCTCGTAGTGTCCACGGCGCGAAATCGCCTCTCATTCATTCGCACACAGGACGGGGAGATTGTTCGCCACCTGCAGGAAACCCCGTTTTCCATTGGCTACTCCAAGAACGGCGAACGGCTCTTCATGATTTCCGAATCCAAACGAAAGCTGCTTGACAGTCGGTCGGGCAGGGCCATCAAGTTCGACTACAACGCGAGATTTGCAAAAGGCCATCTCGGCCTGTCGTGTGTGCTGCGCGGCGGCAAGATTATCGTGAAGGAAATCAACGACGGTGGGCCGGCTCAGAAGCTGAAGAAGATCCGGAAGGGGGATGAGATCACCGGTATCGGCGAAGGGCGAGGCGGCCGAATCACTCGCGTGCTTGGCTATTCCTTGGACCGCTTCGTCAAGTTGCTGCAAGGTGAAGCGGGTAGTTTCGTGCGTCTCCAGGTGATTCCAAAAGGCGAGTTCGAGTCAGACATCCATACGCTTCGCCGACAGGCTGTGGATAGCAGGGATGGCCGGCTCGAATTCATCCCTTACGAAGTTTCCGAGATTCAGGAGCATGCTGTTTGGTGTATGTCAGACAACAAGCACGAATTCAGTAATGCGTACACCGGGGAGATCATTTCCGCCTTCAAGCCTGTCAATCTGCAGGATATTGGTCAGGTTGCCGTGTCGCCGGACGGGAAGTTGTTTGCCATCCTCGCGACGCGCAGAGATCGTGACGGGGATGGAATCGAGATCTTCACAATAGCGAGTCGAGAACGCTTGACGTATGCGCCGTTTCCAGGAGATTCCTGGTATCAAATTCGATTCAGCGCAGACGGTTCCAAACTCTTGATCGGAACGCGCGATACGGTGCAAATCCTAAATATCAAGACCGGCAAGTATGAGGACGCCCTGACTCTGGGTTGGAACGCTCCCGACGAGGTGCCTCGCGCCGGCGGAACCGCCGGATCAGTCAAACGGTCGGTGGCCAAGACTACGGGCCTCGATATCAACCGATCACGAAAGCGCTCGCCACTTCAATTGCTAAAATGCCTTGCCGTGTCGTCGCAGAATGTCGTTGCTACTGCCGACCCGTTTGGCGCGGTTCGAGTCTGGGACATCACCACCGGAGAAAAGCTTCGCGAATTCGCCACAGGCCATGAGAAAGCCGTGCAATCAATGGAGTTCTCCCGCGATGGGAAATGGTTCGCCTACTTCGTGCAGGGTGAATTGCATGTCGTCGATGCGACTGGTTTGCAGTCCAAAGGCAGTGAAGGCGAACATTGACAATCCAGAGCAGGCGATGGACGACGACATCGAAGTTCGCATCTACGGCGGCGTGTGGGTCGGACTCGATGACAGACCTCAGGACGGAAACTGGAATGTCCAATATCTTCACGGTGAACCAGGCGCGAATGGGGAGGAGTTCAGCAACATGTTGGGGATCACGGACGGGATGTTGGCCGTGCCGGCGGAAACCAGCGTTGAAGAGGTGAGGGCACGTTAGCTGAGGTAGTGCCTCGTGGATACATAACTGCACTCTTTACGCCAGGAATTCGCAGCTCGCGACTCCGGTTCATTGCGCCCAACCAGGTTCGCAGGATCGTGTTTGACACACGAGTGTCTTCCATGTTTTAGTGTCTAACAAAGGACGTTGTGGGGCGTTACTTGCCGGTCCGCGAAAAGCCGCTGGTCGCAGTTTCCGATGATCCGCGTTGATGAATCGAATGCTCATTCGTGCTGAGTGTGTTTGGTGTTGCAGTCATCCGTTTCGTGCCACCGACGTCCGAATGAAACACGCAACAGGCACTCGGCATGACGAACAACCGCACGGAGGTGGATGCAACCCAAGGACATCATCGTCGTTCCTGATGAATTGGCCGACCGACCGGACGCTGAGCATCCCGTCCCCGGTCTCGTTGCCAGCGCTGGCCCATCGGCGAGATTCGCCTGGGAAGAGTTCGTCTACGGCAAGATACGAAACGCGCACACACGGAGGAACTACAAACACGCCGTGGTCCGATTCCTTGCTTGGTGCGAACAGCGACGTATCGATTTGATTCGGATCGCGCCAGCCAACGTCGGCCAATATCTGGACTCGCTGGACCTTTCCCCCGCGACGAAGAATCTCCACCTGGCAGCACTGCGACATTTCTTTGACCAGCTTGTCACGAGGCATGTCGTCATTCTCAATCCCGCCGCCTCGGTTCGCGGCGAACGGCTTCAGGTGGTCGAGGGAAAGACTCCGGAAATCACCGCACAACAAGCTCGGAAACTTCTGCGAAGCATCGACGTTTCACATGTCATTGGAATGCGTGACCGGGCCATAATTGCCATTTTGATATACACGGCCGCACGAGTTGGAGCGGTTGCCAAACTCCGACGCGGCGACTACTACGACTGTAGTGATCAGTTCTGTCTGCGTTTCACCGAAAAGGGAACGAAATCGCGAGAGATCCCAGTCCGCCATGACCTTCAGCAATTCGTGGCCAGCTACCTGAGAGCTTCCGGTTTGGAACATTCGGAAAAGGCAAGGCCTCTCTTTCGGACTGCAGTTCGTCGCACCAAAGAACTGACGACAAATGGTATGTCCGCCGGCGACATGGCTCGCATGGTCAAACGTCGGATGAGGGACGCCGGTCTGCCCTCGCGATTGTCTCCACATTCGTTTCGGGTCGCCACTATCACGGATCTGCTGAGCCAGGGAGTTCCGTTGGAGGACGTCCAGCATCTGGCCGGCCACGCCGATCCGCGCACAACCCGCCTCTACGATCGACGACAGCGAAGAGTAACGCGGAACATCGTCGAACGGATCTCGATTTGACTCAGCGCGACCTGAACCACTATGACGCCGCGGACGTCGACAGGGAGAGGATATCTCCGATAGATCGAATCGCGTTTGGCGTAGCCAAGTACCCTACTCCACGATGTAAATGGAGACGGAACTGGCGGCTCAAGACTCTGTCTGTCGGTTCGAGACCGTCTCGAACGCAGCGTTCTTTCAGTAGTGCCATATAGAGTTCGTGGTGCTCGCCGCCGAAGGTGTGCCATGTCAGTTCAACGTTGCTGTCCGCCGGAACGTCGATTGGGGTCGGTGGTGTTGGTTCGCGAAGGGAGAGGCAGAAGGCCCAGCGGCAGAGGATGTTCCAGTGCTCGATGCCGGTCTTTGTCTTCAGCCGGATGAGTTGGTCTTTT
This sequence comes from Planctomycetaceae bacterium, assembly GCA_029259845.1. Lineage (GTDB taxonomy): Bacteria > Planctomycetota > Planctomycetia > Planctomycetales > Planctomycetaceae > JAHBXU01. The sequence continues at coordinate 45,007 of JAJDEI010000313.1, read as the reverse complement.
GCCTGCGATGATAGGCGGAATTGCTTGATGCTCATCAGTTAGGCTCCTGCGGCAGCTCTGACGGCTTTGGATTCCCAGAAATATCCCTCTTCGGCTTGCGTGACCTTTGCTGATTCGTCGTAGTTCAGGTGGTACGCTCTAGCGATGTGGGGGTGGAGGTCTCTGTAATAACGCTCGTCGACTTCGGTGTCCGTCGAAAGAATGATGACTTGATGGCTGGCGTGGGGAAAGTATCGCTGAATCAGATTGTTGCGGTGTTCGGCGTCGAGGCGGGCCATAGGCGTGTCGATAATGGCCGGCAGTGGTCGTGGTGACGCCTGCGCCAAACCCCACAAGACGGAGATCGCGAAGATTTGCTTTTCACCTTCGGACAACCGTTTTTTCGGGACCGCGTGGCCCTGATCGTCAAATAGCGTGATGGAAAAAGTCTCGGGATTGATGTGAACGGTTTGTACTAGCGTCTGCTTTCGGAGCAGGAATCGGAACGAGTCCGTAATCAGGCCAGAAAGTCGGTCGATCTTGGCAGCAGTTGCTCGGCGAAGAAATTCGTTCATTGTCGATTGAGTGCGGATTGCCAGCTTGACCATCCGGGTACCTTCTTCGCCTCGAATCTGCTGGTCGATCTGCTTGCGACGTAGCGTTTGCAGTTTTCGTTCAGCTTCATCCCGTGCGAACTGAAGCGATTTGAGTGCGGCGTCGAGCTTGCCGGCACGGTCATTCAACACAGCGGACTTTTTTGTGGCTTCCTTCAGACGGTCAACGATCTCCGTGACATCCGAATCGGCAGGCGTGACTTCGAGTGCGTGATCGGAGTCTTCGAGCGCCCGGCAAACTGTATCCAGTTCATCGAGCAAACGGCTGGCTTCGTTCGAGCAATCACGGAGGCCGCGAGATTGCAGATGCTGGAGTGATGTCCTGGCAGCGTCGGAGAGCCTTAAACGGACCTGCGTCTTGGCTGCGGACTTGCGAGACTCTCGGTCTTTTTTCTGCAACTGACGCACTGCTTCAACGGCGTTAGCGGCGATTCCGTCCCTTTTAAGCTGTCGGATGATTTGGGCGTCTCGCTTGGAAAGCAGCTTCTCGACGACACCCGCCTCACGCGTGGTCTGTTCCTGTTCGTCCTGAGACTGGACTCGTTCCAGCAATTCAACAACCAAAGCGAACGGCAATTCCAATGCGCTTATCGCCACCAACTGTTGTTGCAATTCCTTCTTCCGATCAGCCAGTTCCGTCTTACGTCGCTGATGACCTTCCCGCTTCTCCCATAACTTCCCACCAACATTGGAGAATTCCTCTTCGACCTGTTCGAGTTCATTCGCGGCTCGAAGCCGATCATTCTCAAGTGCGGCACGTTCGACCTTCTTGGTTCGGACTGCTTCGTCACGTTCTTCAAACTCAGTTTGTAACTGCTGCAACTCAGCATCACCCGCCAACAGCTCCGACCGCTCAGCCAGCCGATTTTCCAGAATTGTAGCGTCAGTGATGAGACGTTCGGCCAGATCCAGTCCGAGCAGCGACTTGATCGACGCACCAAGCGTGGCGTCGCCAGTCTCGTCTTCGGCAAGAAATCGAATCTTCTCGGCGTCGAAAAAGAAAAGTTGTGAAAGGCCAATCGGAATCAGCTCCTGGACGAGTTCGCTCCAGTAATCGGATGAGGCCCGATTCACTTCGCCATCTTTGTAGAGGACGATATCTTCTCGCAGACGTTTCCGACGGAGTGACCAGCTTCGTCGGAGTTCGTAGATGTGTTCTTCGCCTTTGGAAGCATATTGAAACGTCAGACCGACAGACGCACCGTCGCTGGGATGAACGCCGCGATGGATGCACTCATACAAAAACTGTTCGTAGTTGCCGTCCGCACGTTTGGCGCAGCGTGCCCGTGCACCGTAGAGAGCCAGTTCGACCGCGTCCAGCAGAGTCGTCTTGCCGCCGCCGTTGATGCCACCGAACAGCGTGATTGGTTTTGATCGGCCGTTACGTCCGATCGGAGCGAGGTTCAGCGTCTGCTCACCGCCATACAGACAGAAATTGTTCAACTTGAGTTCGTTCAGAATCATTGCCGACCCTTTTCATCACTGACAGATTCCAAGTCGGCTTCATCATGCGATATCTTGTGAGGTGGCCGAGTCGCATGTTCGAATTCACGTTGCTGCGAATCGTCGCGTCGCCTTTCCTGATCCTGACGAATTGAGATGGCTTGCTCTTCACTTTCGTATTGGCTGACGCGCATACGGTCTTCAAGCGTTTCGTAGATTCCGGCTCGACGCGACATGCCGCGGAATTCGCGTTCGATGTCCAACAGGCTGACCTGAAGCTGGAAGAATTCACGGTCGTCACCACAGATTTCAGCCAGCAAGTCCCAGTCGTCGCGCCGCAACAGGTGATCGTCCGAATCGGGTTTCGGAAATGGCTTGCCCAGCGATTCTTCGTAAATCGTGGGCAGGCTGTCGTCGAACTGACGTTTTTCGTAAACCCAAATGCGACGGATTTCGTGCAATTCATCCATCGAGATGAGTTCGATGTCGCGAACTTCCGGTGGACCGACTTCGCGGATTTCCTTCTGCACTTCCAGAACGCGCCGCAACCAGTGATCTCGCCATTCCTTCTTGTATGGTCCGGGAACTGTGCTGTCGTGGAAGAGCTGGACACGGCCGTTCATGCGGCGGTAGTCCCGACGTTCCCGTTCGTTCTCGAAGTTGCCGATTTCGTTACGAAGCTCCAACAGCGGCGTCATCCAGACCTTTTCGTCGTCGTTTTTGATCATCGCTTCCATCGAGCGATCTTTATCGACGAGTGTGCACACCCAACACCCAAATCGGCTGTTGCCACAACTCGGCGTGGACGTGTCAACCACCAGCGGGCATTCGCCATCGGGCGATGCTCCCTGGTACATGCCAAGCAGCGACTTGTTCGTGTGCCCCCACGGGTTCTTGACCTGCATCAAGAACAACCAAACGTCGTCGTTAGTCCAATCCTCGACTGGCGAGTAGACCAACGAATTGGGAAGACTGGCATTTGGACTGAGGCAGTCGCGCACACGGTACTTTTCGTGTTTCTCCATCGTGCGAGCACGTCGCTGGCTTTCAGCCTTCCGCGTGCCAAGAACGAGAATCGCTTCACCGTTCTCGCGGACGACCTCGCGGATGAACTTATTCGACGGATTGATCTTCATCCGCTCCGTACACCAGCGGAATTTCTTCCGCGGCGCCGGGTAGCCTTTGCCGATCAGGTTGACCCAGTAGCTGTCCTTGATTTCCGGAGTCAGCTTGTGCGGCGTGACAGGCAGCCCCTGCTGGGCGGCCGCTTTCCGCATTTTTGCGTGGGACGCATCCACCCACGACGCGACGACAGGCTGTTCGACCAGCGTGTCAGTCGAGATAACATGGATCGCCTTGTGACGCTGCGCCGGCGATAGTGTGCTGATCGCCATCCAGACCAATTGAAGAACGGCCGTCGAGTCTTTTCCGCCGCTGTAGCCCACGACCCAAGGAACCTGGTCGCCGAGATAGAGTTCAAGGATGTCGCCGCAGAGAACTTTGATTGTTTCAGCCAGCCCAAGCTCGTCAAACGCCGATCGCGGTTTAGCTGGCTTTTTTGCGGCTGCCATCCGTGTTCCTCCTGATTTCTTCTTCCAGCTCCCGCTCTCCCGTTGCCAGCTTCAGGCCGAGGTGTTTCTTGATCAGATTCCCGGTGAGCACGACATTCACGGACTTCTTCGATAAGCGGCCAGCGTTCATTGCCCGACCTTCCCACATTCTAGCGTTACTGCGGGACCAGTCGAGGGTACGCAGCTTCCGTACTTTGGCTTTCCAGCCGCGACGGTGGTTTTTCAGCAGTTCATTCCCGACGCGGGCAATCGCTGCCAGAGCCAATGTATGGGCGTGGATGTAATCGCGGCGAAGATCAGCCGCGCTGACCTTGCGTTCCTTCGCCAGTTGCCAATCATCAACGTGAGCAGCGACCTCGTTCCAAAACTCACCCGCCAAATCCAGCTTCTCATCAACGGTTTGCAATTCCAAGCCTGCCAAGAGCGTTTGCGTCGCGTTGTATATGCCACTGAGTGTGAAGAGTTTGATGGACCGGTTCGAAATGCTACTGCGTTCGAGTTCCGTCAAATCTGTGAAAACCGTCACTTTTTGTACAAGTCCTTTCGCAATGTACGCCCCATCATCCCGATGGTCATACAACAGACCCAACGATTTTGTCGGACGAATCGCGTACCGGTTGAGGTCGGCGAACATCTGCTGCGAACGCTTCAGCCCGACATCCATGAAAAAAACCACGGCAATCGTTTCGTCACCGAGTTCTGGGGTTTCGTGTAGCGCTTGTTCGATGGCCGCGCGGCGGTGCTGGCCGTCATTGATCACGAACTTGGCGTTCATCGGAATCCGCAGTTGGCCGACATTCTGTTCGCCTTCGCCCGTTCCGATTGGATCAAATTTGACTTCGCCGTCGATTGACGCAGTGATAGCCGAGAACGTATAGCCGTTGGGGTTCGACAGGATGTAGCGGGCCATCTCCGGAACTCGACTTCGATTGAGAATTCGCTGCGCCCGCATCTCTGGGTTGAGTTCTTCCTCGTCAAAGAGGAAAATCCGAGGAATAAGGCGGAGCGGACACATCGACGAGTAGTACTCACGACCAGCTTGAATGCCTCGAATGGCCGGGAAGTTGTATTCGAAGGTTGGCATCGCGATAGTCTCCTTGCCAAGACGCGGATGGAAGTGAAAGTTTCACTTCCATTTGTTATCGGATGACTTCCAGGTCGGCATGAGTCGAATCTGACACGGCAGTCTCGCATGAACAGAGACGGACAGGGATGAAGCCACTTTATTTGGACTACAACGCGACGACGCCACTCGATCCACGCGTATTCGAGGCGATGACGCCGTGGTTCCTTGACGAACCCGGCAACGCTGGCAGCAGAACGCACGAGTACGGCAAACGTGCGAAAGACGCCGTCGAGACGGCCCGCAGCCAGGTCGCCGAGATTCTGAACGCGAAGCCCGAAGAGATCGTTTTCACCAGCGGAGCAACCGAGAGCAACAACCTGGCCTTGCTCGGCTTGGCGAAATACGGCGAAGAGCACAATCGCAAGCACATCGTATCAACGGCCATCGAACACAAAGCCGTCCTGGAACCGCTCGATGACTTGGCGTCCCGCGGATTCGAGGTTGATCTCGCTCCGGTGACGTCCGGCGGTTACGTCGAGCCGGACGAAATCAAACGCCGACTCCGACCGGACACACTGCTGGTTTCCGCAATGCACGCAAACAACGAAACCGGTGTGATGCAACCGCTCCTGGAGATCGCAGAACTTCTGGCTGACTCGGCAACCCTGTTTCACGTTGACGCCGCCCAGACATACGGAAAAGAAGTGGAGGAGCTGAAACAACTTCGCTGTGATTTCCTTTCAATCAGCGGTCACAAGGTTTACGCACCAAAGGGAATCGGTGCCTTGTACGTCCGACGTCAAGGTGGGCGCCGACCACCCGTGTCTGCGATTTCCTTCGGCGGCGGACAGGAACGAGGCCTTCGACCAGGCACGATGCCGGTGCCACTAGCAGTTGGTCTTGGAAAGGCCGCGGAATTGGCGTCAACGGAATTCCAAACGCGACGCGCACAAGCCGCGAAGCTCAAGGAACAGCTATTGGCCGACTTGCGTGCGGTCGACCATACCATCAACGGTGATCCAACGCGATCACAATCGCACGTGCTAAATGTCAGCTTTTCTGGAGTGGACAGCGAGGCTTTGATGATGGCCGTGCGAGAAGACTTGGCTTTTTCCAACGGTTCGGCCTGCACTTCGGCAAGATATAATCCAAGTCACGTCCTGACTGCGATGGGCCTCGACGAATACGAAATCGATTGCTCGGTCCGAGTATCTTGGGGAGTTGGCGTAACGACCATTCCAGCAGGTGGAATTGTGGAAGCCATTAACAAACTCGCATCACTCACTTAGTCGTGGGGGTTCTCCGCACTAGCTGGGGATAAATTACGTTCCTGTTCACTCAACCAGGCATGCTGAGACGAATGCAATATGCTTTCCAAACCGATGGCGAATGGCTGACTCATTTTGTCGATCGCAAGATCTTGCTGGACGTACGATGGGACAAGCTCTCGGTCGCTCTTTTACCGACCGGACGGGCGGACGGTCTAATTGAGTTTTTCCGTGAGGTTGTCGTCGTCAACCTAACGTGCCGAATCGTCGTGGCTGGTACTTCGTTACTCGATGAAACACCGGATAGACCCGCTCGGAACGCGGACGACCCATCTCTACAAAGAGAATACCGCGAGTTTCTGCGAGAATCAGTATTCGTTCCGTATGAACTCGTTGACGATTTGTTGCGCATGGCAATTCGAGCAGTGAACGCATCACGTGAACACCTCTCTGAGACCCAACGCTCTCTTTATAAGCGGCATGCGCAGAATCGACATCCGCATTGCTACATGTGCGGTACTCCACTCGACTTCACCGGCGCTGACCCACATAGAAGGTATACCCTCGACCACATTTGGCCACGCAGATACGGAGGATCCAGTGAAGTTGAAAACTTGCTGCCAGCCTGCAACTCTTGCAACAGCGGGAAGAAGGCGGATTTCGCCACATGGGCAATGCCAAATGTCCAGTCGCTTGTCCTCGGCTTCTCGCCGGGCAATAGCGAATTTGACTCGGTTGATGGATCTCACCGCTTCGCGTTGCACTACTACGCTGCGCGAAAACTCGCTGCTTTGAGGAATCTGTCTCTGAAGCGAGCGTTTCTACGACTAGGCCATTGGACTGACATTCGCCTTAAAGACGCTAACGACCTAGGCGACTTCTTCAATCTTCAAAATCACAATCTGTTCTCCGCGCTAGAATAAAGGGACGTACAGTGCCGCATTTTGAGTTTCCTTGCCTCGTCTTCAGGCAGCGTGAATCGAGCGACGCTGCAACATTCGCGATGTTTTCAGCCCCAGCGGCCGAAATCCGTCAGTGGGCAGCAATTCGCAGACGTACCGAGCACCCAGATGGACCGCAGCGAAAGCTTAGCCAGGTGAAAATCAGTGCCATTTCAAGATTCTTCCAAAAAGATCCACGGAACACCATCCCAACTGCTGTGACAGTGACGCTTAACGTCCCCGATGACGCTTGGACAGACGTAAATATCGGACTGCAGGATCAGGAAGATGTCGCGGTGAGAATCCTTTCGTTCGATGTCCCAGACGACATGGGGGAAGCGGACAAGCCAGGGCTCGTAATCGATGGTCAGCACCGCTTGCTCGGTATGGACAAGTTTGATCCTACTTGCAGGATTTGTGTTGTCGCACTCTTGAGTGTTGACAACACAGAAACCGCGTTTCAGTTCCTCGTCATAAATCAGAAAGCGGCAAAGGTTCCAACCGATCACATTCGCACGCTGGTTCTTGATTACCAGGAGGACGAACTTGCACAACGTCTTCGGACCGCGCGACTCACATTGCATGAAAACCTGAAGTACGTTGGCATTATCGATTGGGATGAAGCGAGCCCTTTTCGAGGTCACATATCGTTGGTTTCGGACCAAGGTGACGAGGAACAGCGATTCGTGGCTCCTGCTGCAATCGAGCAGTGTATTTCACTCATCCAACAAAAAAAAGTGCGGGAACTTGAAGGTGATGACGCCCTGTGCGAATTCTTCTACGCGATTTGGTCGCCAATCAAGGAACGTTGGGGCGACTTATGGACGGCCGACTCAAAGCTAATGAGCAAGGTTGGTATTATAAGCATGACCACCCACATGACCGAAGCGCTTGTCGCAAGATATGACTGGGGTGAACTGGACGTTTCTGACCCCGATGCTGTGCGCGAAAACGCCGTACAGGTTCTTCAGTTTCAAACGCCGGAGTATTGGCGTTGCACGTGGACCCTTCCGATAAGCGACACGAAGGCCGTTCGAGACACCATTGTGCGGTCACTTACGCAAATGGCGCGGAACTTGCGCGCCGGACAACCGTGGCACCAAGAAGTCGAGATGGTTGCTCTGTAGACGAATAATGTATTGCTCCGTGTTCGCTGACAACGGTTAGTTTCTTCTTACGTTGGACGAGCAGCCATTCCCGTTTGCCACCTCAGTGACAGCGAATCAGATTGTACACTCTGTCCAATCTCGCTCGTGCCATCCGCCTGTGGCGCATCCAACTTCTCCGATGCCACAGTACTGCACTCGGACGCGATATTCTTTTTCCTCCTTGTGCAATCCGCCACCATCATTTCGTTTTGGCCCTAGCCGATTGTACGCCGGAATGTGGCACGGTAAGCTGAAGCGAGCGGCGTCTTTGGGGTGATTGCCGGAATGGCCGTTTCCGATGAAGTGACCGATCACCGCGCATTCTCGTTCCACCGGCTGGCGTTGGTAGCCAACATTGTGAAGCTGAATCAATTGATGCTGCGTCTTGAGTATCGTAGCGACGAAACGACTTTGGCACGCGATCTTTACGAACGGTGCTTACCGCTAAGCGTTCGCTTTGATCGGGCGGTCGGGTTCTTTGCTTGCAGCGTGTTCGCCAGCTGCCCCGATGGTTTTCGACATTTTTTCGAGCAAAACGGCGTGATGCGAGTTGTCTGCTCGCCGATACTTGATCGGCGCGACATCGACTCGCTCGTGACCGGTTACCGTGACCGACCGACGCTAATTCGCCAATCGCGTCTGGACGTACTGAAAAGCGACGGCCACAGCATCGGCTCACAGACAGGCGAATTTGTCTCTTGGTTGGTCGCCACGGGACGGCTGGAAGTCCGAATTGCAATTCGAAAGGCGCCGCACGGCAGTGGATTGTATCACGAAAAACTTGGTTTATTCATCGATGACGAAAAGGAAGCGGTTGCGTTCGCAGGTTCGGCAAACGAATCGCGATCGGGGTTGGAGCAGAATTTTGAGTCCGTCGATGTTTTTCGTTCTTGGGAGCCATCGGAACGCCGGCGAGTCGAGCAGAAGATTTCGCATTTTGAAGCACTCTGGTTCAACGAAACGGACGGCTTAGAAGTCTACCCATTTCCCAAGGCAGCGCGTCTGGGATTGCTCCAAGCACGAGGGGAAGCTGAATCCGCGACTGTGCGGACGCCCGATGGGGAAGCACCGGTCGATGGATCGCCGACCAGCGTCGGACCAATCGCAGGTATCGACGAAACGCTTTCGATTCCCACCGACATCAAACTTCGCCTTCATCAGAAAGATGCCGTTCGCAAATGGTTCGACAGCGACGGTATGGGCATCTTGGAAATGGCAACAGGGGCCGGCAAAACGATTGCCGCTTTGGCTATTGCTGCGAAGTTGTATGAATCGGTGGGTGGCCCGCTGCTGATTGTCATCGTTTGTCCGTATATTCATTTAGCCGTGCAGTGGGTCGAGGTTGCCGAACTCTTCGGGTTGGAACCCGTCGTATGCGCCATCAGTCAGCAGCGGTGGTATGAGTCGGTTTCCACGCGCCTGTTCAATCTGGCATCCGGTAAGCGGCAGCTTGCCAGTGTTGTCGTATCCAATGCGACTTTCGCATCCGATGCGTTCCAGAATCTGTTGCAGCGTGCGCCGGCACGGACCGTGATTCTCGCGGACGAAGTGCATAATCTCGGAGCACAGAATCTTCGTCGGTTGTTGCCAAAGAATGTTCGCTATCGGGTCGGACTTTCAGCGACATGGAAACGTGCCCGCGATCCCGACGGAACAGCCGCAATCCGCGATTACTTTGGACCGCCAGTCGCGCAATACACGCTCGCGCAGGCCCTCGACGACGGCGTGTTGTGTCCTTATCGATACAACCCGGTTCTGGTTCAACTGGAAGACGATGAATTTAATGATTACCTTGAGCTGACAGAGCGAATCGCCAGGTTGTATCAGATGGAAGAAGATTCCGAGGAATCACCGATACTGCAGGCCTTGCTCATAAAGCGCGCTCGATTGCTCGCGACTGCGTCGCAGAAGATTCCGACCTTGATCCGGCTTCTCTCGTCGCGCAATGATACTTCTCACAATCTGATCTACTGCGGTGATGGATCGGTGGAATCAGATGTCGATGCCGGAATTGAACGACAGATTGAAGCTGTAACGCGCGCCGTCGGTCACGAATTGGACATGTCCGTCGCAAAATATATCGCAGACACTCCACTCACTACGCGGCATGAAATCCGTCGGCGATTTGCCAGCGGCAAGATGCAGTGCCTTGTTGCGATTCGCTGTCTGGACGAAGGAGTTGACATCCCGGAAACGCGCTGCGCCTTCATCCTCGCCAGCAGTACGAACCCACGTCAATTCATTCAGCGTCGCGGAAGAATCCTACGGCGTGCTCGTGACAAGGACTTCGCTGAGATTTTTGACTTTATCGTGGAGCCGCCTCCGGATGTTCTCGATAAAGTCAGCCCATATTACCAAATCACACGACGCCTATTTCGTCGAGAACTGTACCGAATCGTAGAATTCGCTAAGCTGGCTATCAATGGCCCCGAAGCCATGCATCAGCTTCTTCCCATCCGCGACCAACTGGGACTTCTCGACTTCGATAAGGATGATGACCGTGAGTGATTCCGAATCTGATCGTCACAAGAAGCTGCGCGCAATTTTGGAAGAATTGACCGACGAAGAACAGCGGCTCTTCTCAGCAGTGCTCAAGGTCGAGCAGCAGAAACTTCACATGGAACGCCCGCGACACATCCAAGACGACCTGTGGAAAGTGCTGACGGAGACCATCCGATGATCTTCGAGCAAATGACACTGACAAACTTTCGCCAGTTTTCTGGCAAGCAGACCGTTCGATTCGCATCCGAACGTAGCCGCAACGTCACCGTCCTACACGGATTCAATGGGTCCGGCAAGACCGCGTTTTTGAATGCCTTCACGTGGGCACTCTACAACGATTTCTCTCCCGATTTTGAGGCTTCGGATCGACTGGAGAACGAAGCAGCTCTTGCGGCGACCGATCCGGGCGACCGGTTGAAGACGTCCGTCGAACTTGTTTTCCGAGATGGCGACCGAAAATACACTGCCGAGCGGACAATTGAGGTCGAGAAAGACGAGAACGGAACACGTCGGGTCGTGAGTCCGGCATCCGTTACGCTCTTCTTCGTAGATGAGACTGGTGAGCAGAGATCGTCCCGCAATCCGGACGAGACGCTACTTCGGCTACTACCCAAACGTCTCCATCCGTTCTTCTTCTTCAACGGTGAGCGGATTGAACGACTTGCCCGGTCGGACGCATATCAGCAGATCGCTCAGGGAGTGCGCACGTTACTGGACATAGAGCTTTTTGACCGCGCCGTCACTCATATGGATGGTGATTTGTCACGACGACTGCGTCAGGAGATCGCCAGCCATTCCGGTGATGAAGGCGAACAGGCGCAGAAACGTCGCGAAGCGCTTGACGAAGAGAAGACGGGAAAAGCGGCCGAGGTCGAACAGCTCCAGAAGAACCTCGATTCGCTGGACGCCGAACGCGATCGAATTGACGACAAACTAGCGTCGATGGCCGGCTTGGCGGCGTTACTGGCCCAACGCGGAGAAGCGGAGAAGCGCGAAGTCACGATTAAGACGAATCTGCGGGACCGGCGCGACGAGTTGGCTCGTGAGTTCTCCGGCAACGGCTATCTTTGGCTTGCGGGCGATGTGTTGGCATCAGCCAAGGAAATGCTGGACCGTGCTCGCCAAAAAGGAGAGCTGCCTGCTCCAATCAAACGTCAGTTCGTTGAGGACCTTCTTTCCAACGAAAAGTGCATCTGCGGACGCGATTTGTCGCCCGGTTCTTCCGAGTACACGACGGTCGATGACTGGAGACAGCATGCCCACTCTGATGAACTCGAAAACGTTGTGAATAAGACGAGTTCAGAAACTCGGACCCTTGAGACACGCATGGAGCAATCTTTCGACGAGATTGACCGATTGCAAGAGAAACGTGATTCAATTCGCACAGAGTTGAGCCAGCTCGAAGAGGAATTGAGCGAACTTTCGAACAAGATCGGTGACCGGGAACACGGTGAAGATCCGGAACGACTAGAACGTCGTCGGCGACAGATTGACGACGAGAAGAGCACCTTCAGGCTGAAGCTCCAGAAAGCACAAGACGACATTGAAAAACTTGACGAAGAAATTGCCGAGGTCGATCGGGCAATCCGCAATCTTGAACGGGCCGACGAACAGGGCAAATTGGCCCAGCGACGCTTGGACGCCGTTGCCAATGTGGTGACAGCATTGTCGCGGATTCGACAGCTACGCCACGATGAACTCCGGGACGATCTGTCCAAGCAGCTTGCCGACGTTTGGGGGCGAATCGCAATCAAGGATTACAAGGCCAGACTGGACGATGATTTCCGTCTGCTGCTCACGAAAGACCTTGGTGGTGAAGAAGTGCCGGTGCGGGGGGCTTCAACCGGTGAAAAGCAGGTGCTCAGTCTCGCGTTCGTTGGTGCCTTGGGAGCCAAAGCACAGGAAACATTCGAAAAATCGAAAGACGGGGAGAACGTTTTCCGAGGCGGACTTTATCCGCTTGTGATCGATTCAGCGTTTGGTAGTCTGGAAATTGAGTATCGTCGCGAAGTCGCCCGATGGATGCCGACGCTGTCGCCGCAGGTGATCATCATGGTCTCGGAAAGCCAGTGGCGTCGTGAAGTCGAAGAGGAATTGCTTCCGAGAATTGGGGCCGAATGGGTGCTGAAGCTCGAAACGACAAAGAACCGTTCCCGTACAATTGACTTGCGGGGGACCGACTACAACTACGTCGTCGAGTCTGACGACGGTTTCGAGCGAACGACGATCGTGGAGGTGGAAGTTGACTGACGACCGCAGAATTCGCCCACCGGCGACGCACGAAAAGTTGATCGATGAACTTACGAACGAGGGCATCTTCCAAACCAAGGCGGCTGCGATGATGTTTGCGGCAGCTCTCGGCCACCGATTTGCTGGACGAAAACCGCTGGACAAGCCGGGCAATGGTGTCCGTTGGCACATTTTTGACAACAATCAGGATGCGGCGTTCGTCTACGCCTTGACTCTGGCCGACGCGGAATCGGTGTCGGCTCTTGATCCTGCTCAGACGGATTCCGATGACGCCGTCACCATTTTCGAAGAATATATCGCGGGCGGCTTCGACTATCTGGAAAACAACGTGCTCAAGCGTCCGGGTGACCGACTGGAAAACCTGTTGGCCGTGATTCAAGACGCCAGACTTTCGCAACAAGAGCCGCCTGCAGGATTGGAAGGCCTCGATTCGTCGACGCTGAAGCTATTGGGCGACTTCGACGACTGAACACACCGTATCGCGGAACTCACAGCAAATCATCCAACTGCTTAATGATGCTGTCCAAGCTGGCCCCGTCATCCACAGTTTCACTATCGATTGCCCAAACCTCCCCGTCGGGTTGCACCGGCTCGGAAACGTCGGCTTCTTTCGTTGAATGTGATTCCGTGTTCGAGAACCGATTCGCATCAGTCACGATCTCCTTGGTCGTCCGAGTTTTGTCCGACCAGTTCATCTTGCCGAACGCATAGTAATCGACCAGTTCGATCAACCACGGAATCGATTCCAACTCGGTTTTTGGGAATCCCTTCCGCCGTCCGACATCGACGATCTTGTCCGCGATCACTTTGATGGCTTGGGAAACGTTTGCGCGTTCCACATCCAGCGTCCATGTGTCCGGGAGGACGATTGGTGGTACTCGATGAGGGATTCCGGAAAAGAATTCGGCACCGCTAAAGCCTTCACCTTCGTCGTCGTCAATTAGCGAGAGCTGCTGCAGTACGTAAAATTCGTAGTCTTGGTAGTATTGCCGTAATTCCGCTCCGAGTTCTTCAATCGTCATCGGGATGTTGGCCTGCTCAACGGCGTAGCCGACCCATCCGCGTTTGCCGCGAATGGGAATCGAATCGTCAGCACAATCCCAACGAAGCCGTCGTCGCCGCATTCGTCGAATCACGCCATTTGAATGGCCGATGAGCAAGTCCTGTAACACGAACGGCGATACGGAATCTGGAAGCGTCGCCGCATAGATACGTGCCAACACTTCGTTTGCGAATCGATGGACACCCCAAACCGTGGCATCAGCAATGCCGGCTTGCGTCAATCCGCTAATGACAAGCTGAACCAGATTCTCAATCGAGATCACGTCGAGACGTGGGGTTTTGCCAGATGACTGCGGCGCGAGCCGCACGTACCAGACGTCCGAATGCCGCTCGATCGAGCAGTGATGGGAAGCGTGGATTCGTTTGTCGTCAATCTCAACAAAGCGAGGGTCGCGAGCAATCCGCCCAGCCAAACTTCGTTCGTCGCCATCAAGGACTTCAAGAACTTCTCCCATTGTTACGGCAATCCGGTCCTCATATAACTTGTGGAGAAGCCGATCGAGTGGCTCGTCGCTGAAGTACACAGCCTCCCCATTGTCGCCATTCGATGTCGAAACTTCTTCACAAATCCAGCCGACGCCGACTTCAGGTGCGATTCGCGGGAACCGGCGAGCCAGCCATTCTGCAATTTCGTCTTCCTTCATCGGAGTAAGCCGTTTTCGGCCAGCCTGATGCCACGCCGAGAGCACATCACTCCTCGATCCTCCCTTCGCGAATTCGACATCAAAGCAACGGTCAAGGATTGTTCGGATGAACGCCAACTGTCGCTGAGTATCAGGGGCAGAGCGAAGCAAGTCGTAGAGATCATCCAATAGGTATTTGCCGTGCGGCCATCGGACTTGCACGACTTCAGTTGCCCGTTTTGTCAGTTGACGGACCCGTTCGCGAGTGAGTCCGACGGCGTTCGCGATTTCTTCCAGTGTTTCGGGAGCGCCGCCGATTCCGATGCGACGAATGACCAGCGACGCGATCTCGGCCGTGAGGTCAGTCCGAAGCTGCATTGCGAGCGGACGCATGAATCTTTCCGCAATCTCGTCAACGTCGGGAACGCGCTTTTCACCAAGAACTTCTTCCAACCACACATTCACATTCCGAATCGGCTTTGGAATCAAGTATGTCGCCAGATGCGTTTCTGAGGGGATTGATTCCAAATGTATGGCCAATTGTCGAAAGATGTCGACTATGAGATTCACCTTCTGGGGACCAAGACCCTGCACCTCAGACAATTCCCGCAGCGACTTGGATGAGAACTCGCCAATATGACGTTTCCAAAAGGTGCTTGAAAGCTGATGCAACGAAGGGGCGACCATTCCCAGCCAAATCGGCTGCAGGTTGTGGCGTTCGATGATCTCGCAGAAAGTCCGCCACGACGTGCCGGTATGGGACAAGTGCCTCGTAGCGTGCCCAGCCGTTGCAGCCACATCGATCACGGATTCGTCGGGACATCCCGTGCGTGATTCGATTGCCTGCCGTGCCCTATCCAAGTGGCTAAGCAAGCAGACGAGCCGTTCGTCGCCGGTCCAACTTGATGCAATTCTGGCAAACGGCGTCTCAAGCACAAGACGGAGTGACCAGGACAGAAACTTGAACGGAAGGCATGTGTCGTTTGGCTCGATCCATTCACTGACCGACGAATCGAGAAGTGGGTGCGTCGGGTGTGATTCGAGCAGGTTTGCGATTTCGGCGAATTGTGCGGCGAACTCGCTATCGGCATGTGCGGAGGACGAGATGTCGGCACGGCCGCTCAACACGTTTTCCGCCGTTTCATTCAGATTCGTGGCAGATCCTCGGAGATCGTGCCGTTCAATGTCTTGCAGTTCTTCGAGCGAAAGTTCTTCGCCGTCCCACAGCTCGAAGACTTTCGGGCGTGGAGCCGAGATCGAAGTTCGGCATCGCGGACAAAGTGCAATCTCGCCCGAATGGCTCAAGAGCATTTGGAGCCGTGCACCGCATTTGCACCGAACGAAAAGATTTCGCATGAGACCGAATAATCTGCCTTACAATGCTGGTTCCGTGGATTGGCCAATCAATTCGTTACACGAAACGCCAATTCAAGTATGACGTGATTCTCGGCGTTTGAAAAGAAGCCACTCACGTTCCTTGCCATGATGGAAGCGGATCAAATTGTACAGCCCGCATAGTTTCTCGCCGCGAAGCGTGAATGAGATGCATTGGTCGGTCCACACGTGCGATTCGTAGGTTCCTCGATCCCATATTTCGATTGAGCCGGTTCCGTACTCGCCGATCGGAATGTCGCCCTCGAAATCAGCAAACTCCAGATCGTGATCATCGACTTGGATTGCCAATCGTCGAATGCCGATTTCGTCCGGAACTCCTTTCGGTACGGCCCAACTCTTCAAGACACCATCCCTTTCCAGTCGAAAGTCGAAGTGCGGACTACGAGACGTGTGCTTTTGGACGACGAATCGACGTACCGGTGTTTCTGTGGTTGCTGGCCTTTTCACAACAGGTATTTTGAGCGACGATATCAGAGACAGCAACCAGACAGACCGTAATGGCATGTGACCAATGCAAGTGGAGAAGCCGAGAATTGCCCGTCACAAGACGGCAATCCGACGAAGCGGGTTGTCGTTGCCAGTGAAGTGTTTGTTACGTGACGGCCTGCTGAGCCAAGACGCTACATTGTTCGATTTTGGATGTGGCCACGGCGAGGATGTGGCTCTGCTGCGATCAAGTGGGTTTGTATGCAGCGGCTGGGATCCGGAATTCAACCCCAACGACGAACGTCAGCCGGCCGACGTCGTCAATCTAGGATATGTCATCAACGTCATCGAAGATCGGGGCGAACGAGACGAGACGTTGCAGAAAGCGTGGGATCTTTGCCGAAGGCTTCTGGCAGTTTCGGCGCAAATCGTCGTTCCTGGCCGTGGCAACAACCACGTCCCATTCGGCGACGGAGTGCTGACGCGACTGGAGACATTTCAGAAGTTCTTCACGCAAGCCGAACTGCGGGAATACGTTGAACAGCAGACAGAACGCGACCCACTGCCCGCAGCTCCCGGAATTTTCTACGTCTTTAAAGACGAGTCGTTGCGGCAAGAGTTCGTTGCGAATCGGTATCGGCGGCGGTGTTCAGCACCCCGAAAGCGTGTGTCCGAACTTCGGTTCGAGCAGCATCGAGACATGCTAGTACCGCTGATGGAAACTGTCACCGAACTTGGTCGGTTGTCCGAACCGGACGAATGCGAAAACGCGGAAGCCATCATCGCTGAGTTCGGTACGTTGAAGCGAGCATTCGCTCTAATCCGTCGCGTGACTGGTTCCGAGGAATGGGAGACCATCCGGCGCCGTCGAACTGAAGACCTGTTGGTTTATCTGGCACTCGCTCAGTTTCGACGCCGCCCGCAGTTATCGAGATTGCCGCTCAGCATTCAACGAGACATTCGAGCGTTTTTCGGAACCTACAAGAACGCATGTCAGCAGGCTGACGATTTGCTCTTCACCGCCGGCGATGCCGAGGCAATCGACGAGGCATGTAAGCGTTCCCCCGTGGGCAAGCTGTTGCCGAATGCGTTGTATGTCCATCAAAGCGCGATGGAGTCACTGGAACCACTTTTGCGAATCTACGAAGGGTGCGCACGAGCCTATCTTGGAGAAATCGACGGAGCAAATATCATCAAACTGCACCGCCACTCCGGAAAAACTTCGTATCTCATCTATCCGGATTTCGATACGGACCCGCATCCGGCTCTGCTCCGGTGTGTCAAGCTGTCACTGAGAAGCCGCGACCTAAACTGCTACGACTATTCACAGAGCAACAACCCACCAATCCTGCATCGAAAGGACTCATTCGTAACGCCGGACTATCCAAGCTTTGAGAAGTTCGCGCGGGTTACGAAGCAGGAAGAGAAGCAAGGCCTGCTTGACGACACCTCACGCATCGGTACCCGAAACGGCTGGGATGAGCGGTTGGGTCACGCTGGCTACGAGCTACGGGGCCACCGCCTCATTCGCAGGCCACCTACAGGCCACGAATCCTCATCCTGAAGTAGCAGGCGCTTCACCACAATCTAGCCCGCCGCCTGTGATGTTACTGTATGTTCCGTTTGCTGACATCCAGGATACTGGCGATTTCATGCTTTGATTCCGTGTTTGTCGGCGCGCCAGGGTTCAGACTTTGTGATTCCCTCCCTCTGATCGCGCACCGTGCTCGCCCAGCCGTTCGCTGGATGATTCAACTCGGCGGATGGCAAACTTCCCTCGGCGACCATGATCCCTGAGACCGTTCACGATAGAATTGGACCTACTGGTTCTAATCGCCGTGAGCAAATGGAGCTACAGGATGGCACTGCATGACTGATTCAATTTCGTCAGATTCCACCTCCCCCACACTTTTGGAGCGAGCGAAATGCAACGACGACGGAGCCTGGAATAAGGTGTCGCAGTTGTACGCGCCACGGATCTATGCCTGGGCGCGGCGGGCCGGTTTGCAGGAGGCGGACGCGAAGGATGTTGGACAGGAAGTCTTTCGCCTGTTGGCGTCGAAACTGCCAGGGTTCGACCGCCAGCGGAGTGGTAGTTTCCGGAAATGGTTGTTTCAGGCAACTCAAAACCTGCTGAGAGAACATTTCCGCAAGCAAGCCAAGCATCCGCAACCGATGGGGGAGATGGCAGCCACGATTCCGTTTCATGAAATCGAATCGACCGACGACCCGTCGAGCATCGAAAGTCCCGACTCCGAGCGGGCGTTTGTGCATCGATTGATGGAAATCATTCGGAATGACTTCGAGGAACGCACCTGGAACATCTTCTGGCGTTCAACCGTCGAAGGCGACGACTCGGCCGACCTCGCTGCCGAATACGACATGACGCCCAAAGCCGTGCGGCAAGCGAAATACCGGGTACTCCAGCGACTGCGGCGCGAAGTGGAGGACTTGTCCTGAGTAATTCGCCAATCATCTGCTGGCTCACGGGACCCTTCGACATAACATCAATTACAGACGCGAGTTGAGCGACGCCACCTGATGTCGCGTGGCGCGACCGTCATACTCTTAGGAGAATCAAGACAAACCACTTTACACAGAGACGAGGGCTGACAAGATGCATCCCAATCGGCAAGAGCTGAACGATTTCGCCATCGGATTGCTCAACGAGGACTCTTTCGAGCAGGTCGCCGATCATGTGGATACGTGCGTTGCTTGCGGCGACACGGTCCGCGAACTGGAGTCCGCCCCCAACGATCCGTTGATCCGAGAGATTCGCGGTCCCCGGCCGGAACCGGAATTTGAGCAGGAACCGGAGTGCGAACAACTCGTCGCGATCGTCCAGGAGATTCAGCCGGCAGATTCAGCAGATTCCGATGTGATTCCGGCCGAAGGATTCGCCGATACGGAGCCTCGCTCTCTGGGGCCGTATCAATTCATGGAAAAACTCGGCCAGGGAGGGATGGGCACCGTCTACAAAGCCCGGCACGAACACCTCGATCGACTCTTCGCCGTCAAACTGCTGCCTCCGGATCGACTGGGCAACGCAGGAATCGTCGGTCGATTTCGAAGAGAGATGAAGGCGGTCGGGCGGCTCAGCCATCCGAACATCGTGCAAGCGACAGATGCCGGAGAGGCGGAAGGCATGCACTATCTCGTGATGGAATTGGTCGAAGGGATCGACGTCGCGCGACTGGCGAGACGAAACGGCCCGCTTGCCATTGCCGATGCGTGTGAAATTGTCCGGCAGGCAGCGGTCGGGGTTGCACACGCTCATCAGCACAGCATGGTCCATCGGGACATCAAACCCGCCAACCTCATGCTTACCCGCACGGTGGACGGCGACGTTCAGGTCAAGGTGCTTGACCTCGGTTTGGCGCTTCTACATGAGACCGACTCCACCAGTCACGCGGATTTGACGGCGGCCAGCCACATCATGGGCACGGTTGAATACATGGCGCCCGAACAAGGCATCGACAGCCATGAAGTTGACCGACGGGCCGATGTCTATTCGCTGGGCGTGACGCTTTACAAGCTGTTGAGCGGCCGGACACCGTTCCCGGCTGACCGTCACGGCTCCACGCTCAAGCTGATGATGGCTAAGGCCAACGGGCCGGCTCCTTCACTGGCAGGGTTTCGTGACGACTTTCCTACTGAACTTGTAGACTTGGTTGGCCGGATGATCGCTCGCGACCCGGACGAACGCGTTCCGTCTGCGGATGTGGTCGCCTTAGCGCTGGCACCGTTCGCGACGGGACACGCTCTCGGTCGGTTGCTCGACACCGTGTCTGAAACGGGCGCTCCTTCAGACTCCGATGATCCCCAAGCCTTTAGCCCAACTGTCACGCCGGACGACGTACCAACACCGGCGCTGGCCGAGAAGGCAGTTAGGGGACCGAGCAATCGTCGAACGCTGCTTTCCGTCCTGACAGCCACTGTGGGTTTGGCAGCCATGCTGGCGATTGCCATTTTCTACTTCAAAGTTGGTGACACGACGATTGCGGTTGAAATTCACGACGACCAGGCTGAAGTGACGGCGGCAGGCGACACGCTCCGCATCACAAAACACGACAAGTCGGGCGACGCAATCACGGTGAAACCGGGAGAACAGACTCTGCACGTCACGCGAGGAGATCTTCAGTTCGACACAGACAGTTTCGTGTTGCGACGCGGGGACAAGATTTCGGTGAGTGTCAAAGTGGTTGGTGGCGAGCTGCACGTGCTCCGAGACGGCAAAGTGATCGGTCGAGGAGATCTGCAGCAAGCAGCCGACAATCGTCGTGTCGCGGAAATGGTACTCTCGCTTGGGGGGCAAGTGTCGATTGGTGGGGATACCTCAATCGCGCGACCTGAGGATCTTCCGAACAAGCCCTTTGATGTCGTGACGATCAGTCTGGTTGAGTCCTCTGTGGTGGACGACGACCTTCGCCTGATTGCCAATCTTCCGAAACTCACGACGCTCTCGTTGGCAAGGGATGCACATCCTTCTCGGCTGACCGACGAGGGACTGGCGCACCTGAAGAAACTGCCGGAACTCAAGACTCTTGATCTCAGCCACTCTCAAATCACCAACGGAGGCCTGCAAAACCTCAGACGATTCCCGAAGTTGTTTCGCGTCAGTCTCAGCGACACCCAGGTTTCGGACGATGGTCTACGACACCTTGCGGGATTAAGCGAACTCTTTGAGTTGTACTTATATAGAACAAAGGTCACCGGAACAGGTTTTCGGCATCTGACTAATTGTACAAAGCTCGAACAGTTGGACCTTCAGGGATCTCCGCTGAGCGACGACGGATTTCTATCAGCACCACAACTGCCGCGTCTGCGCGTTCTCCGTGTTGACACAACGCCTCTAACCAACAGGGGCTTGCAGCGCGTTGCCCGTTACCGCGAGAGTTTGGAAGAGTTCTGGGCGGTTCGCATGCGTAACGTCACAGAAGACGGCTGGAAAGTATTGTCCGAGCTTCGTCAGCTTAAGAAGCTCGTGCTGGCGGAGAATGGAGCCTCGGTGACTGATGGCGTGGTGGCCCGGATTGCTGTATTGCCAAAGCTTGAAGAACTGTACATCCCCGACTCCGTTGTGACCGACGCCGGGCTGCGCCATCTTTACGGCTGGGGTTCAGATCGCCAAAAACCGGTGACCCTGAACGTGCAGCGAACCAAAGTGACGATCGACGGCATCGCCGCCCTGAAAGCGACCCTGCCTCCGAGTGCCCGAATTGGCTCAGACTTCACCGACGCAGAGATCGACGCGGCGATGGCGAAACTCAAAGCCGACACGCCGGAAGTCCCCGAAAAACCGTGACGTGCCGGAGTCTGCCTTATCACGACGGCGGCCAATCGTGCCGAACTGCATTTCCTGCCGCAACGTGCGTTGCAGACACGACATACGGCTTTTCCTGATTTTCGCGTGGCGCGGCGGTCATTTGACTGTAGGGGATTGTGTTTCCTGTCGGGTCGCCAATTCGGCGACGCCGACCAATGGAGCTTGGTCGATGGTTTCGCACCTGTTGGAAATCTGCAAAGTTCACCGCCGGACGTTTCTGGTTGGGTCTCTGTTGCAGACCGCATCGTATTTGCCAGCGAGCGAGCGTTCGGCGGTTGATTCCCATGTACTCGCACGCTTCTATCGTGGTCAATCCCTCTCCCAACAACCGGTCAATCTGGATCACGGATTCCTCGATCTCACAGCGAGTCGCATTAAATGGTTTCGCCTTCTGACAACTACCGCTTTTGTTCCGTTTCGACATCGGCCGGCGAATTCGATTCTTTGTTCGGCAGGTAGAGTGTCACGTTCATCGGTCGACCGACGATTCGTTCGACGTCCTGCCGCATCGCAGTGGCGTCCGGGGCGACTGTCTCGCGGTGGACGACTCGCGCTTGTTTCATTCGTTCGGGATAGAGCACGTCGCGAAACCCGCGCAGGTCGGCCGCGCATAACTTCAGAATTGGCAAGGCGCACTCGCGGCAGTAGTTGCGGCTCCACGGTCCGGCGTCGTCCCGGATCACCAGACATGGCTCACCTGCGAGGATTGCGTGATTGCGGTTTCTCCGACAGCGTCTGCTCCCTTTGGCAATCTCGACGCTCACGTGCTTCAGAATCTGGCGGACCTTGGCCATGTCTCCTTACGGCGAAAACAGGATTGCAGTTTTTTGACGATCTCCTGGCGGACGTCCGGCAGCACGTCGAGTGCCTGTTCGATTTCATTCAGCGACCATTCCTTACCTGGGGCGGGCCGGCGACCGATGCGTTTGTTGAGTTCAATGTAAGTCCACTGGCGAGTGGCCGCCCAGTTGTTTTGCCGCCGTACGAACGCAAATCGGCGACCGATCTGCCAGCCGGTGCCGCTCAGTCGGGTGGTCCACAACGTCTCGCGGACCGAATCGTTGACACGTTCTTGAAGGAGTGTGCGGGCTTCCTGACGTCGTTGTTGTGGACCCGCAATAGACGACGCATTGTCGGAGAGGGGCAGTGGCTGTTGGGCCTCACTCCCCGAGACATGTCCAAACAGGGATTCACGAAACTCCCCCAGAATTTCGGACGAGACCAGCATGTCGGGCGAGAACTCACGCGGAAGACCCGCCTGCGACGAAGACGCCGATGGCGTCACGTCTCCACCACCGGCCAGTCCGGCCCACAAGTCTTGATCTTGCTTGTCGAGCGAACGGAACTCGGACCAATGCCGTTCCGTGTTCAAACCGACGTGCGAAACAACCACGCCGCAGTTGTCCGGGTCGTTCGGACTACTCTGCCGTACGGTGCGCATGATCCGGCCGACAAACTGCACATACGGCGAGAGCGAACGGAACGGGCGGAAGACGGCCGCGACCGACAAGGGCGGATGGTCAAAGCCTTCGCCCAACATCTCCACCTGCACGATCACGTCCAGCCGCCCGTCCTTGAGACGCGCGAGGACATTTTGCCGTTGCGACTTCGGTTGTCCGCTGTGGATTTCTTCGGCGATATATCCTGCTTCACGATACAGGCGAGCAATTTCACCAGCGTGATGGACGGAACAAGCTGCCGCGATGATTTGGTGTTTGATGAGTCGCGCCTGCCGCAACTTCTCGCATTCGGCGATACTCGTGCGCACGATGTGCCGATTGCACTCCGGGGCCAAGGCGACACCGCGACTGAACCAGACTTCTTCCCGCAACCGCATCACGTCCGTGAGCGAAACCTCCTGCGGTTCATCGCAGAACGTGAACGCCAATTCGCGGGGCTGCACGTGGACCGCCCGCAACCGCTTGATGTAACCCCGGCACATGGCCCGCAGAAACGAGTAGCGGTAGACCGGTTTGCCGATCAGCGCCGCTCCGTCGCTGCGAAACGGCGTCGCCGTCAGGCTGACGACTTTGGCGTCGGTGAAATGGTCGATCAGCCGCCGCCAACTCGCAGCCGGGTTATGGTGCCCTTCGTCAATCAAAATCATGTCGAAGAAATCGTGCGGGAAGCGTCCGAGCCAACGGTTACGGCTGGTGCCAATTTGCTGGACGTTGGTCACCACGAAGTGGCTCTCGATACAGTCGGTCAACTGAGCAGTGCTATCGATGCGGGCCGCGAATGGTCCTTCCACACCAACGGGAGCCACACCGGCGCGTCGCCAAAAGCACGTGTCGCTGGCCGTATCAACCGCCTGAAAGATCGTCTCCCGAATCGTCACGTTCGGAGCAACCAGCAGAGCGCGTCCGTTGGCGATGCCAAAGGGCAACAGAGCCATCAATCCCGTCTTGCCGCATCCCACCGGGATCTGCACCAGCGCCGGTTCGCGTTCGGCGGCGAAGTGCGAGCGGAGCGCTTCGTAGCCTTGGATTTGCGGTTCTCGCAAGCGGCGATTGCCCGCGACGAACGGCGCGTGGCGTTGGAAAAGATGAGAAGAATTTCGTTGGCACTGCTCCATAAAAACTCCGTGAAGACGATCCGCTTATGCGACGCACGGAGTGAAAAGTCAACATGCCGCAAGACAAAAAACGAGCTGCGAAACAGCAGTCGCGGTGACATGTTTTCCGCGTGTTTCCGATTGGTCGGACCAGAATTCGGGGTGCAGACCACCTACCGGCGACGTTACGACAAAGGAACCATGATCTAATGATCGTTCAAACACGACACCATGCTCCACAACAGGAAGTGAATATGCTTCGCAAGGTTTGCAACCTTGGGGTTGTGCTGGCCACGGCGCTGTTTCTCAGCGTCCAAACTGCCTACGGAGGTATCATTACCTTCGATCTGGGGGACTTCACCCCGAACTCTGTGTCGTACAATGGAAGTTCGACAACCTTTTGGGGGAATGGCCCCAACACGGCGGAGCGCGTGATTCTGAACTCGGCGTTGGGTCTGAGTCGGACCGAATTCTACGGCCCTGGCGGTATCTCAATCACTGGGACTCGAATGTCGAGTAACTCCGGTTGGGGTGCGGCTTACGGGCTGACTCCGGGCTCTGTCGGGCTTGGTGAAGGGTTGGTGGTCGATTTGGCGACCGGCCAGATTCACCAGGTTGGGCATTTGGGGTCGATCAACCAAAGTCCAGCATTTGGCGTATCAAACTCCGGTGTTGCAACGGGCGACGCTGACGGTGCTCGCAAGGCTTACACGTGGAGCCAGACGAACGGCATCCAAGGGTTGTCTTCGCCAGATGCGGCGATCGGAAGGGCTATCTCCGACGGCGGCACCCGACAAGCTGGCTTCGCGCTGAACGGCATCGGCACCGCCCAAGCCGCTCAGTGGATCAACGGAGGATTTTCGTTTCTCGACGATCCTTTTCTGATCGAGAGCTTCGCAAACGGCATCGCTCCGGACGGCCAAAACTCCGCCGGCTACGTCTCGAGGTTCAACTTTGCGAACTTCGAAACGGAGCAGCTTCTCGCCGGCTGGGACTCTACGGGATCGCTTTCCTTGTTTTCGGATGTGCTCGGCAACGACGCATTCGGGAGTTGGAACAGCCTGACCAACGGGTTCTACGGCGGGTCGTTCAATGACGTCGGGCTGGTCTTCGACCCGCTTGATGGCTACGTTCGTTCGTTCGACGACTGGGCTCTGTCCAAACACGGCTTGACGTTTGGCAGCCCGACTCGGTCCGTCAATGATGTCTTCTGGGATGGCTCGGACTACCACTTCGCCCTTGAGGGAAGTGGTCGATATGTCCGTGCTCCAGACGGCGCCGCTGCGGTACCGGAACCGGCGTCATGGATGCTGTTTTCAATGGGCATCTTGATTGTAGGCATTGGAGCCGGCTGGAAGCGAAGGGCGGAGTTATGGTCGAAGCTGACGATTTGGACGCGCAAGGTGCGACCGAACTTCGTCATGCGTATCTTGCTGACGGTTCTCAGCTTGGGATTGCTATCAGACTATGCCCAAGCGGGACCGATCTTTGTCGATTTGGGATCGGAGAATGATGTTGTCGGTGTCACTAGATTAGGTGATGGGACGGCGTTGCTTGTGGGGAATACTTTCAATACTACGACCCAGACCAATGAGGCGGTGCTGTTTACGGTGTCGTCTGATGGCTCGACTGTGAGCTCGACGACGTTGGGATCTTTGGGTGGGGATACTTTCGCTACAGGGATTTCGCATAATGGGCAGTTTATTTCTGGGTATTCGGTTTCGCCGCTTTCTCAAGGGCTTGGTGAGGGTGCTGTCTGGGAAGTTGAGAATCCGGGCGTTGCTCAGGGAGTTGGCTTTCTTGGTTCGTTTAATCAGTCACCAGCTTTTCATGTCTCGAATGATGGAGTGGCGGCGGGTCATGCGGATGGCGCTCGGGATGCATTCACGTGGAGTCAAAATGGGGGAATTCAGGCCATTCCCGATCAACCCACACTAGCCGCTGCTGCAGCGATCTCCGATGCTGGAAATGTTGTCGTTGGCCTCGCTCAAAATGGAGTTGGAACTACACAGGCGGCCGTTTGGAATGACGGAGCGTTTTCATTTCTAGAAGATCCGTTCCAAGTTAGTAGTTTGGCTGTAGATGTGAGTTCCGACGGTGACTTTGTGGGTGGCTTTGTGTCGTTTTTTGACTTCACTGTTTTTGAAACTGTTCAGCAAGCGGCAGTTTGGGAGAACGGAGTTTTAACATTGCTCACCGATGAAAATGGGGATCCTTTTGAAGGTATGGTTAACGGTGTATCTTCGAATGGATACGCGGTTGGCGAGAGCGAGCTGGGAGGCTTCATCTGGCATGAAAGCTTCGGTGGAGTTCGTTTGTTTGAAGAGTGGTCTTTAACAGAACATGGATTGACGTTTCCAACACCAATCAGTGCAGTGAACGATATTTACTTTGACGGGACGGACTTGAATTTCGCACTGGACGGAAGCGCGTACTATGCCCAGACTCCAGCACAATCAACGGCCGTCCCTGAGCCGTCCAGCCTTGCGTTGTGCCTCATCGCTGGTGGATGTTTTGCGCTCTTCCATTTCCGCAGACGGCGAAATGCACCTCCCGTGCCGCGCGGCTAAACTCCGTGCCCTGCGTCACCGCATGGACTTGCCAATCCCCTATCGAAGCCCTCGGGAATTTTCGTTGCACTCAGCCCCGATCGACTGATCCGGCAACGATGAGACAGTCCAGTAAACATTGCTGACCCTTCGCCTACCTCAATCAGCAAGATCAGCTCTTGCCGGCGAATTCGACGGGCGTCAGGTAACCCAGCGAGCCGTGTGGTCGCACGAGATTGTAATAGTCACGCCATTGAACCGTTCGACGTTTCGCCTCTTCCAGGGATGCGAAGAATTCGACATTGAGCAATTCGTCTCGCAGTCGCGAGTGAAACGCTTCGACATGACCGTTCTCCCACGGTGCGCCTGGCGTGATATTCACGATCGGGATTCCGGCTAGCGTCACCCATTTCTCGACCTGTTCGGTCACAAATGGCCGCGTGTTGTCGCTGCGTAAATACTGTGGCGGTTCCCGCTCGGCGAGTACCTTTTCCAGCACTTCAATCACCCAACCCGCCGACGTCCGTCGCGCCACTTCCAGGGCCAGCAGTTCGCGAGTGAATTCATCGAGCACCGTCAGCCATTTCACCGTCCGCCCGTTATCCAGACGCCCGCTGATCACGTCCCAGGCCCAGACCACGTTCTTGCCGTCCGCCCGAATCACTTCCAGTTCATCGGTTCTGGTCTCCCCAGATCGTCTCTTGATTGGCCTGCGTGTGACCGTGCATCCCTGCTGACGCCGAATCCGGTGAATCCGCTTTGGGTTCACCTGCCACCCCTCACGCCGCAGCATGGCACAGATTCGCCGGTAGCCAAACCGCGAATGTTGCCGCGACAGTTCTTCCACCCTCGCGGCCAACCGACTTTCTTGCTCGGATATCTGCCGGCAGTAACGCTGCGTGGAACGATGCTGATGGAGCGCCCTGCACGCTTGACGTTCGCTGACTGCCAGGTGCTGGCCGAGCCAACGGACGGCTTCTCGTTTGCGAGCAGGGCTGACGAGTTTCCCTCGACGATGCTCCGTAGAATTTCAACCTGCTGCTCTTGCTCGCTGAGCGCTTGATGGAGCCGCTGCTTTTCTTGCTGCAAGACCGCCCAGGCTTCGGCCCGGCCGGGCGTCATGCCGCCGAACTCCCGCTTCCAGCGGTAGTACGTGGGCCGGCTGATACCGAGTTCGCGGCACACCAATGTGATGGGCCGGCCGGTCTGCCGTAGCCGTTCGGCCCGATTCAATGATTCGGCAATTTCCGCTGGGGTGCGTTGGTTTTGTTTCATGAGTTTGTCCTCCTACGTCTTGGACAGGCTCGTTGCTAATTCCTCCACGTCGCGCCGGGAATCCGTCCGCAATCGTTGCGACCGGATTACTCGTCCGGGCATCTCATTCGCATGACTGCCCAATGCATGACTTCCATTGACCACTTCGTGCTCAGCACGTGCATGTTGGCTTCCGGGGTGACTCTGATCTTCGTGGTCCTGATCATCCGTTGGATGCGATAGCCCGGAAGGCACACGCTCGACGAACACTTTCGTCGGCTGCACCTTGCAGGGCAGACAGGCCAGGCTGATCGGAGCGAAACCACGGCGGCGACGCGCCCTGTTCACCTGGTGTGCAATCGCCAGCAACTGATCGAATACCGGGTCATAGACCTGGACCGGCAACCGCCGGAACTCGCGTTCCAATCGCTGGGGATCGCGAGACGATTCCCAAGTCGCCATCGTGAGCAGATGATGTTTGAGTTCGCGGTAGCGTTCGTCCGTCAGACGTACGGAGACCTTGGGACGTTTCGCTTCGACCGAGTAGCCGAAGCGGATCGAGTAGCCGAAGACCTTGAGCGCCTGCCGGCGAATGTCGGCCACGGACCGGGCATGGTCCCGATAGAAGTCGTCGTGCCGGCCCTTGGTGAGCATCAGGACGGCCAACCGGTCGTGCCGCAGGTAGTGAATGCCGGCTGACTTTTTCAGGTTGCGCCGCTCGCGCCGCCACGCCGGACGAGCCACGTCATAGAGCTTGAGCAGTTTTTCATCCACGGTGCGCGGATGCTTGTGCTCCGGGATCAGCAACCGCACATAGAAGTAGTGACCGCTCGATATGTAGCGGACGACTTGCGCCACGAAGCCGGCCACGCTCAGCGCTTCATAACGGTACTGCTTTCTGTCCATGACGACCTCTCTCGTTTCAACTGCCCTCGAAAGAAGGTGTGGGGTTAGTTGACGGACAACCCCACGAAACCGATTCCTTCGTTGAATATCCTTCAGCAAAACGCGGGCCTGAAATAAAACCACGGCCGCGTCAGTCCTTGCCACTCACGCCATTCGCAGTGTGCGAACAACAGGGCAAGGACCGCATCGCAGTCGTCTTCAGAAAACCTCACTGCGGTCGGTGACTTGGGTGTTCAAGATTGCAGCCGCATGTTCCAGCATGCGTCGACAAAAGCGGACCTATGTCCGCGCAATCTCAGCCGAATGCAGTTCGCACTCAGTTCACACACTCCACCAACCTCCGCATCACAACCTTCGCGGTGGACTCGCACGCACAAAAGTGCGTCGAGCCGTCACCGCCGACAGCGTTGCCTCAACTGTGGCGCCTCTCGGCACAACAATTCAGACTCCGTCTTCAATTCTCTCGAACACCGTCCCCCCGACTGCCGGAGCAGCCAGAGGGACAGGGCATGGCGTTCGCGGTTTCACGTCGCACACGTGTGCGACAACCGCCTCGGTCCTTTCGTCGTCGCTCGCCGGGTTACCAAGCCCGGTTCACAGCGAACGGGTCACGACTGCCTTGCCGTGCACGGTTGTTTCTCCACGCGAGTTCTTCACTGACGGCCTGTCTTGCGACAGGACTGAGGCCAGTGCATACCCCGCGCGGCAACCGTGTTCGGAGTTTCCCCCGAACCACCGCTCAGCCACCGGCTCGGCTCTCGCCAATTCCGGTTGCCGACTTCTACTGAAAGTCCACGTTGCCGCAGACCCTCGGACCACGCTCCCGGACATCAGCTCGCATCGGACCTACACTGTCCGGCGGGGTGTCAAACCCGCTCGCGGCTGAAGCCTTCCCCGATTAGTGATAAGCATGTCGTCGAGTTGGTAGTCACGTCGCCGGGGACTCTGCGTCCCCTCAGGCTAAAGGCGCATCGCTGATGCACCGTTGGGGTGGAGTCTTGCCTCTCGGCAAGCTTCCGTCTCACTCAGCATGACCTGTTAGCTTTCAGCTTCCCGAACACCCAAGCGGAAGCTTACTGCATCTCCTCAACACCCTTTTGCGATTCGGCTTCAATCGGGACCTCGCGGCTGCTTGGTCCCCCGTCTCTGACACGTCCTGCTCGCTCCCGAAGGGCGAACTTCCGCGTCGCCTGTCCATCAGGCACCAACTCATTACTCGGTCGCCCTTGCGGGCTTTTGGTCGGTTGAGCTATTCACACGAAGAGGTTTCCCTCACTCGTCCGCGCGCCAAGGATGACGTGCGGCATCGCGGCTTTCGCCGCTAATGGCTCCCCCACCGAGCTACGTTGACCGGGTGTGTCGATGCTTCCCAAAAAGGAAAGACACTTTCACGCAGGTGACGCCCTTCGGCGGCACCCTGATCCCTGCAATGCCACGTTAGGCACCGCAACCGCTACCGGCTGTCCCCGCAGGCGGAGTATTTGAGACTTCCTGCTTGGCGCGAAACGGTACGAGTCCCTACAGACCCGGCCTGATCGCACCAAGCCGCCATTCCATGAAGGAAGACGAAAATGTCTCTCACCCGAAGATGATGAGCCTGGGCAGCCCATCGTCTCGCCGCGCGTTTTGTCGCGCGTGGCCTTTGCTTGTCACGACTCTGGTCAAACGGATGAAACTTCCACCCGCGAGACCAAAGCTTGTCTCGGTCGCCCGTGATTCGAATGGTGAATGGGGTCAGATGACGGGATTCGTTGCAACCTTTGAGGGTGACAACTTGGTCCGACAAATACCCCTCGCGACGGACAAGCACCTCTCGATGCATCCGCCGCCAAGCGGAGGACTGAGCGACGGTTGACGGCCGACGCCGAACGACTGCCATACAAAGGCAGCACATTCTCCCTTCACCCCGGTGGTAAATCCGGGGCTTCCCAGGCAGACCTTCCGCGAACGCCACACCGAAGAACGCTCGCGTTCTGGCGATGTGTTCGCGAAGAACCATATCACAGTCAGCGGCTTTGTCATCTTTCTGCCATCTCCGCGTGATCGTTTCTCCATGAGTTGACATCCAATCGAAATCCGTGCTATTCGGTCGGGAATGTCAACCCACAAGCATGGAGGCCGTGAGAGCCATGCCCAAGCCGTCCGAAAAGAAGAGAGAATCCAACTACGTCACTACAGTCCGCAGCGAAGCCTGCCCGGCGATTGCCGCCAACATCTTTCGTCGCAGCACGCAAGACGGGCACACTTACCTCGACTATGAAATCAGCCGGGCCTGGAAATCAGCAAACCGTGAAGGCTATTCAACACGCTTCTACGCGCGAAATCGCGATGGCATTAAAGAAGTAGCTGAAATGGCATCCGATTGGATCGAACGGAATCCGCAGGCCGCTGATGGGCTACCCGAGCGATCTCTGAACGGGAACCGGAGCAGCTCCGAGATTGTGCCCGAACTGGCAGAGTCGGAGTAGCCGGCATGTCGCTCGAATTCGATGAGCGGAAGGTGTTTCTGGACATCGAAACTGGCGGTTTTTTCGATGTCGTCGCAGGTGAAGTGAAAGTCACCAAGCCAATCATTCAAATTGCGGCAATCGCCATCGACCGTGATGACCGTGAGTGCGAGTTGTTCGAGGTCAAGGTGCAGTTTGACGAAGCGGATGCCGATCCTGGGGCGCTGTCGAAGAATCACTATGACCGGGAGAGATGGCAACGATACGCGATCCCCGCCGACGTGGCGGCGACGCGTTTTTCGGCGTTCCTGCGGCGACATGCAACCGTGGACCGGCTTTCCCGCAACGGGCAGCCGTATCGTCTGGCCCAGCTTGTCGCTCATAACGCCGAGCGATTCGACGGCCCCTTGATTCATGCGTGGTATCGCAAGCTCGACCGTTTTTGCCCGGCGGCGTACAGTGTGTTCTGCACGAAGCAGCGAGCCTATTGGCTGTTTCAGGAATACAAACACCTCACGCCACCGGCTAACTTTCAGTTGGCCACACTCTGCCAGTATTTCAACGTGCCGCTCGGACATGACGAGTGCCACGATGCGTTCAACGATGTCTGGGCAACGGTCGAGTTGTACCGCGCCATGCGCGAGTACCAGCAGAATTCAGCCCGCAGGACTCGTGAGAATAGCGCGAGGTGGCTCGCGTTGGTCGAGTGAGACCGCGTTCTCGCATTTCAGGCAGCCAGGCATTGCTGAAGCACAGTGCTGATCTGGGCAATTCCCGTTTCGTCCGACCGACGATCAGCTCCTTCCCGAATCCCATTTCGCAATCGCTCTGCAATGATTCCCGGAGGCAGCGACGCCGGTACATCCTCGATTCGCTGCAAACGCCGTCGGGCCGCGTCTTCGTCGGCCTGCGTGACGTAGTCCCAGCGCCGGTTGACGACCAGCCAGACGAATAACCCGGCGGGATTTCGCGAACCGACGCGTAGGGCGTGTTCCGCAGCGGCGAACACGTTCAGGCGGTCACCTGTCCCCACGATCCGCCGCTGGATTGCGCAGTCCAGCAGTCGCAATGTGAGCTGATCGTCATGTAGCATTGCCAATTCAACTTCACCCAGGCCCCACCGTTCCTTTCCGCAGGAACCAACCGTTCTGCGGGCAGGTTTCTGGTTTGAATCTCTCGAAGAGAGTTTTTGGTTTTGTCTTGGCGGTGGTCGTTTCGCGACAAACCGCTGTCGGGGCAGTGTTCGTTTTCGACTCGGACGCTTTCTCTGCACCGAGTTATCCACAGCCCATTGCAAGTTAATCGCTCCCCGCCAACCGTAGCGGTTCCGATACCATTGCGGCGCGTCTTGAGTTTGGAGCAGTCCGCATTCAATGAGCCGCCTTCGGCCTTGTTTCACACTGCGGACATCGATGGCGAAGACCAACGCCAGCCAGGATGCCTTGCAGTTGCCGTCCGCCCGGCATGCACCGTTTCGCAGATAGAGCAGACGCAACAGGTGCCCCAACGTCGTCGCGATCAGCACACGGCGTGACTTGCCTGCCAGCCAACGGAGAATCCGACGAGGAACCGGCACACGCCGGCGACGATTCGTAATCAGAGCCAATCGCCCGTCAAATTCCGCTTTCTCATCGAGTGCGATTTCATCGATCGATCTTGGAAACGTAATCGACGAACGCCGCGACCGGGCCAGCCCGGCTTTCTCCAACCGCCGGAGAGACGCTTTTATGCTTGCCCGACGCTGCTGACCGGTCAATTCCATCAGTTCGCCGGTCGTGAATCGTGCCGACCGTCCAGACTCAAATGTGCAGCGCCTTGCGACAACTTCCTGTAAGGCGAACCACATGCGGACGTCGGCCAACTCGATCGTACTCCTCTCGTAGCACCACCACACGGCGAATAAGAGTTCAGCCCGAATCGCCACGTATCCGCCTGCAGGGCGATCCGCTGTTACTTCCCAAGAACCCTTTATCATCGGTTTCACTCCCTTGCGAAAGACGTACCGGCCCGTTGGCCCGGCATCGAGGGCGACTAACATGATTCCAGGACGAACCTGTCCTGTGGACCCGTGACGTTTGCCAGTTGACTCTCAGGCGGAAATTGAAATATGGTGAGGTCAAGTCAGCAGCTTGACCACACCTTCCGCCCATCTGGCTGTCCGTGAGTCTTGAAAAAGCGACGCCGCTCCCAACGCCGTCGCTTTTTTCTTTTCTATCAGCGCTCGCCGCCTACCCGATTACTTCGTCCTCCGTTGATGGTCCAGGCATCATGCCGGACTCCCGTTCATCATACTTCTCCCAAAACGTAGCGTTATTGGGCATGTACCGGCAACGAGAATTTCACTCACGTCGATGTCCAATCAACTATCAATTGCTCACGTCCTGCACGCCACATTCCGAATTGCCGGACTACAGACATCCTGCGTGGAACAAAATGCTTGACGACGTTTTCAGCCTCGTGCGACTGTATCGAGAGAGAATTCGCCGGCTTACGCGGAATTGCCACTGGCAATTCTGATGACAATGAGGCTTTGTGGCACCGACGACGATTTGCCTGATCAATCAAAAAGGGGGCTGCGGTAAGAGTTCCACCTGCTTCCATCTGGCCGGCGCCTTCGCACAGGCGGGCCTCAATGTGCTGCTGGTTGACGCAGACCCGCAGGGTTCACTCAGTCAGGGATTCTTCGGGTCAGAGTTCGTGGAATGCCTACCTGAACAACTGACAGTGGCCACGTTGCTCGATGACGACAGATTCCCGGCCGACGACGAGCGGCTCATTCACACGACGGAATTCGAGCGGATTGCAGTATTTCCGGCAAATCACCATGCTGCCGCCTTCAATACGCCCTGTCCCGAAACGGCCGGGCTCTCCCAGTACGCGATGCGCGAGTTTATTGAGCGCCAGAAAGAATTCGACATCGTCTTGGTCGATTGCCCACCGAACCTGTATCGATGCAGTTGGTCGGCCATGCTGGCCGCGGACTGGGCACTGATCCCCGTTCCCCCGGAAGACCCCGGCACGCAGGGGCTTCGCGCCGTCCATCAAGCAATTGGGCAGGCCCATCAGCTCAACCCCAGATTAGAGCTTCTGGGACACCTGGTGACGCGTTCCGACCGCCGGCTGCTTGTTCATCGCACGTATCAACAGCGGCTTCGCGAGTTATACGGCGAGCTGGTGTTCAAAACCGTCATCCCGGAAGCGTCCGCGTTTAAGGTGGCGCTCGCCTGCCGCAAGCCGGTGCAGAACTACAGCCCGAACTCGGTTGCCGCCGATTTGACAGCCCGGCTGAGCCGTGAGATTCTCGACCGCATTGCTCTGAAAAACAAACAACGACGCGTCGCTTGATGGCCAGTCCCCGCAGAACCCTTCAGCAGATCAGTGGCAATCTCGAAGAGTCGATGGGCGTCCGCCGTCATGAGCAGCGGCCCCAACTCAGCCCTGTTGCCTCGCCTAAGGATATCGGGCGCAAACCGCTTCGCGGATTCGGGAAGTTAGACATCGGCCTTCTCTTACCCGATCCAAATCAGCCAAGAAAGGAGATTTCGGAAGAAGCCGTGAACCGTCTCGCCCAGAGCCTCCGCACGAAGGGGCAGATGTTCCCGATCCGCGTGCGCTGGGAAGCCGAGCAACAATCCTGGGTCATCATCTCCGGCGAACGCCGCTGGCGGGCCGCCCAGGCGGCTGATCTGCCAACGATTGACTGTTTCTTCCACGAAGGCGAGTTGTCCGACTCGGAGCTATTGGAACAGCAGCTTGTCGAGAACCTGTTGCGCGAAGACCTGCGTCCCATCGAGGAGGCACGCGCCTTCGCATCGCTGATGAAGCTGAACGGCTGGAACGGCAAGCAGTTGGCCGAGGCGTTGCACGTCACGCCTTCCAAGGTGAGTCGGTCACTGGCGCTACTCGGACTCCCCGAGGACGTTCAACAGCAGGTTGATGGCGGCAGCCTTGCGGCCCGTTCAGCCTACGAACTGAGCAAACTGCCCGATGACGCTACTCAGCGCAAATTGGCGACGAAAGCAGCCGGCGGCGAAATGACGCACCGACAGGCAGCCAACGCAGTCCGCCAACGCCGTAGCAAGCGGACTTCCAACCATCAACGTGGCACAAACTTGACCTTTTTTGCCGAAAATGACTGGCAAGTCATTGTTAAGAACAAGAAGAGCGGAACGTACCATGACGTTGAGCAGGCGATGGAGCAGGCTCTGGACGAAGTTCGCCTTCGCATCAAGAGCAACATTCGCATCTCCTAATCGCGGTTAATGCCGCTTTACAGTTCTCGCGAAAACATGGTACAGCTTGTTCATGCTGCAATCGTTTATCGTCACACTTGATCGTTTCGGCCTGCGCTCAGTGATTCCAGAGCATTCTCAGTTCGATCGTGCAGAGTCCTACGGCCCAGCGTGTGCTCGCTGCTGGGCTGTCATCGATTCGGAACAACTCTTGCCTGTTCTCAACGCACTGGAACTTGGCCGTGGGGCCGAGGCACTTGCGTTGCTGGCAGAATGTGCATTCGACACAGGGCCGGCCTGCCCCCGATTCTTACAATTCGTCGAATCTGACCTCCCGTAACCGTCATCTGAACGTGCTGAGGGAATTCCACGATTGTA
Organism: Planctomycetaceae bacterium; assembly: GCA_029259845.1. Taxonomy (GTDB): domain Bacteria; phylum Planctomycetota; class Planctomycetia; order Planctomycetales; family Planctomycetaceae; genus JAHBXU01. The sequence goes on along the minus strand of JAJDEI010000313.1, from coordinate 9,073 downwards.
CGTGGCAATCAGCGGACGTAGTGTAACGGAATGGAAAGAAACACCAATTCCCACAGCGGCGGCTCTTGGCGCTCCCGGCTGCCGATTCTTGTCCCATCAGCGGCGGCGGTTGTATTCTCGATCATCTGCCTCGTGACAGGCTTCGATCTCCAAGTCCTCTTCCTCGGTTGGCTTGTGTGTCTTGTCTTGTGGGCATCGCTAATGCGATTACTTGCAGAGACGGAGCGCCCGACTGACCTGCTCGGAATTCCGTTTGCCATCGCGAAGGACCGCGAGATGACGGAACAATACAAACGGATCGGTCAGAATCTGATTTCCGCATCGTTGCGGACCGATTCGATCTATCGAATGCTGGCCCTCACACGGATCACTCAGTTGGCGGATGACGTCGAAATGCTCGCATCGGGCAACATCGTATTCGAGACGACCGAATCTTGGCGGCTGGCCTACGAGCAACTGCTTCGCAGCCCCGGCCTCAATATGTACCGTTCGGTGGCGCTGGTGCAAACGGCCAATTATTGGCAAGACGAGCCGGGCCGGCGGAGCATGCAAGTCAACTATGAAATGCAGGCCGGTGGAAGTCTGAGTGTTGAACGCATCGTGATCCTCGCTGATCGATTCTGGCCCGCCGCCGACACGCTTCCTCTGGAACCTCTGCTTTCCTGGATTGATGAGCAGCATCGACACGGCATCTGGATTCAGCTCGTTCGAGAGTCCGCCCTTCTCGATGAACCTGATCTCGGTGTTGATTTTGGCATCTATGGTAACCGCGCTGTTGGTATTCAGGAACTGAACCCACAGGCAAAGACGATTCGGTTCATCCTTGTATTCGACTTCGAGGAACTGCTCCGCGCGGAGAACCGTTGGGAACGGCTTTCGATTCATGCTGTCCCGTACCGCGAGTTACTGGATCGATCGAGCGACTGACAGTAAGATCGGGCAAGCAGATCAGGGAGAAGTGTTTTGCCTACCAAGCTGTACCTGGATACGGCGCGGCTGGGCCAGATGTCGAAGACGGCTCAGCTTGCACTCTTCGACTTCATTCGCTTCGCGGGTGAAGAAGGTGGTTCCCTGTACTTCGACCGACTTCTTCGCCACGGTTCCCAAGCGTTGCCGAGGCCGTTGATAGATCACTATCCGGCATTGAACAGTTGGCACGGTCTTGAGTCACTTGCAGGCGACCTGCGAAGCGCTGCGGGCGCTCGATCGGATTCGCGCGTCATCGTCGCTAATCGCTCCTCGCAGCTCATGAGATTCGCGGCTCGTCTGCTCTTTGGACCGTGCACCAACATCCTGATTACCGATCTGACGTGGCCAAGCTACGAACGCATCCTGCGTGAGCAACTCGGACACGCGGACAGACACATCACGAAGGTATCGCTTCGAGACGAAATTCTCTCCGGTTCGTTGGACGTTGCTGACGTTGTCAAACGATCGGTTTCCGCATTTTCCCGTCACCGCTGTGACGGATTGTGTCTCCCGGCCGTGGACAATCTGGGGATTCGGTTCCCGGTGCGAGAAGTCGTCGATGCCATCTCTCGCGTTGCCAAGCTTAGGTTCGTCGTCATTGACGGCGCGCAAGAACTTTGCCACTTGCCGTTCTCTCTCGCGGATGACTACTGCGACTTTTACATCGCCGGCTGCCACAAGTGGATGCGCGCCCACAATCCGCTGGGTCTCGGGTTTTACGGCCGACCGAGATCCCGTGACTACGTTGAAACGCGGCTCTCTCAGGCAATTCACTCAGGAGGCATCGATGACCCATTGCTCACGTTCTCTGAGGAGATCGTTCGCGGTTCACAATCTCAGTTTGGAGAAACCGTCAACCTGTCGCCGTTGTTTTCATGTCAAGGAGCACTGAGAGATTTCTCAGAAACAAGCCGGCATGAAATCCGAATGGAGAATGCGGCAAGAATTCGTCAAGTGGCCAGAGAGACGTCGTGGTCGGCCCCTCTTCCGCGAGAGCCGTTTCGGTCGGCGATCGTGATTCTGGATAGCGGCCGAGGCGGGCACAGTTCGCCTACTTCCAGCGTCCTGCGAGCAGCATTCTTGCGGAGAGGGGTTGCCCTAACGGCATATGACGATGGTCGACTTCGATTGTCGGCCCCCTCACGACCGCTCGACGAGCGTAACTTGGCGAGATTGAAACAAGCGCTCATGGCAACCAGCGTGCAGAGAAAAAGCCCGGAAGACGATTCCTGTGTGGATCGTCTTCCGGGCGGGACGACAGCCTAGACCTAGACAGGCAAGATTCGGACATCGCTCCGGGCAAGGAAGATGTCGGTCACGACCTCGAACGACGCACCGCACAGCGTCCGATAAACACCGCGAACCGTTTGCGGCGTTTTGTAGCCGAAGCCGATTCCTCGCGAGGCATGGTCCAACTTGACCAGATTCCAAAGCGTCTGATCCTCGCTGACCTCACCCCAATCCTGGTCGAAGTGGCGGTGCAACAGGTTGTCGATCACCTGCCGCCCCAGCTTGGTTGCGTCGTCCGCGACCACAACTGCCACCACATCAGCCGTGAACGGGATGTCTTTGAGCCAACCTTGCTTTTTCACAGTCCATGTTTGCATTGTCCATTCTCCTGAACCACCGCGTGCTTCATTGCACGCCGGAGAGGAATTCACTCCCCTCGCTCACGACCGCTTTCGATCGTCAACGCGGGAAGCCACTTACTTTGAACCGTGCTTTCGTCCCGGCTCCGCAAATTGATTAGTTGAAGGCAACTCCCCAGCGGAACAAGTGGGGAAACCAGTGTTGTTTCGAGTTCATCCCGCCACGATCACTTGCAGGTTTTTGGAAGCCAGAGCCGACTCTAGAATTAGATCGCCACATCGACATCTCTGGACGTGCGATTCCACTGTTGCACAATCCCCATTGAGGTCATCGTGGCGACGCAAGACCACCGGCTCGTTCGTACCAGCGATTTGCTGGGCCACATTTGCTTCCATCGAGTCGATGGGTTCTGCTGGGGGCTGGCTGATGACCTCACGTAAACTGGCAAAATCACTATATTCCAGCCACTTTCGCTTCGGGTTCTTAGTCGATTTTTTGCGTTCAGTTTTTCTGGACGTGGACTTGTTAGCCTGATACTTGACGCGCGCCATGCGGGTGGTCTCTCGCTCTCGCCACCCTTGCACGCTCGGGTGTTCGACCCCACCTAACAGTGAATCGCGTGAACTGTGAATTCGGTGCGTCTGGGAAGGGTGCAATTCCTTCTGAGGCGATTGCCAGTTCGACTCGTCCTCGCCAATTGCGGCCGTTGTTTCGACCCACCATTCAGTTGTCTCGAAATCTGAGTCGCGAGCCTGCCTCCACGTTTCAATGATGCGTCGCAGTTCTCGCTCGAATTCCATCTGGCATTCGTCATCCCGATGACGATCCCATTCTCCGATCATGTGCGACGTTGTGACCGTCAGGCCAATCAGGTCGAGAAAATCCACACCGGGAAACTCCGTGTCCTCGATTGATGGGTGGAACCGACCTGCGATGTCTGCCAAACAGCCACGCCCATCATCCGTTTGGAAGTCTCCCGAGACGAACACATGGCTGTTGCTACCAAGATTCTCAATCAGGAAATCACAACACTCGGACGTGAAGTGTGTCATCCATTTCGTCGCCAGTTCTTCTTTCGCCAAAGGGTTCATTGCGATGGCTCCTTAATTTGAGTGACTCACCAGATGCCGTTTTATGCTACAGCACCGGAGACCATCAGCGGTGGGCAATCGGTTCACAATGACCACTTGGCAGGAGATGGCACGATTTGTCTCTCGCAAGTTCAAAAAAAAGAGGAGGTACAGAGTACCTCCTCAGGTTTGAACGGCTTCCGCTCTCACATCCGCAACCAGCCTCTCGGCTCGCACCGAAAGACTTTCCCATCGGGTGTCACCAACACGTCATCGATCGACACCGACCGAGCTTCGATCAACACAATGGTTCTTGGGTCTGTCGGCCAACCTTGCGTCAGCGCGAATGCATCGTCCGCGTCTGCGACGTAAACAAAACCAGCAAGGTCATAGTCGCTCGGCCACCTTGGTGGAGGCAAACCGATCGATCGGCCCAAGGAGAACCGTGGGTTTCTCGCAAGCCATACCGATGTGAAATATCGCCTGATTGATGTCTTCATTTTCCTTTCTCCCGTGCTCTGGCGCACTGCAATGCACGCCCCACGTTGACAATCACCCCTCGTTCAGAGCCGTCGGCCCTCAGCGAAAGACACTTGCCAATGAAAAAGGTGAAGACATCGGCGATCCTAGCCGCTCGTGTTCCGATTGATTTGTTGATTTGACTAACTCCCGGTGGAACGATGGTGGGAAACTGTCATGGTGTTTCGTTATTAACGCAGGGGAAGAGAACCGACATCCGCGGCGAGGTTCGCCCGCTGATTCCTCATGTCACGCCTCTCGATGTTGAACTTGCGGAGTCCTGGAATAGAGTGCTTCAGTCGTGTCCGTGTCGCGTTTTCTTTCGCCTGAGTGTCGTGGACTGAATGCTCCTTGTTCGAGCGTCGAACATGTCATCGTCACCATCGTACAATGCGAGAACGTGTCACGATGTGGAATCTCTGCCCGCAGCGCACTTGGCACCCGGTGGCACGGTTTGTCACAAGTGACTCGCTGATCCGGCCTGCTCGTCCCGCTGGACTGTGCTTTTGGAGATTGAGTCAGGGTATCGGTTACCTCAGTTGCTGGCAGCCAGCGCGGCCTGTTGCGCAGCCTCAGATGGCCCCTCACCTTGGTTATCATCATCAGCCCATCAAGGGTACCCTTTGGTGCTTCCATTCTCACGCTGCATCTCCCTGAAACGATTGCGTCACTGGTCAATTCGCCCCGCACGGTAAATGTCCCAGGGATCCGAATAGAACTGGGCGGTACAATTCGCTGCACGTTCTCCTGGTGCGGAAACACGGACCGGGATCGCGTCTGTCTGTTGCCGAATCGGCAGGCACAACATTTGGCTTGGGGCGTCTCGCAGGGGTTTTCATCGCGCCCTTGCCGATTCGTCGATGGACTCACCCTGAATCAAGAACCTTTGATTTGACGGCAACACGGTGATTAGAATTCCGAGATGAGTTCTCAGCTGTGACAGAGGCTGCCCGTCAAGCCCTCGGCTGCTGGACAAGTAAAGAGCCGAGAAAGGAACCATTGGATGGATGCCATGAGTGACCCGACCATCACCTGCCCAAACTGCAAGACCGAGATCAAGCTGACGGAATCGCTTGCGGCCCCATTGATCGAGTCAACGCGACTGCAATACGAGACAATGATTGCGGACAAAGACGCAGACGTAGCCAAGCGTGAAGCTTCGATCAAGGAACAGCAGGTGGCCATCGCGAAGGCCAACCTCATCGCCGCTTCGTGCGGTCGGTCGATGTGACCGAAGCAGGTTGAGAGCTTGAGGTGAACTGACATAGGACGGCAAATCCGAAGGCCAGTCCCATCGGCCAAAGTTTCTAGTTCGACGCCGCGCGGCGTCGAAATCGCTGAGGTAGGGGTTGTTTCGGTTGATTCTTGCGGGAAGCCGGTTGATTTTTGCCGGACGGTTGTTCGATTTCGCGGGGGCTGTTATAATCCCAGCACCGCGACACGGCACCGTATGCCTCATCACCTCGTCGAAGTCCCATTTCGGCGAGGGCGGTTACGCAGCATCCGCCAGATGTTGTACGCCTCGGATGAAGCAGATCGCTGCCGTTGCCGCTCTCGGCAACGCTCAGCAAAGTTGAGTACGCTTGGGAGAGGATGCGCTAGGTTTCTTCTGATTCCTTGCCACCTCGGTTTCGCATTTTTCATGCGACCGAGAAGCTCGATTGCTGCGTTGGCATCTCCGCCTTTCGGTCGCGCAGTTGCAAGGAAATTCTCCCGATGAAGAAGTCCAAGTACAACGATCACGTTCTGCCCCGTCCCGTCGAGAAACTGCCCGAACTCGCAAATGCGAGCGCTCGCAAGACCCTCGCGGGAAAGCTCGTCGAAGCTTTCGGCCTCTCTGAAGAGGCTGCCAAAGTAATCTCTGATGCGGTCATCGATCCCTCCACCGTGAGAAAGAACATCGGCGATCCGTCGGACCCGCAGGTGGAGTTCATCCCCGTACCCGGCGGGACGCTAATGGGCGTCCGGACCGAAGTGTGGAGCCGCCGAGTGATGCCCGATCCGCGAAATCCACGGATCGGCCCGTCGCGGCGACACCCGTTTGCCGTCGATCCCGGCAAAGGCGGTGAAGAGTCGAGGTTCCGGCCAATTCCGGAGCCTCGGACACCAGATGACTGTCCGGTTGAAACGCCGGAACTGGTGGTCGATGTCGAGTCACGGCACCACCTGGAATGGGCGTCGGCGCAGGCCGCAAAGTTCGTTCTCTCCGAAAACGATTGGCGGGAATCGATCGCCTCACAGGGGGTGATGGAGGCCGTGTGGCTCGCGGCAACCACCTATCTGCACCAAGACGGGACCGAGGCCGTCACGACCTTGGCGACGGTCGAGGGTTCGTCGCGGGCAACCGCCGTGCACAACCTCTTGGAGGTTCGCTCGTCGGACATTCCGTACGACAGCTCTGACCAGAAACTGCGGAAGTGGATCAGGGCCCTGAACGAAACCTGCGAGCGCGGTCCCGACTCGGATCAACTCATCGCGTTGAGGTGTGAACGCATTCCGGCCCTGCTCATTGTCGGCTTTCGTCAGCATCCGAGCGGCAACACCGGATTCCCGACGGCGGTCAAGTCGATGGTCGCCCTGCGACACGTGGACCCGCCCAAGCCGTGGGGAGACGGTCCTGAGAACGAATCTCTTGCGGATGAAGTTCTCGATGAACTGTACCGTCAGGATCTGATTTCCAAGACGGAGCACTCCTACTACGCCGGAAGCTGCACGAAGGTCGAGGCAAAGGATGCCCACCTCTCGGACGACCCGGCGATCCGGGCTGTGCGAATCGTCGGCCTCTTCACGTCCGACGACGAGCGGGTCCAGCAGGCGATTCGCGTCGCGGTGACCAGCCAGTCCACGCGCAAGCGGATTACGCCGAAGTTGCTGAATCAGTTGGCGACGGCGTTGATCCTTCGGGCCGTTTCCGGCGACGGCGCCAAGATCGATCAGATTCGCCGCTATATGCGTCACGCCTTCAGCAAAGCGTCGCATCAGCAGTCTTGGTCGGCGACCGACCGGGATGCCACCGAGCTGGTAAAGGGGGCAATGCGGGAAGTCCGAGCCTTCATTACCAACGGTTCCGCTGAACCCGGTCCTGCTTCGCTGGAGCTTTCCGTTCGGGCGTCATATCCGTTGGTCGTCAGTGGTCGGATCAACGCCGACCGGGGGACGGCGAACAACGCTCAGCCGGACCGCCGACATCCCGGCGAAGTGCTGGATGCGATGCGGCGCACCGTCCAGGGCGTCCACCAGCTTGGCCAAGCGCTGAAGGACTTTGCGGACGACGAACCGATTCGCGCCGTTGACGAGGATGGAAACGTCCGCCCGCTCAAGGAGGGCAATGGCGACCAAACGGTCAACGACATCTATCTTCGTGAGCAGTTTCCCGCCGCCGGGAAGGCAAAGGCACGTTCGGCGGGCGATACGCCGACAGAAGTCTTCCAAAATGCTCTCTTCGATTTTGGCGAAGCGATGGACAAGCTGAACGAGCTGTTCAAATCGCTCGGCAAAGTCGTCGGAGACGACGGTCGCCCGATAGCGGAGTCCAGCGGTGCCGAGCCCCGGCTGTGCGCCGCCTGGCGGGAGACGCTTCAGAGAATCGACGACGAGCTGAACGTCTGGGGCCGGACCTTTCAACGGGTCCACGGGACCGCTGCGGAGCCACTGCCAAGTCGAGACTCCGACGACGATCTTGACGACGTTGATTCGGTTGAAGCCGAAATCGACGAGGATTACGACCGCGCGTATGAACAGTGGACGGCGGACGAGGAGGTGAAATCGTAAGCCCCTGAACTGGCGGCGGCAGCCCCGGCCTGGCATGCACCGGGGCGCCGCCCACCTTTTCCTTTTTGATGAGCGCGAACCGAATACCCTTCTCCGGCCTCGACTAACGGGAACCATACGATGTATGAAACGGACTTCTCCTCTCACGAAGGTATCCTCAAGCACCAGCAGGACTATCATGCATAAGACTCTGGTGGTACATAATCGCCATGCTTGGCGCTGCCAACGGACACGGTCTGCACTCAACGCCAACGCATCCCAGGGTGTTCTCCTATTGACGATTGAGCAACTAGCCGCGCGGCTCGCCGGTGGATTTCTCCGACCGGTTGATTCAGATGCAGTAAAAGCGGCTGTCGGTGTGTCAATCATGAAGCCACTGGGGGAGTTTGACGCCATCAAAGAGTTGCCTGGTTTTCAGCGTGCGGCCGCAACGACTTTGGGCAAGGCGTGGTCGGCAGGCTTAAGCCTTGCCAACGAGTTAGGCTCTGCAACCGATACCGGGACAAAAGATCGCCTTGCATCTCTTGCCTTACTTGAACGAGAGGTGCTTGCTCAATTACCCAACAATCAGCTTCGGCCACGAGACCTTGTTGATGCGGCTACGAAACGAGTTGCCCACGCCCGAACCATCTTTGGACGAATTGAAATTCACGGGTCTACTGAAGTGTCTCCCGTTTGGCGACCATTGCTTTCGACAATCGCGAAACAGTCAGAAGTCGTCTGGATGGCCGAGGCCAGACACGTACCGGAATGGGTCTCAACGGCCGGGATCGTAGTGGAAAGAAGCCCGGCTGCAAAGCCGCTAATCCGTGCTGTTTCATGTGCGAGCCCGCGTCATGAGATTCTGGAGGCATTGCGTTGGGCACGTCAGCATCTAGCCCAAGGGGCATCTCCACAGGACATCGCGATTGCCACTGCGTCACCTGACGATTGGGATGATCACGTCCTGACATTGGCGGAATCGGCCAATCTCCCAATTCATTTCGTTCAAGGGCGATCCGCGTTTTCGACCACGGAAGGTCAACTCGCCGCAGCACTCGCCGAAATCCTGTTACGTGGATTCTCTCGCAGGCGGCTGGTTCGCTTCATTGCTCTCGCCCGATCACAAACCACTCGCTTCAAGTCTTTGCCCAGTGACTGGTGGCGCGCGTTGC
>JAJDEI010000312.1 GCA_029259845.1 Planctomycetaceae bacterium | reverse complement strand
TTCAATTCCTGACGTTCCTCCGCTGTCAACGTGACGCAATACCGCTTCGTCAGGGCACCCTCCGTGGCGATTAAAAAACGCTCTTCCCGAGCAATCGCCCCAAGAATACCATCCATCAAAGCATGACTGACAGAGCACTAGCAGTCTGTTGAAAACGGCTTCGTCGGCGAGACTCGTCAGATCAAAGAGCCGAATCGCAGACATATCCGCAGAGACGTCGAGATTTGGCGACGCCGAGCCGATGAGTTGCGACCGCTCGCAGTCAGAATGAGTTTTTCAACGGGCTGCTAGCTGGCTTACGGCTGTGAACGGTCCTTCCAGCCTGCACCCAACTTGAGAGTGTGCGGTCCCGGAATGTCAGATTTCCCCTGACTCCAAGCAGCAAGAACTCGTGCGACACTCGCAAATAATTCCCCATGCCGAGCTCGCTCTTCACCCACACCAAACACGATTTGAATTTGAACCCCCATGCCTCAACGACATCGAAGGTTTCACGAAGGAACGCGTTCGTTGGGGTGCTTCAGGTTTTGTGGACAGTCCAGTCTCTTAAATCGGCATGATCGGTTGTTCCTCTGTAGACGGCGGTGAGAAAGTGGAGCGCCCGGCGGAGAGTGGCGGGCGGTGAGATTTCGGAGCGCCCCGATGATCACCTGCTGCTGATGGGTCAAACTGTTCGGATTTCCCGAACGGCTTGGCGCACAGGCAGTCGGAGTCGAGGGCGTTCACGGATATGGAGAAATGGGCAGAGATTCGCCGCCGTGTGCTGGCTGGTGAGATCAGCAAGCGACCGGCGTGTGACCCATACGGCATTCATTGGGACACGCTGAAGAAGATTCTGACACATGCGGAGCCGCCCGGTGATCGGCTGACAAAGCCGCGACCGTCGAAGTTGGATCCGTTCCTGCCGATCATGGAAGAGATCCTCAAGAGCGATCGGCAAGTTTATCGCAAGCAGCGTCATACGGCCAAGCGGATCTTCGAGCGACTCCGTGATGAGCACGGCGACGACGGTGGCGAGACGATCGCCAAGGATGCTGTGCGGACTGGGAGGAACCACGATCGGGAGGTGTTTCTGCCACTTTCCCATCATCCGGGAGAGGCCCCGGCCGAGTTTGGCTTTGCCGACGTGTGGCTGGAGGACGAGCTCACCTAGCCGCCCGTTGAAAAACTCATTCTGGCTGCAAGCGGTCAAAACTCGTCAGCTCGGCGTCGCCACATCCCGACGTATCTCGGGAGATGTCTGCGATGCGGCTCCTTGATCGGACAAGTTTTGCCGCGCTCTGGCCGACGAAGCCGTTTTTCAACAGACGGCAAGGGGGCGCTGTTCGTGATGACACTGCCGGACTCGGATGCGGTCTCCAGGCAGGCCTTTCCGAGAGAGCGCACCGAATCATGCCTGGAAGGCCCCAGACGGGCTTTCGAGTTCTTCGGCGGGGTGCCGACACGGATCAGCGACGACAACAGCAAGATCGCGGTCGCCCAAATCGTGGGCAGCCGCGAACGGAAGGTGACCAGCGACCCGCCACCGGCGGAGGGAATGCCCCTGCGGGGCCTGAGGCTGAAGAGCCACTTTCTGTTCGCCGCTCATTTCTGCTTGGTGCCCTGGCGGGCTTCCTTGCGGAGACCACCCTGCTTGAGACGTGATGCGTGATTGGCCATCGCAACCTCAACGGAGCAAAGCACCATTGGTGCCGCCCCAACGAGAAGGGACCTGTCGAACGGCTGCTGGACTTCGCCCGGCGAAACTTCCTGGTTCCCGTGCCGCGTGTTGATTCCCGGGAGGCATTGAATCGGCAGTTGGATGCGTGTTGCCGTGCTGATTTGAAGCGTCAGTTGCGGGGGAAGCCGGCCCCCAAGGAGCATTTGCTGGCTGAGGAGCGGTCTGTTCTGCGTTCGTTCCCCCAGCAAACCTTTGAAGCGAGCTGTGTGGAGCCGGTGAACGTCGATTCGCTCTCCCTGGTCCGTTTTGACCGGAACAGTTATTCGGTCCCGACGAAGTCCGCTGATTGCGAGATCACGGCTGTGGCGACCGTCGATGAGGTGAAGCTGGTCCACGCCGATCAGCTCATCGCTGGTCACCGGCGCCATTGGGGAAAGGAGCAGACCTGCTATGACCCCGTGCAAGCAACGGAGTCCGCCGACCGATCAGGGAGGAGGAAGGACAAAGGCGGTAGCAGTGCCGTCGGAAGCCCGGTGGTTTCGATCAGGCCCGTCCTCTGGCAGACCGGGACTTGCCGGTCTGCTTCGGCATCTGGCGCAGACGGTTGGAAGCCGAACCGGACGGGAGGGGCCCGCGCGAGTTCATCCGGCACGGCCGAAAGGTTGCCGCGGGGAGAGTCATGTCTCATCGTTCCACACAAGTTGGTGCCGTGCCTTCCCACCGCCCGCGGCGGTACTGCGACTCCTCGAAAGTCATTCCCTGACTGCTCTCAAACACGCGGTGCAGCGCGGCCTGGAGATGGGAACGACGAGTGCGGATGCCCTGCCGTTGATCGTGGAGTATCAACAAGAACGTCCGGTGGGCTTGTTCTGCCTGGACGGTCGTCCGCTCTTGAAACGGGTGCGGGTGGCGCAGACCGGCAGAGCCGGAATGCTCCGCATCGCGACGTCTCACAAAAACCGGATGTCCGTGCCCTGTCCGGCCTCCACGAACAATCCGCCCGTGGCGGTTTCCGCCGATCAGACGCTGATGGGGGGCTGAGCCCTGAGAAAGACCGAAACGAAAAGCACACACACAGCGTGCTTGTTCTGAACGTGGTGCGAGACGCACGATGTCGAGAACCATGCGAGCGTTCAGAACAAACCGCCCGTGGCGGACGTCCTGCTGCAGCATTCTCTGAAGGCGCTCAAGCTGCCGACCCTGCTGAGCGAGCGTACGAAGGTGGCCAGCCGCTGTGCCTCTGAGAACGTGGATCACGTCGGCTTGCTGCGGCAACGGTGTGAGCTGGAATTGATCGACCGAGACCGGCGCGCGGCCGGCCGAAGACTGAAGGCCGCCAAGTTCCCCACGCCTAAGACGCTGGAGACGTTCGACTTCGTTCGGCGCGCTCGCCGACAGGCTCGACAAGGCTCAGCCGTCGGTCAACAAGCTGCTGATGACCGAACTGGTTCGCGGCGAAGACATCGACCAACGGGAGAACCTGCTGCTGGTTGGCAATTCGGGAACGGGAAAGTCTCCTCTGGCCATCGCGCTGGGCATCGCGGCCTGCGGTCAGGGCAAACGTGTGCGGTTCATCCGCGTGACCGAACTGATCACTCAGTTGATGGAAGCCCGCGAGGACCGGGAACTGATGCGACTGAGGAAGCAGTTGGCCAAGCTCGACCTGCTGATCCTCGACGAGCTGGGTTACGTGCCGGCCAGCAAAGTGGGCTCGGAACTTCTGTTTGACGTGATCAGCACGGCCTACGAACGCATGAGCCTGATCGTCACGACCAACCTCCCCTTCGAGAATTGGACCGAAGTCCTCGGGAGTGAGCGTCTGACGGGCGCAACACTCGACCGACTGACCCACCGTTGTCACATCATTGAAGCCAGCGGCGAGAGCGATCGACTCCGCGATACCAAACGACGTCGCACGAAACGCTCAAGCTCCAAGACCACCACGACGAACTCAGGAAAGGAACCCGGCCCGTCCGAGTCGCTCGCCACACTCGGACTCCGTCATCCCCTGACAACAGCGCTCCGATTTTCGGCCGCCGGGCGCTCCACTTTCTCACCGCCGTCTACACGTGGAATGCTGTTTCGATCCATCGATTCGGGTTGTTCCAGTCGTGCGGGCGGGTGTTCTTACGGTCCTGACGAATTCGTGGATCCGCCGGAAACTTCGGAATGTGAACACATCGGCAACGTCGAAGGATAGCGTAGGAACCGTGCTGACAAGATCATTCACCAAGCCAACGGAGGGCGTGGAATGTCGGCACCTCAATTGATCGTCCAATTCGCTATTCGCATGCCTGGCTCTCGTGCCGTCTCGTTACGGCATGATTCTATGAAGAGGCACTCGCGACCGATCCCAGTCGGGATCAGCATCACTCCCGAGCAGCCAGCTGCACATTCGCATGGCATTCTGGTGGGCAGTGAGTTCACCGCATTGCGACGTCAACGAGATGGGACGCGTCCGACGCTCATCTAGCTCCGGCGACACGAGGGCCCCCACTGCGGTGGTCACACCACGAATCTGAACAGAAGTGTTCGGTGGATTGGTTCCCACTCACGTTCTGTCTGCTCGCATGTCATCCATTCCGATGTCGGAACTGATGCATTCACTTTCCACGGATTCTCCAATGCGAATACATACGCCATACCTTTTCGTCGCACTTGCAGTGGTGCCAGTTTTCTCCGTTGGTTGTTCAACTGCGAGTCAATCGTTGGCACGTAAGCGTGCGGATTCGACTGCCATCGATCACTCCGACGAATCGTTGACCGCTGACGACGATTCCAATGCGTTCAGCCCGGAAACCACGTCATCCGTGCGAACGGTGGCACACCAAATCGATGACGCCGAGGCAATTGGCGTCCCTGCGGACGAAACGCCTCTGGCTACTCCCGCACAACTGGATGCTCTTCCAGTGCCAATCGAATATGAATCGGCGAATGTGCTGACGCTCGAAGCCATCGAGCAATTGGCACTTTCCAATAATCCAGCGATCCAGCAGGCGTTGGCAGCTTCCGCAAGAGCGGGCGGAATTCGGACACAGGTGGGCCTCAAACCGAATCCCGTTTTCGGGTTTAACGGTGCCCAGGTGGGTGATGCCGGAACGGATCAGTATTCGCTCTTCATCGAACAGACTCTTGTGCGTGGCGACAAGCTGGCTTGGAATCAGCAGGTGATCGATCACGATGTGAACACCATGAACTGGTTGGTGGAGACTCAGCGTGAACGCCTTTGCACGGATATTCGTCTGGCTTTCTATCAGGCATTGGCGGCACAGAAGCGTCTTGATCTGTCCCGTACGTTTCGCACCGTTGCAGAACAAGGTGTGACCATTTCGGAAGCACGAGAGAAGGGCGCTGTTGGCACGAGGCCGGACGTCTTGCAGTCACTCATTCAGTTGAAAGAAGTGGACTTGGCAATCCAGCAGGCTGAGTTCGAGTATTCAGCGGCGAGGAAAGAGTTGGCTGCTCTCGCTGGGGTTGCCGATTTTGGTCCGGCCATGCTCGTCGGCGATTTGGATGCCGCGGACGTGACTCGCAATGCTGAGACCGAGTTCGCTCAGATCGTTGCCACAAGTCCGTTGTTGGCTGCGGCTCAGGCGCGCGTCGACCGGGCGAGGTCAAACGTTCAACGGCAGCGTGCTCAACCGATCTCAAACGTTAAGACCCACCTTGGATTTGGTCACGATCTGGCAACCGGAAAAGAGTTTGCGAATGTGCAGTTGAGCCTTCCCCTGCCGGTTCACAACAAGAATCAAGGCAACATGCGCGCGGCTCATGCTGAGTATCGCGAAGCCACTCAGAACGTGGAACGGATTCGCATGAGCATTCGTCTGGATTTGGCCCGTGTCATGCGTGACTATCAGGAGGCGGACGCGACCGTCCGGCAGTACGAAGAGACAATTCTTCCCATGGCCCAAGAGGCACTTGAATTGATGCAGGAGACTCGGGACGCGGGGGAATTCGATTTCCTGCGTGTCCTGACAGCTCGACGGGCGTACTTCGATGCCAACACCAAATACGTCGTGTCCCTGGGGCAACTGGCACAAGCTAATGCGAAACTTGACGGGCTGTTGCTGACCGGCGGACTGTCCAACGTCGCTTCCTATGATGGTGACGACAGTCTTCGAGGTCAGGCTCTCAGCGGACAGTAAAAACGCCGGGAAACGCCGCGAAAACGCGTGTTATTCTTCAATCGCCACGACACTGCAATTGACCGAAACCCATATCGGACCTATGCTTGCCTGTTAGTTTGCCGAAACCATCCCACTTGCGAACCGATGAACCGAGCCGTCTCTACAATTCTGATTCTTCTCTTGTTGGTGAGCCAGAGCCTGTTTTCTGCGCCTCATTCGCATGCGGGGACGTCGGTTGTCGAGCCGGATGGGCACTCCAGTCGTCCGCATGTGCATCTGAACGGTTCTGAAAATCACCACGAGGATGACGATTCGCCTTCGTCGCCATCTGAACACAGTCCGGATCACGATTCGGACGCCGTTTATGCTGGTGATATTCAATTACGGAATGACGGTCAGGTTGTCGAGGTTGCTCAGGCTGAATTGTCCGGGCTGTGCAGTATTTGCGACGACTCGATGACTTCTGCGGTGTCTCGACTCTGCACTCGGCATCACTCGCCGCCTCGACTGCGATCGAAATGCGCGCCGTATTTGCAGCTGCTCTCGATTCGCTGCTAACGCCTTCGCAGCCATGTCTCCGGTCTTGTCCGTGATGACTATGGCTGCCCGCTGTCCGGCGTACTTCATCGGTTCCCCATCGCAACCCATTCGATGACGTTGCGAGACGTGTACCTCTGAAGTCTCTCATTCGACGAAGTCTGCGACCCGCCATCCCGTTGGCGTGATCGCCCTCCGTTGTCAGCGATTCCGAGGTCACTCCATCATGCGATTCCCAAAATCACTACGTCTGCTTAGCCAAGTGGCCGTCGTGGCGATCCTCGTCGCAGCGGCGTTCTTCACCCGCGATCGATGGATGACAGCATTCTCGTCACCGGAATCGGATGCGCACGCTGCCGATTCCCCAGCCCCTGTGGAAGAGCCGAAAGTTCTGAAGCTCTCACCCCAGGCCCGCAAGAACTTGGAACTGATTTCCAAGTCAGCGAGACCGCAAACCTATTGGCGAACGATTCAGGTTCCCGGTGAGATTGTTGATCGTCCCGGTCGATCTGATCGAGCCGTCACATCGCCGGCGGTGGGGGTGGTCTCCGAAGTCCATGCGTTTCCCGGCGACACGGTGCGGCCTGGCGACCGCCTCTTTACGCTCCGGTTGTTCAGCGAGTACCTGCAAAACACTCAGAAGGAACTATTCAGTTCGACCAAGGAAATCCAACTGATACAGGAAGAACTCCATCGACTTCGCCCGCTTGCAGACAAAGGTGCCATTCCGAAGACGCAAATCATTGAATTGGAGCATCAACTTCGTCGTCAGGAAGCGATCATTCAGGCTCATCGCCAGGACCTCTTAACGCGGGGCTTGAATCCGCAACAGATCGACGACGTCTCCGACGGTCAGTTTGTCTCGACTGTCGAAGTGGTGACACCACCTAGAGTCAAAGACCGCGAAAAACTCGTCACCATTCAACAGGCGTCGTTCCAACAAGGCAACGCCGATGAGGATGGCTTCGCCTTTGAAGTGCAGGAACTCAATGCCGAACTCGGACAGCAGGTTCAGGCCGGGCAGCTACTGGTCACGCTGGCGAATCACAGTTCGTTGTATCTGGAAGGACACGCGTTCAAACGCGAAGCACCCTACCTGGAGAAAGCGGCTCAGAACGGATGGAAGAGTTCCGTTGAGTTCGCCGAAGACGAACCGGAACACTGGCCGGCACTGGAGCAGTCGTTTGAGATTCGGTACCTGTCGAATTCCATCGATGAAGAGAGCCGGACATTTGACTTCTTCATCCCCCTCGCGAATCAATCGCGTTCCTATGAAAAAGGCGGCGAGACGTTTGTGGTCTGGCGGTTTCGGCCAGGACAACGAGTGCGATTGCACGTTCCGGTTGAAGAACTCAGCGATGTGCTTGTTCTGCCGAGTGCCGCCGTCGTTCGTGAAGGACCGGAGGCGTATGTCTTTCAGCAGAACGGCGACTTGTTCAATCGCATTCCTGTGCACGTTCGGCACGAAGACCGTTTGGACATCGTGATTGCCAATGACGGCAGCATCGCGCCCGGTCTCTTTCTCGCACAGAGTGCAGCAGCGTCGCTCAATCGCGTGCTGAAAGCACAAGCGGCGAGCGGCATGCGTGCCGACGTCCACGTTCACGCGGACGGTACCGTCCACGCAAGCCACTGAGGAAAGCACGATGCTCAACGCCATCATCCGATTTGCACTCCGTTACCGCATGCTGGTCCTTGTGATCAGCATGGTCATGCTGGTGTACGGTTCTTATCTCGCAACGCAAATGCCGATCGACGTCTTTCCGGACCTCGACCGACCTCGCGTCATCATCATTACGGAATGTCCCGGCCTCGCGACCGAAGAAGTCGAGACGCTGGTGACGCAACCGATTGAGATTGCACTGCTGGGGGCCAGTGGTGTGCAGGCTGTCCGCAGCCAGTCAACAGCAGGCCTGAACGTCATCTACATCGAGTTCGACTGGAACACCGAGATACGTGCTGCACGTCAAACGGTGCAGGAACGACTGACAACGCTGGGTGGAATCCTGCCAGAAGGCATCCGGCCGCAGATGACGCCACCGGCTTCGATCATGGGCCAGATCGTTGTCGCCGGTATCTACCGTCAACAGGGTCCGAACGATGGCGAGTTGTATCCCATCGGCAAGACCGGCTTGATTGCCGAACTCGTTCCGAACGGAGATTCCCATCCAGCGATTCATGTCTGGCGACCCGTGGCAAGAAACCGCGTGGACACTTGGAAAGCCGTGGAGACTGAGAATGTCGATTGGCACACAGCCGCGCAAGGCAGTGAACTCTACGATGTTGATGAAGCACCGCGAGCAGCAATCACGATCGAGGGCAAGATTCACGAAGTTGACTTTCCATCAGAAGCGTCTCGACAACTGTCGCTACGAACCACATCAGATTGGATCATTCGCCCGCGAATCCTGAAGGTGACGGGCGTTGCGGAAGTTTTCATCCTGGGCGGCGACCGCAAACAGTATCAGGTGCGAATTGATCCGGCAGCTTTGCTGGAATACGACGTCACCTTGCAGGAGGTCGAACAGGCTCTCAAAGACAGCAACATCAACACGAGTGGTGGCTTCGCGGTCAAAGGAGAGACAGAACGGCCCATTCGAGTCCTCGGTCGCCTCGGCCCAGAGCCGTACAAAGTTCTCCAAGACCTCCGACAGATTCCAATCAAGGCCAATAAGAAGCGGTCTGTCTTGCTAGGGCAGGTCGCGAACGTCGTTGAAGGTGCGGAGTTCAAACGTGGTGACGGGAGCGTGAGCGGGCGTCCCGGCGTGGTGTTCACCATCGTCAAGCAGCCGCATGTCGATACGCGTGGGTTGACCGAACGGCTGGAAACCGCTTTCGCCGAAGCCGAAGAGTCGCTGACGGCGGACATCGTCATCAATCCAGAGCTGTTTCAACTTCGCAACTTCATCGATCGTGGCATCTTCAATGTCGGGGAAGCACTCGTGATTGGTGCCGTGCTGGTCATCATTATTCTGTTTCTGTTCCTGCTCAACTTTCGGACGACCTTCATCACGCTCACTGCGATTCCACTGTCACTGGTGATTACGACGCTCGTGTTTCGATTGATCGGCTATCTCTCTGGAACGGAACTGTCCATCAACGTGATGACCTTGGGCGGACTGGCCGTCGCGATGGGAGAACTCGTCGACGATGCCATCGTCGACGTGGAGAACATCTTCCGTCGACTGAAGGAGAACAACGCCCTCGAAACACCACGGCCAGCGATCCAGGTTGTGTACGAAGCAAGCAAGGAGATTCGCAGTGCGATCGTGTTCGGTACTGCCGTCGTGATTCTCGTCTTCCTGCCACTGTTCGCACTTTCCGGTGTTGAAGGTCGACTATTCACGCCGCTGGGTGTCGCTTACATCATTTCGATCCTGGCATCTCTGCTTGTGTCACTGACGGTGACACCGGTGCTGTCTTTCTACCTGCTGCCACAATCGAAAGCGGCCCATGCCGAGACAGACGGAATCCTGCTGCGATCGATGAAGTGGATGGTCAGCTACCTGATTCGCCTCAGCATGGCACAGCCCGCTTTGTTGCTCTTGCTGACATGGGTGGCCGTCGGTTTCGCGGGCTGGCAGATGACTCAGCTTGGCCGCAACTTTCTGCCGGAATTCGACGAAGGCAGCGTGCAGATCAACCTCACGCTGCCGCCGGGATCGTCGCTGAAAGCATCGAATCAAATGTCTGGTCTGATCGACAAGAAACTGCGTGAGATGCAGAAGACCGAGAAGAACCCCGACGGTGCCATCCTGCATTTTGTGCGACGAACCGGGCGAGCCGAAATGGATGAACACGCCTCGCCAGTCAACGCGGGCGAATACATCCTGAGCATGAATCCGGACAGCCAGCATCGCCGTGAAGACATCCTGAAACAGCTTCTCGACGAACTCGGCGAAGAAGTCCCCGGAGTCGATATCGAAGTGGAACAGCCGCTGGCTCACCTGATCAGTCACATGGTGTCGGGCGTTTACGCTCAGATCGCCATCAAGATTCACGGTGACGATCTCAATACGCTTCAACAATTGTCGGAGCAGGTCAAATCGACCATACAGAATATCGACGGCATCACCCCGCCTGTGATTGAGCCGATCAAGCAGACCGAAGAACTGCACATCCAACTTCGCACGGACGACCTCGCCTTCCACGGAGTGACGCGAGCTTACGTCGCAAACATCGTGCAGACAGCCCTGCAGGGAGAAGTTGTGTCGCAGGTTCTCGAAGGACAGCGGCGATTTGATCTGCTGGTGCGCTTGGAAGAAGACTATCGCACCGACTATGCCAATCTCGGCCGGCTCAGAATCGACCTTCCCGACAATCGAGGACAGATCGAACTTCGCGAACTGGCTGACATCGGCCCCGGTACTGGTCCAAACGCGGTCAATCGTGAGAACGCTCGGCGACGAATGGTCATCCGCTGCAATACACAGGACCGCGACCTTGCCAGTGCCGTGAAAGAAATCACGCAACGCGTCAACAGTCAGATCGATCTGCCGGAAGGTTACTTCATTGAATACGGCGGTCAGTTTGAAAGCCAACAGCGAGCGACCCGAACCATCGTCGTGCTGGCTGGTGTTTCCATCGTCGGCATGTTCGTCGTTTTGATGTTGTTGTTCCCGTCCGTCCGAGTTGTCTTGCAGATTCTCAATGCTCTACCAACCGCGTTCATTGGTGGGGTGCTGGCGTTGGTGATTACGAATCAGTCACTGACGGTCGCCAGTCTCGTCGGGTTCATCTCATTGGGCGGAATCGCTGTCCGGAACGGCATTTTACTGGTGACTCACTACTTCCATCTCATGAAGGAGGAAGGTGAAGAGTTCAGTCGCGAAATGATTCTGCGGGGCAGTCTCGAACGACTCGCCCCCGTCCTGATGACAGCACTTACTGCCGGATTCGGACTGCTGCCGCTTGTACTTGGCGGCCAAGAGCCGGGCCGGGAAATCCTCTATCCAGTCGCCACAGTGATTCTCGGGGGACTCATCACCTCGACGTTCTGCGAGTTCCTGATTCACCCCGGCATCTTTTGGCGATTCAGCGGCAAGGACGCCCATCGACTCACAGAACTCGAAGAATTAGGAGAACACATCGACCACTGAATTCACTTTGTTTGAAACGGTGCAACCTATGTGCACGGTTGGCACATCTACCTGTCATGACCAAGTAACGTTACCCGGACAACAACCACTATTGGCAAAGGAACTTCCAATGAAGACCTCTCAGCTCACTTTTTCTACGGTCGCAGCACTGCTGTCAGTTTCACTCATGGTCGGCTGTGGAGACAAGACGGCCGTGGAACCCGCTCAACAATCGGGAGCATCATCGGAATCCGATCACGGTCACCCACACGAAGATGAAGGCGGCCATGGTCATGGAGCCGGCCCGCATGACGGAACACTCGCCGACTGGGGCGGCGGCAAGTATCACGTTGAGTTCACGGTCGATCACGACAAGAAAGAAGCGACCGTATACGTTCTCGGGAGCGATGAAAAGACGCCCGAACCAATCACGGCTGAGAAACTGTTGCTGACAATAAACCAGCCGCAACTGCAAACCGATCTGCTGCCCGTGCCTCTTGATGGCGAGTCGGGTGGTTTGTCGTCCCGCTTCGTCGGAACGCACGATGGCTTGGCAACTGTCATGGAATACGAAGGCATCATCAGTGCCGAAGTCGACGGCACTCCCTACGCAGGTAACTTCAAAGAAGAAGCACACGGACATAGCGGCCACGGTCACTCACATGGCGAAGACGACGCATTGGTCTGGGAAGGCGAACCTGAAGAACACGCCGGTCTAACAATCCAGCTTGGGCACCACGGCAAGCATTTACACGCGGGTGAAGAGGTCGAACCGGCCGTTTCGATCGAACGTGACGGAAAACCTGTCAGCGACGCGAAAGTCTTCAACGCCCTGTTCAGTGCCGATGGCAAGACGGAACTGGCGAAAGAAGTCGCGACCGTCTACGAACCAACAACCGAAGAAGAACCTGCCCACTACGCTCAAGGAGCATTGTCGATTCCGAAGGGCGTCACCAACGTGGTCATTCGATTCCGTGTTGTCCCCGCCGGTGCTGAAGCCGTGACATTCGACGTGCCCATCTCCGTGGAATAATTCAAGCCAAACCAGCCGATGCGGCTTTTAATGCACGGTGCGAACGTTCGCATTCCTTTGGAGTAAAACCATGTGGTGGAGAGCCGTTGTCGCCGGTCTCGTCGTGGCAGGCGTATCGGAGCTAGCCGGTCGCTTCCCACGACTCGGAGCATTGTTGCTGACGCTTCCGATCGTGAGCATCGTGGCTTTCATCGCCGTGTGGAATAAAGAGCAGGAGATGAACACCGTCGCAAGGCTCGCCCGTGAGACGATCGTTCTCGTCCCGCTTGGCTTGCCGCTGTTTTTCCCGATTGCCTTCTCAGAACGCCTTGGACTTGGATTCTGGGCGGCATTGGCTACCGGCGTCGTTCTTGCCTCAGTCACGATCGGCCTTTGGTTCTGGCTCGGTCCACAAGCTGGAGAATAGATGTGCATCAAAGTGGAGTGGACGATTCGAGATAGACAGATGGGAGACAATATCATGACGCTTCGACATCCCAGCGGGTAAGCAAGCAAAAGTCGCTCTGTGGGCGGCTGGCCGCAGCAGAACTTGGCACGGTTCCTACTTTGTCTGCTGCTCGCGGTCAGTCCGCTCTTGTTCGAATAGTGATTCAGGCAAAGGTCATGTTATCGAACTGACTAACCCGTAACCCGCGCCCACCAATACTGGAGAAGTTCAGCTGGCGACAGCGGCGCAACGCTTTACGTGCCATTGACTGGACTCGACAGCCTACAAACCTCAGGTGCCGCTTTATAGCGGCAGCGGTATCGTCGCACTACATCGCTTGTGACCGCCATGTCGAAAAACAAAAGACCGGAGTCTCGTGCGGACTGAGGTTGATGAGACTTCCATGTGAGGGCGAACGGACGGTTTCCAACCTGGTGGAATTCGCCTCGTGACAACCCCGTCACAAGCCTGCTACTGTGGCTCTGAACGAGAGCATGCGGCGGCAATTGGTTGCGGTCGCTTTTGAACGGAATCACAAATGGATTAACAGAGCCGAACTGCCCAAGAAGGTAAGCACAGTCACTGATGCGTTGGAACAAACTGTTTCGGTTTCCCCAAACGACAGTAGTAGCAAAGTCCACGCATAGTCAACGGTCAAACGACTCAGGTCGTACCGGCTTGGTTCGCCTCGTGAAAGAGCGGTTCGGCCATCCAATGGAGGACCATGGCACGAGGACCAAAACAGAAGAACATTCGCTATCAACAATTTCAGGGGGGTTACGCCCAAGTCTATAAGACCGAGCTTCGGGCAGTGCTTGAAGGGTATCGCCTCGGCGAGCTTCGCCGAAACGAGAGTCGGATCTTTGCCGCCAGGCTGGAGTTTGCCGCTAAGCATCCGAACTGCAAGCGGCTGACCATCGCACGAATTCTCAATTGCGACAGCAAACGCAAGGGCAACCGCCGCCTGAGCAACTCACAAATCGAAGAATCAGCTCGCAACCTCGACCGCGTCCTTCCAAGCCTGCAGGGCGAATTTGAAACTCTGCGGCAGGAAGCCGGAAAGACGCCGCAGAAGAAACCGGTTGCTCGCAAGGTGCTTCGGAAGTGGACCCCAATCTTCGGACCACTGGACGCAATTCCTTAGATGGATCGCGGGCTCATCGCGGACGGCTGTGGTGGACTTCCCAGGGCGTGCGATAGTCCAACGATTGATGAGGACGCTCGTGGCTGTAGAACTGG
>JAJDEI010000311.1 GCA_029259845.1 Planctomycetaceae bacterium | reverse complement strand
GCGGAAGACTTGTGAGCTTTGACTGCTAGAACTATGTGATGATAAGCTTCAATGGGGCCGCTCTCTGGGAGAGCGGAAGACTCGAGATCCTTAAACGCCTGGATGCCAAGCAAGAGGCTTCAATGGGGCCGCTCTCTGGGAGAGCGGAAGACAGCCATGTTTTTGGAGCTTGCCGCTCCCGGCCAAGTGCTTCAATGGGGCCGCTCTCTGGGAGAGCGGAAGACGTATAACTGGTAGCCGTGCTGCGTGTAGACGGACGTGCTTCAATGGGGCCGCTCTCTGGGAGAGCGGAAGACGTCGACAAGCAGGCCGACGTGGTGCGTTATCTGCTCGCTTCAATGGGGCCGCTCTCTGGGAGAGCGGAAGACGCCTTCATCCTTGACTTTGTCAGCAACAACAAACCCGCTTCAATGGGGCCGCTCTCTGGGAGAGCGGAAGACCCTTTGTGGTGAGCCGCCGACCGCTTTCAAGCAGGAGCTTCAATGGGGCCGCTCTCTGGGAGAGCGGAAGACTTGCGGTTCGCGCCCATCCCGAATAGCAGTGCGTCCGCTTCAATGGGGCCGCTCTCTGGGAGAGCGGAAGACGAGCAGGGAGCAGACCCCTGCTCCCTGGTCCCTTGTGCTTCAATGGGGCCGCTCTCTGGGAGAGCGGAAGACGGGTGTTCGTTGAACGACCCGCACGCATTATCCACGCTTCAATGGGGCCGCTCTCTGGGAGAGCGGAAGACTTGGCAGCGGTGGTGGTGGTGGCGCGTACGCAAAAGCTTCAATGGGGCCGCTCTCTGGGAGAGCGGAAGACAACCCGAACGTCACCCGCATCAGGGAGGACTACGCCGCTTCAATGGGGCCGCTCTCTGGGAGAGCGGAAGACGAATTCGAGGAACGCCTGAAGGCACTGCTCGGACTTGCTTCAATGGGGCCGCTCTCTGGGAGAGCGGAAGACTCGTTTTGCGGTCGCCTCTCGCGTTGCCCCTGGATGAGCTTCAATGGGGCCGCTCTCTGGGAGAGCGGAAGACAACTTGCAGCGGATGGAGAGCGTCGAGGTTGAAGCGGCTTCAATGGGGCCGCTCTCTGGGAGAGCGGAAGACAAAAAGGACAACCCCGACCTGCACTCCGCATGGATCGCTTCAATGGGGCCGCTCTCTGGGAGAGCGGAAGACGTGTGGTTTGTGCCGCAGCACGGAGGGTTGATCGACGCTTCAATGGGGCCGCTCTCTGGGAGAGCGGAAGACTCGGACTCCCACAACGAGGAGCGTAACCGGCAGATGCTTCAATGGGGCCGCTCTCTGGGAGAGCGGAAGACACGCCTTTCGCAGCCGAACCAACCGCACCATCCGCGCTTCAATGGGGCCGCTCTCTGGGAGAGCGGAAGACTGCGACCACGAAGTCGACCGCTTTGATGCCGTGGACGCTTCAATGGGGCCGCTCTCTGGGAGAGCGGAAGACGCGACGTCGACGAACTGTATGACGAGTTGGAATTTGCTTCAATGGGGCCGCTCTCTGGGAGAGCGGAAGACGGCTCGCGGTTTAAGTTGTTGGGGCAACTGGTGTTGAGGGACAGTTTTCGAGGGGTCGCGTGACATGGGCTTCACCGGGTGAGCCGCGGGTCTGGGTTTGTCACAAATCAGTTGTCAATGAGCAGGTTGCGACTGCGAGCGGTCCCTGGGAAAACTGCGGCAGCGGACGTCTCGACGGTGAATTCAAATGATGGTCGCCGTGTGATCGGTCGGCGTGACGCGCGGTTCGCCCCAGTATTCAATGCAGTCGTCGCCTCGCCCGTTGGATGGGCCAAGGTCCACAATCATGATGCGATCTTCAGCCAGATTCAAGATTGGCCAGAGGGTATCCTTGAGTTTTTGCAATTCCATGGCGGAGAGTTCGCAGCGGAAGACGGAATATTGGGTCGGATCGCCGTGGCCGCACATGGCCTTGTAGACCTGACGATAGCGTTTGGCGTCGCAGATGTCGTAGGCGATGAGGTGGACGTTTCGCATGCCAGCAGCCTTTGGGGTTGCGACCTCCTTGCGATCGGATGAGTCGTGGATCGTGCGAAGTCTAGAATCTAACGGGTGCAGAAGTTGGGATACTCGTGCAGTTCGCGGAGGATGGTGCGGGCCAGCAGGCGCGCCTGAACTTCGAGGACACGACGATAGCTGATCTTGTAGCCGAAGATTGGATGCGTGATTTCGGTTTGCAGCCTACGCTCGAAGGCGGCGAGGACGGAGCGTCGCCCGGCGGTGGTGAGCGTGACGGCACCGGCCCGTTCGAGGAACGAGTCCGCGTCGACTTCGCCATTGTTGAACACGGTCAGGGTCACGGAGTCGGCGATCAGCGGACGGAATTCCTCAGCCAGATCCAGTGCGAGTGACGGCCGGCTGAACCGGGGACGATGGAGCAAGCCGAGCATCGGGTCGAAGCCGACGGCCTGCAGGGTGACCGTGAGCTCCTTGGCCAACAGGCTGTAGACGAACGAGAGCACTGCGTTCACCGGATCGCGGGGCGGCCGGCGGTTGCGACCGTTCACGTCGAAATCGTGTCGTCCGTTGAGGAGTTCGAAGAAGCCGGCGAAGTAGTCTTTGGCGGCGATCCCTTCCAAGCCGAGTAGGCTTTCAGCATTGTCGACGTTGGCGACGCGGTCGTGATATTCGCCCAACTGCCGCAGGACCGGTGCGTGTCGATCGTGCAGGTGGCGTCTGAGGAGCGTGCGGCAGTTCCTGATCTTGCCGGCCATTATCGCCCTGGCGATGGAAAGCGACTCCATCGGATTTGCGGCGACCTCGTACTGCCGGATGCGGAGCTCGACATTGTTGTGGGCAAGCCCTGCCGTGATGCCATGAAACCAGCCGCCATAGGTGAAGTGGCAGATGGGGATGCCGCGGACGGTCAGTTCCTTCAGTGCAGGTGCGGAGAGGGTCACATTGCCCAACAGGCAGAGCTGTGAAACGTCGAGCAGCCGTACGCTGGCGAGTTCCTCCCGTTTCTTCGAGACGATGAGCCGATCTCCTTTCTTGCCGACGTACGCACCGAACTCCTTGACGTACAGCGGCAGGGCATTGCTATTTGCGGGAAGGAGCCGGCGGAGTCCGTCCTTCGTCGGCCGCGATTTCCCTGGCCGCGATGACTCCCCACGTGATGACTCGCCCGGAGAGGCGCTGCCGCCGATGTCGCGAAGGAAGTTCGTCTCGTCCGGAAGGCAGATGGTAACGAGCGAGCAACGCGGACACTTCGGGCTGTCATCAAGCGGCGGCGGACAGACACCGGCCGAGGCGGATTCTCGGAATGCGGCGACCTGCCGTCGGGTCAGATCGATCAGTTCGTCGTCAAATGGAATGACGACGCGCCGCTTCGACCCGATGAAGTACAACACGCCCTGAGTGCAATCGTATCCGTTCTCCCGCAGGACGAGACCCTGCCCACAGAGCTGGACGCGTTCGGGATCGTAGGCGCCGCCGGGAACGTCTGGCATCCGGCCCCGTTTGTAGTCGACCGGCGTCGCCGTGACACCGTTGATCTCCAACAGGTCGAGCTTGGCGATCAGCCCTTCGTCCGGAGCCGCGAGCGTCAACGATCGTGCATGCAATGGCTCGTCGCCTTTGTCGGCGGGGCCGCCTTTGTCTGACGGGCCACATTCCGCCGATGAGTCGCTGTTCGTCTCGACCGGCCGCAGGACTGACTGCCGATCCGGTTTGTCGACGTTGCGATGGCCGAACGTCCCCTGCAGAGTCTCAACGTTGTCAGCCCACTCCCCCTGCACCCATTCGAGATACCCGAGCCTCGGACAGTAGGTGAACTCATTGAGTATCCGCACGGGGATGAGCGCGAGCGTCTCGTCGTTGACGCTCGACGGTCTCGCCTCACCGGACGAGAACGTGGCCGTTGCGGAGGGGCCGCGATGAGCGGCAGCGGACGGATTGGTGTCAGAGATCATGAAATACTCCCTGATCAGCGACGGCTCACAGCCCCCGCTGACGCTGGAGATCGCGACCGCACGGAAGTCCTCCGCCCGGAGAGCGTGCCACGATCAAACCTGCAAGGCCCATCCGTGGAGAATTTCGGGCCTCCGTGAGTGCCCGAGATGCTGGCTTCATTTCGGTTTCGCTGCTTCTGGTTCTTGCTTTGCTGCTGTGAAGAGGCCGAGGCCGAAGTGGGCACCGTACCCCAAGGCAATCGGGCCGGTAACCTCATGCTTGAAGGTGAGTTTGAATCCGTAGCCCTGACTGGACGATTGACGACCGCCGCCCCGCTGCCGCTGTCGACGGAATTTGAGCCAACGGGTCTTCGTTGAACCGCCGAGGCTGGCGTGGGACACGCGTTCGATGGTGACCGATTCCGCCACATGTGTGAGCCAGGGTCGCCGGGACAATTCCTTGCGGAGAAGGCGTTCCAGTTCTCGATCGACGGCCGTTTGGGCTCGCTGTGGATCGTGGCGGTCATCGCCCCTCACGTGGAGATGATCGGTGGGCACAAACGGCGTGAGAGAGACCCAAGCGCGGCTGGACGCAAGGATGGGTGAGTGTCCTTTCAACTCCGATGTCCCGCCAAAGTCTTCGGGAGAGCCGATGCCGAGGAGGACGAACTGCAGATCGTGACCTCCCTCGCCCCATGTTGTCTGAAATCGGGAAAGGGCCAATGCATCGTCCTCCGAGAATCCTTCTCGGGCAAAGACCGACAGATGTGTGATCTGTCCGTGACTGTCTCGTCCGTTGGATTCGCTGAGATAGTGGGCGTGATGATGGGCAACGTCGGAACCGGAACGCGGAGAGCCGTCTTTTGACTTACCCGAAAAGACGCGCGAACAGTCACCGTCATTCTGCTTCTTCGAGCATCCCATGATGAACTGTCTCGCCCGTTCCCCGATCCAGAGAGCCTCGGTCAGACGGGGTCGCACGGCACCGGCGATGGCGAAACGGGCGACCGTTGGACGGTCGTTCATCGATCGATGTGGCGCTATCATGGTGTTGAGCGGGACCTGTTTTTCGCGAACGTAGTCGACCCACTCGCTCGCCGGCGGGCGATTCCAGCCGGCCTTGCGAAGATCATTCGTCTCGACATGCAGGGCAGCGAACACGTCCTCCGGCAGCGACGCATCAAGTTTCGTGAGATCACCCTTCTTCAGTTTCACGTTTTCCGGCGGTTTCCCTTTGCTGCGCGCCTTGTCCTGCTCTTCGGCCAACTTTAGGGAGCTGAGTTCTTCGAGCATGCTGGTCCTCCAGTTCGCATAGGTTTCCGCATCGATCGGCGTCAACAACCGGACGAGTTCCTGCGACTCATCGACGCCCGTCCCGTTCATCGGTGCGGCATTCGCCGAGAACTCGGTCTCGTTCCCCAGCCGCGCGATCACCCACGACTCGGCCCGACCAAAATACGACAGCGACCGCGCCAGCCGATCAAGGAGTTCCCGCTGGGAGGCGTCGAGCGTCACCTCCGGCCAGCCAATGAGTACCGGAGTCTCCGGGGCGAGGGCGATGAACGTGTCGAAGATTTTTGTTTTCTTGTCATGGGTGGGCATGTAGTGCCGGGTATGACCGTGCGATGTCGGCGGCAACCGATAAACAGGAGCCGCTGACAGCGTATCCACGAGTTGTCGCATCTTCTCCTCGGGAACGTCGCGGCACTTGTGATGCCAGACGGCGATCAGGGCCCGCAACAGTCGCCACGGCGCGGGGGGCCATTCCACCGCCCCCTCGTTCACCTGTCGCCCCCACGGAGTCGCATGCCACTTGCCGGTCGGAAAACGCAGTTCGATGACCGTCATTTCTCATCCTTTCTTCGGCTTGTGTGACTTGTCATACGTTACCGACGTGATGGGAGGGTCGGCGAAGTGTAAGGAAGCCGATTTGATCAGCCCCGGCAATTCCTTCGAGAGATCGTCGAGTGACGGCAGCGAGAAGCCGTCGGGACGTTTCACAACGACGTCGCCACCCTGTTCGAGATCACAGGCCGTGCGAAGTCGGAGTCCATCCCGAATGAACTTTTGAATCTTGAACAGGGTGATCGCGGTCAGCAGGGCTTCTGCGTCGTGACCCAGCCCATAGCCACGCAGTTGAGCCAGATCGATGTTGAAATAGGCCGTGATGCTTCGTGCGGTGTACTCATCACGGTGATAAGGCACGTTGCCATAACCTTCAGCGGCTTTGCCGTAGAGGGTGTTCTTGCCGGTGCCCGGTTGCACACGGTCGAACTTCACACCACCGGCTGCGGCTACTTCGATCCCATTGGCCTCCACGAAGGCAGAAATCACACGCGGCAGACGGACGACACCGCCCACCTTCTCAAGAAACACCCCGTGCAACAGACTCGACGGATCGTACTTCAGCAGAGCCGCCGCCAACTTGCGTCGATCGAACGGCTGATTCGCCTCGAAGCCAATCTCTTCGCGGATGTCATCGAACGCCTGAGAGTTGACGATGTAGGGCGAGTTGAGTCGATGCGCTTCACGAATGGAGTCGGTCTCGCTGCCGTCCGGGAGTGTCGACTTCACATATGGCAGGCCTTGCAGCGGTTCGACGAGATCGCCTTCCGCCTCGTTCCAACAGACGGCTTCCAATCGGTTCGCCATCGATTGGGCCGATTCGACGAGCAGGCAGTCGACGTTGTTGCCATCGTCATCAAAGCCCTTAAAGGTCGCTGCGCCGAGGTCGGGGAAGCCGGTCGGTTGAAAGCGGGAGCCTTGCACCGGCTTCAGATGGACTTCAATCAGCAGGCGGGGTTCATCTTCCAGGGCGGACAGATCGAGTGACATGCGGGTCTCCTGTTGAAGGGATTGATGAAAAGGACTGTGTGTTGGGCCGCGCCGTTCAGGCATTGGCCGTTTCGACGTCTGAGGCGTTGTCTGGACCGTCCCGGAGATGGCGGGCTTCGACGAGCGTTTGCAGCTTGCCAACGGCGTGCTGAGAGGTCGGGAACATCAGAGCAGCAGCGATCCTCAGGCTGCGCTGCCGTGCCCCGTAGACGGCTTCGATCGCGGGCGGGATTCCTGAAACTCGCAGGCGACGGGCGGCCAACGTGGTCGCTCCGTGCAAATCGCCGGCGAGTGCCCGACGGGCGATCTGCGGCGACAGCTTGATGGTTTTGTCGTCGAGCGGTCGTGGCAGGTGACACAGTTTGAGCAGGGCATAGGCTGCATCCGGTGTTGAAGCGTCCGACGATGACAACTTCGGCCGATGATCTGGACCGACCTTCCGCCAGTCCAGCAGCATCAGTCCTTTGAGCAACGCTTCAATGCGGCGATCATCGACGTCGCTACGAATGAAGGCGTGCACGTCTTCGAGCGTCGCCCAGCAACGACCGTTCAGCGGAGCCAGCAGATCGGACTGTGCCTTCTCCTTACCCTCGCGGAGGACATCAATCAGCCGTCGTGCCAGGACGGCGGTGAGATTACGGACGAGATCACCGCCACCCCAGACCATCGCCGGATCATTGGCTGCGTCGGCCCACTTGTGAGACCTGCTCGCGAGATTGATCGGTTCCAGATGCCGTCGCATTGGCCCGACCTGCTCGTGCCAGACACTCGCCAACGCGGCCGCCAGTCGAAATTCCGGGGTCTCGTCGTCGGCCAGTTTCAGCCACTTAGGCGACAGCAGCGGCAGCGGAGGGACGCCACTGCCCATCTCCCCATCCCGCAGCTTCGACGAGATCGCGACCGTCGACTCGGCTTCTCCAAGGGCGATCAGTAAGCGCTGGACGTCTTCCTTGTTCCCCCGCTGACACCACTGCAGAATCGCCCCTTCGACAGCTCGCAACGCCCGCCCGGCCCTTGCTGGAGCGGTCTTGCCGGTCGCCGCCCGACGAAAGCGATCCAGCCAACGATCAAGCGGGTTCAGGAGTTCTTCGGCTCCCGGACTCGATCGAACGGTGAAGCGACCAAGCGGCACCGCGAAGTAAGCGAGGCCGTTTCGTTGATGGAAGCCGAACCGCTCGAACTCAGTGATCCCCCGATCAACACCGAGGGTGGCGATCGCTCGTGCGAAATCGACGCCCGAACGCGCCTTGCGGTGCCGCATTTCGACACGGCCTTCGGACAGCAGTGTCGAGATGGCGGGGAAGGTCGTTGGCGAATCCCAGAGCGGCAACCACATCTCTGCACGGGCATCGCCTTCGTCCGTCGTCGCTGCACTTTCGTACCCGATGCCAGCAGGGCGGACGCAGAAGGGATAGGCCAACACTCCCGAAGACGCGGAGTCGAGCTTCTTCGTTGACGCTGCCGCAAAGGCGATCGCCCCTTCCAGCATGAGAACGTAGTCCCACGCATTCACTGTGGCCGTTCCCTCGAAGCCAGTGCCGTTGTTGAACCCGCCCAGATTGCCGGGATCAAACTGTCCGATCGTTCCGCTCTCCCGCACACAGGAGATATCTGCAAACAAGGACTCTGCGAGGCTGTCACGACTGGAAGAGACAACCTCTCCACCGTTGACCGACATGATCGTGAGCAGATGCTGCATGAAGTTGTTCGTGAACTCCAGCCGGCCATCGTTTCCGCCCGTGCCAAGCAGCGGCGGATACTTGGGGCCGTCCTCCGTCAGCACGTAGGCTGCATCAAGCCATAGCAGAGCGTCGTCAGGAAATCGATTTCGACAGATCTGCAACAATTGGGGTTTTCCGTCTCCTTCCGGCTTTTCCGACAGGTCGAGTTCGTCAATCAAACTGCGACATAGCCCGATGATCTTTCGATACTGACCGAAGCGAACTGCATCTCCCTCAGTGATCGCGGTGATCGCTGTGTCGTTATCCTTTGGGTAGAATCCGCTCCCACCATTCCAAGGTGTCACCAGAGGAGTTGGCGAATAGTCATCCGCAAAGAAACTCAGCAGGTCATCTTCGCCAAGCGTCGATCGCAGCCAGAACGTGTCGTGCTGCCACCAGCCTTGGGCCTGCGGGTCGGCTTGTTCGGCGACGAGGCGGAGGATGCCGAGGGCTTTGAGATAGTGGGCCAGCGGAGTGGGGGCACAACCGCGGAGTTCGAATTCTTGCGTCGTGTGGGTCATGCGTCTCCCCCGGCTTTGCTGCCGCGCCAGTCGGCGACGCGGACGAGTGTTTCCAGATAGGCGAGTTTGAACGGGCCGAATCGTTGGCCGTCGCGCTGTTTGGCGTCACGGAGGGCCAGCATGCGGGACAACCAGCTTGGACGAGGTTGACCGTCGGCAGCGGTGTACTCGCCGAGTTGCATCAGTCGCAGATCGAGCGCCTGCGATTTGCTCACGTCGCCGTTGCCGATCTCGATGGCGGGCACCTCGTCTCCCTGCCAGATGCCACGGGCGAACAGTGAGTCCGTTCCCGAAGTCGCCGGCGGTCCCTCCTCATTGGGCATGCTGCGAATGCTCAGCCGCACCTTGCCGTGGTGGGCGGCGATGAGATAGGCGATGAAGTCGGCGTCCGGCTCGTCGTCATGTTGCTGGAGCCACGCGAGGGCCGACGCCAGTTCGTGTCGATAGCCGGGACGTCTTTGGGGATGCTCCGAGTCTTCGGAGTTGGGAATCTGATACTCCAGATAGCCGGCTGCTCCCGACTTCGCCCAGAGTTCGTCGTCTGAGAGTGTGTCATTCGCGGCTCGCATCGCTCCCTGAAATGCCGGATGGGCCTTGCCGACATCATGCCACCAGGCCGCCCGCACAATCGCCTCCCACGGAATGTCGCCATGACCTTTGAGCGACGCCTGGAGGTCGGCCGCCGCATTGCCGACATCGGCGAGGTGCTGTTGCACGGACAACGGTTTTCCCTCGGTTTGTTCGTAGGGCATCGACTCGGGAAGCTCCGCCTCGTCCGACGGTAGCGGAATCGGCTCGACCGGTTGATCCTTGACACTGCCGGTCCAGCCCAGTTCACGCGTGTAACCCCCGGCGATGGTGTGCAGCAGGATCGTCTGACCGGGGTGCACGTCGTTACTGCTGCATCGCTGCCACGCGGACTCCAGCGTGTCCCAAATCCACGCAGCATGCTTGGTTTTCTCGCTCTTTGACAGTTTCTTATTGAGAAACTCGCGAAACTGCTTGACCGGCACCGAACAGAGTTCCTCCCGTTGCGGAGCGGCGAAGTTGACCGCGTCGCCCGATCTCTGCGGTTTCGGGGGATGCTTCTCTTTGATGTCCCAGTCCCGCCAGTAGACCTGCACGTCGGTATCCTGCGAGTCCCGAATATAGCGAGAGACATCAAGGTCGTTGCCGCTGAGATCGGGCGTTGTGTCGAACAGATCGAGCAGATCCTTGCGGCGGATGACGTGCACGATCGGTCGCGGCTCCTCGACACTCACGGTTGCCAGCGTCTGCGGACCGACATCGTCGAGCGCGGAAATCGCCTCGCGGGCCCGATCGAGATCATCCGGCTTGTACGGAAGCGACCATTCGACCGCCTGCCGCGCATTGTCCGTCTCGATGTCGATCCACAGGACTCGTGCCGCTGCCGTACCCTTCTCCCCGCAGGTTCCGCGACGGTTGCAGCGTCCGAAGCGTTGCACCAGCGATGACCACGGAGCCAGCTCTGTCAGCATGGTCGTGGCTGACAGATCTACGCCCGCTTCAATGGCCTGCGTCGCCACAATGATGCGACCGGCAGGGGGGATCGTCTCTTCATCAAGGGCGGCTGATTGCGCCTGCTGCCGATCAGCGGGACGAAACCGCGAGTGAATGAGCGTCACGTCCGCCGAGGCGTCCCCGTCGAGAGACTTCGTCAGTGCGGTGAATAACTCCTGGGCACGCAGCACCCGGTTCATCACGACGAGCGTCAACGTCCCTTCACAATGTGCCTCGGCTACGATCTCGGCCAATGGCTGCGCGTAGTCTTTCGCCTTCTTCGAGTCCGGGCCGAGCGTGAGTTCTGCCTGTTCGCACGGTTTGGCCGCCGTTAGCAGATGCGAGATCTGCTGTTCGTCATCGGCCTCCAGCTTCTCAGTTGTCCAGTCATCATCGTCTGATTTCGGATGATCAATCGTGACGAGCGATTCGTCATCGAGTGTCGCCGACATCCACAACGTGCGACAATCCCCGAAGGTTTCCAGTGAACGTCGAAAGCCCTGCATCTGTGCTGACGTCGTCAGTCCTACGCCCATCAACTGCGTTTCATCAAGCACCCATAGGCAGTCGTTATTGAGCAGTGCATACTGCACCGGCCACGCATAGCGACTCATCCCGTATCCACGGTTCAAGGCCCGCGACAGCAGCATGTCCTGCGTGCCGATCAGAATCGCATCTCGTTCCGGATGTTCGTACCACTTGCCATCATCAGTGCCGCCCATCAGCAGATGAACGCCGACTCCACTCTCCTCCGGGTCAGGACATTTGAGCTGCGTGAGCCATGTTCGAGCCGCCTCCGCCGTCTGCTCGACCAGCGTCCGCATCGGCAGGCAGTAGACGAGTCGTCGCGGTGTCGCCTGCCGGGTGCTCTCGTCGGCAAACCGTCGTCGATACAGCCAACTCAACACGGCCGCCGCCGTCTTGCCCACACCGGTCGGCACACTCAACACCTGCGGCCACGACTCTCGTTGGGCCAGCCGCAGTTGATAGGGGTAAGGTGCGAAGCCATCCGGAGACGCTTT
This sequence comes from Planctomycetaceae bacterium, assembly GCA_029259845.1. Lineage (GTDB taxonomy): Bacteria > Planctomycetota > Planctomycetia > Planctomycetales > Planctomycetaceae > JAHBXU01. The sequence continues at coordinate 15,007 of JAJDEI010000311.1, read as the reverse complement.
CGTCTTGTACGCGAGTCGATAGAGTTCTTCGATGGTCATTGAGATTCTTGGTTATTCCGACCGATGAAATGAGTACGTTGGGAAGTGGTTGTTTCCTGCGAGTCGTTGCAAAACCGGACACTGTTGCAGCCGCCTGCTGTCTCGCTCGATCCAGCTCTTCGCAGTTGATCTGTTGATCCCCAGTTCTCTCGCGGCCCTCGCAGTTGACTGCTCCTCGACGAACACGAGGCGGAAAAGTTCACGGTGAGTTCCATCGAGCGCACTCCATACCGGGGACTGCGTCAGATCCTGAATTGATGTTCTGCTCTTTGTCTCCTGTCGCCTTGATGTCGTCATCAGCTCGCCGTTGTGGCGACTCGTTGTCCCGAGACTGGCTCTGCATTCGTTGATCACCTCGCGTCTTCTCACTTCGTCACGTTGAGTCTCTTTGCGGATGTATTTGGCGGTGGTCAGCAACCACCGATCGGGCTCCTGGATCGTCTCTTTGCGTCCCTTGATCCACAGGAGTTCGAGTGATCGCGATATCACTACGTCCTGATCCCACGAGTTCATCTGCCATTTCCGAACCTTCAGAACGAACCTGGACACCGTGTCGTTCACGATTTGCATGTCGTTCCTCCTGCTTTGCATCGTGGATCAGAGCCCTCGCAAGTAGGTGGAAAATTAGGCGCACTTCTATGAAGTTGTTTTTGTATTGATTCACTTCTTCCAGGTTTGTACACTGGTAAATCTGTCAAGGCAAGCCATGGAAATAAGTTACCGCTCTCCGCAAGTGCGGCCCCATTGAAGCCATGACGTTGTCTTTGTCACTCAGGGGCTGTTGCCTCTCCTCCGCTCATTCAATGAGCGGCCCCATTGAATTATCTCAGTCGTCGGGTTCACGGTTCACGGATAATCTGTATCTCCGCAACATGGCGACCGCGGCATTTCGAATCCGCTCACGCAGTTCTTCGGGCTCTTCAACGATCGCCTGCGCGCCGAAGCTCAGGACCCAGCTTTCGACTTCTTCCAACGAACCCAGCTCGAATTCGACGAGGAGGGAACCGTCGTCGTTTCTCTTGAGTTTCTGGTCGGCGTGCCAGCGATGTTCTTCCACATAGCGGGCGACTTCTGGAGCGAAACGGACGACCACGCGTTGTGGCTCGGCGTCTGTGTGGTAAATGCCCAGGCTGTGACGCAGGTATTCCTGCAGGTCGAAATGGCCCGGCTTCTGAAACGTGAGCGTCTCTAGCGAAACATCGGAGATGCGATCGAGCTTGAAGGTGCGAATCTCGTTGTGCTGTTGCGAGTGCGCGACGAGGTATAGCCCGCCCCGATGAAATACCAGACCGTAAGGATAGACATCGTACGTCAGTGGTTCTGTAGCTCTGGCCGATTGGTACGTGATGAAGGTGATGCGACGGTCTTCAACGGCAACCATCAGGTTGTCGATCAGCTGCGATTTCTCCCCGTAGCTGCTGTCACCGAACGATGTCCGGAAGATGACTCCGGCCAGTTGGTCGAGATACTTCAGGGCCGGCTCCCCGAGTGTGGCCTTGATCTTGCGGAACGCACTATGGGTCGCCTCCCAGAAGACCGTACCGGCGAGCGGCTCTAACAGCGTCCGGCCGACGTACAATGCAAGCACCTCGCTGACATCGAACGAGAGAGGCGGCCCCCCGCCGTCGAACTTCGCTGTCCAGTGTTGTCGCCCCCGCTCCCCCTCGCGCGGCGACACCGGAAAGCCAAGGTCTCGCAGCAGCTTGAGATCGCGGTGAATCGTCTTCTGTGAAACACCATACTCGTCCGCCAGCTCGCGAAGCGTCGCCCCGTAACGCCGCGCGGAGAGGGTCCGCAGCAGAATCCATTGTCGTTCGAGAGGTTGCAGCCCGCGCATGAAACGTGTCCCAGGTCAAGTGATGTCCTCGTGCCAACTCTATCGAACGTTGTTGCCGGATCGCGTCCTACGTGACAGATGTTCAGTTGAACATCCCCCCCATGCTCAATCAAGCGCCACAGCCGACTCGTGGGAGCGGATCGCCGGACGAGGCTGCACTCAGACCGCCTGATTCTTGATCCGCCAAGGTGTGGATGCCGTGGAGCTGACGGCGATCTCAAAACCACCCGGCGGCGTTTCAGACGGTATGAGCCTTCCGATCTTACTGACACCGGTCAGTCGTCGGCCGAAACAGTTCTTGATGATTCGACAAATGCGGTGGACCGAGACCTTGCAGAGATTTCGCAAAACGCTCGTGTGCGCTTCGGCGAAATCGACCGGCTGCCAAACCGGTCAGCAGAAGAATCCCCCATCACCATCAAATTGATCGCGCAGTGCGGGCATCTGAAGATGTCGTCTTGCGTAGCAGCCCGCACCCTCGAAGGTAGTGAGCATCCGATCGCGATGGTCGGAAATCGAATGCGTTCAACGTTCGGAAGAACGGTCTCGTCGAGCATCGGTGTCCGGTGCTTGAGGGATGATCGTGCCGAAATGCTGGGCGAGACCCTGCAGGGCCAATGCGGCTTCGTGTGCCCATCCCGCGTCGAGCAGTGCCCCGACGATGTGGATGGCCTCATTGTCGACGACCGCCCAGTAGCCACAGCAGAATCCGCTCTGCTCTCGCCGCAGTCGGCGTTCCAGAAACCGACCCGTATGTTCGTGCTCCAGCCAGAAACACTCCAGGCCCTCCGTAGTGATGAGTCCAACGTAGGATTCCATCGACTCTTCGTACCACGACATACCTTCACAGGGCAAATCGAGGCAAGAATTTCAGCCGTGGGGCGTCGATTCGCAGTCACTGATCGAGAACGCTCGATATCCTGACCTCAGCTCGGGCTCAGCGAAACGGGGCACCCCGTTTACCTCACCATCACGTCGACCTTAAGACGCTGGGCGAAAGGCCGACGCGACGGCGAGGCGAACGGGACGGGCGACCCGCTTGTCGGTCGTTATTGAACGTCGACATATTCCAACCGCACCGATGGAACCTCGATGAGCCGGTTCGCTGTTTGACCGTCATCGCAGCGCTCCCCTTCACCCCGTCTGTCGATGTGGGCGAACGCAGAGACACGCAGCAGGACCGGTTGCGAGCAACCAACACGAACAGCATTCCCGACCGATTTTCTGCCGTTGCGGGAGCCGGATACCGTGCTGCTCTTCTCCAGCAACCCTGCAGCGACGGACAACTGACAAATAAGGTCATTGCCGATCTGTGCGATCCAAGTCACCGGATTTGCTTGGATCGGAGTTCTGTGACAGTCTGACAAATAGCGTTTACCCATGCTGTCAGTCAGCTCATTCAACGGAGGACCATGCTTGCCGATCCAGCCACAATCGCCTGCTACTGCCGCGTCTCGTCCCGCAGCCAGAAAACCGACAGCCAGCGTGCGGCCATCTCCCGCTGGCTCCGATCTCACAGCATCGATCCCCTCGACGTTCAATGGTTCAGCGACCATGAGTCCGGCAAGACAACGAATCGCACCGGCTTCGAGCAACTCCAGCAGGCCGTCTTCGAGGGAAGGGTCAAGACTGTCATCGTCTGGAAGCTGGATCGTCTCTCTCGCCGGCAGCGGGACGGCATCAACTTGCTGGCAGACTGGTGCGACCGCGGCGTCCGCGTGATTTCCGTCACCCAGCAGATCGACCTGAGCGGCCCGATCGGACGCATGGTGGCCAGCGTCATGTTCGGCCTGGCGGAGATCGAACTGGAGTACCGCCGCGAACGCCAAGCCGCCGGCATCCAAGTCGCCAAGCAGCGCGGTGCCTACCGGGGACGAGCACACGGAACGACGAAGTCAGATCCCGGCCGCGCCCGTCAACTGGCTGCGCGCGGGCTCATGATCGGGGAGATCGCTCAGGCTCTCGGAGTCAGCGAACGGACAGTTCTGCGATACATCAGATCCGCCGCCCTCGCTACGTCTGATTCGTAGCGGTCGACATTGTTCGATGCACATGCCCGCTCAAGCCGATCGGGGCCGACTCGCAAACCGAATCTGGTCAAGTTCATCCAGTCATGTCATGCCGAGCCCATTCGGCCCGTCGACCAACCGGCCAAGGACTTGCCCGCCTGTGTCGCGAAAGGCGAAGTCGAAGCGGGGCTTCGATGGCGAGGACCATGTTGTCGTCGATGTCGTGGCGCAGCTGCAGAGGTCTCCTTCACCGCCGCACTTTTCGCGCGATCAAAAGCATCATAGGTTACGGTCACGAATGGCACGTAGATCTCCGTAAGACAAACCGGCAAAATAATTTACGGAACGCTTCGGTTTGCGCATTCTGACAATTGAAAACGGTACAGAACGCAGCCCATTCGAGCATTACCGGATCGGTTGAATAAGGACGTTGGTCGCACCAAATGACCTGAAACCGTCACCGCGGCGCAAGTCACCTTTGCGGCGGTATTTGCAGAGATCTACGTGCCATTCGTTACGGTCACCTGAGCATGCAATTGGGATTCAGATTCCTTGACTGCATGTGTTCCCCCGGACGCCAGAACTGAAGTGCTGCCACCTTCAATCGTTTTGACTCCGAGTTTGCGCCAACCAGCGAAGCGCCCTCATCCTGTGTGGCCAATCTGATGACACCAGCGTCACTCGCAGCCCACACAATTTCCCGCATGATGGACGATTCCTGAGCATTTTCCTGTCGGAGTGGATATTCAGCGGCCTGGCGAGACCGCTGAAGATGACAGCAGGCTTGTGATTGCAGTCGAATCCGAAGCTGGGAGACCCGACCGACGTTCACATGCTGGGCCTTATGAAGCGATGCGCCTCGGCAGGAAACCGGCTCCTCACTCGACTTGCCGAACTCGCTGCTTTCAGGTGTCGACCGCTCAATACGCCGGCAATCGAATCTGCGAAGAAACGTCCGTTCGACGGGTCAAACAGGCACTCGCCCCTGTGCCGCTTTGATGCGGATTTGCAGATTGCTGCATATCTGATCCCGAAGGGTTCGCCGACTCGCACTGCGTTTGATGCCGCGACGGTCTTCGCAGATTACTCACGCTTCATTCACCGATCCTTCAAGCTCTGAAGCGATGCTGTCGAGCGCTGGAACGGCCCATGCGCGGAGAGGGCCATCACCATCCACTCACACCTTTGGGAGACTTCAAGTGAAACGCAGCAATTCAAGGCAGTTGACGAACCGGAAAAAATCGGGATTCACCCTCATTGAGCTGTTAGTCGTGATTGCGATCATTGTGATCCTGATTTCGTTGCTGGTTCCGGCGGTGATGCTGGCTCGGGAAGCGGCCCGCAGTGCTCAATGCAAGAACAACCTCCGCCAGTTCGGCATCGGCCTGCATGCGTTCGCCACCAACGATCCGCAGGGGCGCTACTGCACGGGGGCCTACGACTGGCGTCGTGACGGCTGTCCGGACACCTACGGCTGGGTCGCCGACCTGGTCAACTCCGGAGCCGCAACGCCGCAGCAGATGATGTGTCCCGGTTCGCTAATTCGGGGCACGGAAAAGATCAACGATTTTATTGGTTCGATCAACACGAGCAACAAGGACCAGGCCCCGACCAACCGCCTCCAGGACGGGCGCTGCGGACGGTGGAATGACACCGACATTCTGCCGTCCACGCCGGAGCGGATCGCGGAGGTCCAGCAGCTTCTGGAGGACGGGTACGGTACGAACTACGCAGCCGGCTGGTTCCTGGTGCGGTCTGGTGCGAAGACCACGGCCGATCCGTCGACCAGCCGCTCGGTGACTCTCTCGACACTCAAGGGATTCGGCGGATCGACCGGCCCGATGACGATTTCCGACCTGGACCGCAGCGGCGTCCCGGCGAGCAACATCGGCTGGATCGGATGCGCTGGCCCTGGAGACATCTCTGAAGCGGTGCTGAGCGACGACGTCCCCGGTTTCCTGAGCGCGGGCGAGCGGCTCGGCGAATCATTTAACGACGGCCCCGCCCGATGGGACGACACGACACAGCGAATCGTCCTGATGCCGGCGGGAACCGATACGGCCAACGCCATTCCCGCGCAGCTGCCGGATACGACGTCCGCAGGCACTCCGGGAGCTGACGGCAACCTGTGGTTGCAGGACACCCGTGACTGGTTTGCCTGGCACGGCACCGGGTCCAACAAGTCGTGCAACATCCTGATGGCGGACGGCAGCGTCAAGTCCTTCCACGACTTGAACGATGACGGCTTTCTCAATCCGGGATTCCCGGTGCCGACCGGCGCCGAGGGGCACGGCTACACGGACAGTACCGTCGAATTGCCCCCTTCGACGAACTATTCGGGGCCCTGGCTGTCGCGCGGGCTGATCACGAAGGGGAACTTTGAATAGACAGCTCGGAACGCTGCGTTGGAGTATGCTCGACTGGTTCCGCATTCCCGGACATGGCTTCGGCATCCCGCTCTTCCCCGGCGGGTGTCGGAGCCTGTTCCGCGTAGTCCGGTTCCCGCGATCCTGCGGTTTGATTCCACAAAGCGACTGGGTGGCTGGGGTGGCTGGGGTCGAAGCGCAGCGGAGCCCCCAGCGTATGGAGTCTGGGGGCGACCTGCGGCCGACCCCAGCCACCCAAGAGGACTGTCTTTGGATAGGTATTATACTGCCCGCGTTGAACGTTGAGACATTGCCGACCTCTTTACCCCGCGAGGCAGAACGTCGCAATCGTGACCGTGGACGGTATTAAGTCTGGGTCTCGCCGACCGTACGCAGGACGGTCACAATTTGGGACCGACATGCCGTTCGTGGTGTTGGACTGTCGGCCACCGCGGGACGCGATGCCGACGGCGGAGTCCCTGGGAACTTGATTGCTCCTTGAGGTTTTCTCATGAATCGTCACCGTCGGTCTCCTCCGCCGTCGAAGCAGGGCGGGTTTACGATGCTCGAACTCCTGGTGGTCATCGCCATCATCGGGGTCCTGACGGCGGTCATTCTCCCGGCCGTTCACAGCGCCCGAGAGGCGGCGCGTCGAGCGCAATGTTTGAATAATCTGCGAAAACTCAGCATGGCGCTGCAGAATTTCGCAGCATCCAACGGCGACCGCCTTCCGTATTTGACGTCGGTCCAGGCGTTCTCGCTGGATTACTCGACGTCCACCTCGCCGGGACTGAAGAAAGCAGCCCCCTGGACCGTGCATCTGCTGCCGTTTCTTGACCGCGAGGTACTGCACGAGCGGTTACAGAGTGCCAACGGCGAATCCACGCTGGGGAACGACACGGCCGCGCTGGCCCAGACGAATCTTGATTTTTTCAATTGCCCCGACGATCAGGACCGGGCCGAGCCGGGAAACCTCAGCTACGTGGCCAACGGCGGATACACAACCGAAGGAATGTGGCCGGCGCCAGACAGCACGGCGCATCACATCGGGATGTATCAATGGAGTTTCGCGAAGCGACGGGACGAAGCCGAAGCAGCGACGTTTGCTACGGGCGTCTTTTGGCGGGAAGCCAACGGGTCCCGGACGCCGAAGCCGATGAAACTGGGCTTTCTTTCTCGCGGAGACGGATTGTCGAACACGCTGGCTCTGTCCGAGAACCTCAACACCCGCCCTTATCTCGGACCGGGGATTGGCGGATGGACTTCCGAGTCGACGGCGGATCTCGCGTTTCTCCTGTCTGTCGCACAAACCGGGGAGGCAGCGTTCGCGAGTATTTCGCAGGAAATTGATGGGATCGGCAAGGACGTGACAGGGGGCAGGGCGTCTGGATTGGCGCTCCAGGACGGTTCCCACACGTTCACATTCACCACCGACGGCGATCCGCTCCTCAGCACCAGCGCTTCGCGCATCAACGCTAATCTGCGGCTTGCTCCGGACGGCAGGTCGCCCCGCCCAAGTTCGCAGCATCCGGGTGTCGTCAACGTTGTCTTCTGCGACGGCCACAGCCGCGCAATCAGTGAACGCATCGATGACGTGGTCTATGCGAATCTGCTTTCCTCCAACGGCGGCCGCTATGGGCAGAACATTCTGGAGGGGAACTCATTCTGAGACCGCACAACACAACCCTTCGGAAAGGGGAAATCGTTCGTATTCCCCTTTTTCCACGACCGGGTCGATTGCAAGCCAAAGGCCGCCGGATTGATGGTCTCTCATTAGCCCGGATGATTCATGCCATTTGTCGGGTGTGTGAAGCAAGCCTCGACGAGGCGGTGTGTTCTGTACGCGGGGGAGGTTGTCTTGGAAACCCACGCTGCCTTTTTGAATCGACGGCTTGCGAAACACACCACGCTTGGGAATCACATACTCCACACACCTTACGAATCTGGCGGACAAGCCGACAAGTGGTACCCCTTGAATCAGTCGTTTCCCGTGAATCGAGCATATCATCAATTCAGCCCGCCTCACTCGCGGCACCCGCGCTTACGCACACATTCACAGGCTTCCTCCCCACGGGTCGTTACCTCCCCGCAGTTGCCCTCGCCTGGCGCCTCTCCTTACAATGAGTCCATAAACTGAACCTCCCCAACCGAACCTCAACAAGAAGTTCCAAAACTCGACACAGACGACTTGCACGCCATTTACTCACGCCCATACACCGGAGCGGCGGTTGCCAGTGGATACTGAAATCAATGGCAATTCCCGCCGCCCGGTGATGCGGGTCGTTATGCTACTCGCGATCATGCGACTATTCTCCGTCCTCGCCGTGCTGATGCTGGTCACGTCCTGCAATCGCGCACCCGATCTGGCGGTTTCTCCAGCGGCTGCGGCCTACACGGATGGCTTCGAGGTCGTCGTCTTCGAACTTCGCGACGAAGACCCGACAAATGTCCGCAGCCTTCGGCTGAAGGACGCTGAACTGGCGATTGCCGCGGGTTCGGAAGTGCTCATTCCCGGCGATGCAGGCACCATCCAACCCAGGGCCAGCGCACACTTAGCCCTTGCTTTTGCGGGACTTATGTTTCCTGAACCTTCAAAAAACCGCAATCGTGACCAGCCGCCGGGCGGTGATGACGTGGGGTTCGGTTTCCGGAAAGACACCGAGGAGGAACTTGGTTCGTTTTCCGCCTGTTTCTATGCGATTTCACAGAGAAACAGGCGGTTCACCCACACTGTGTATCCTTCCCAAAGTGCGCGCTGGCCCTGCCATCCAACCGCAACTTGCCACAGGGAAGAGCGGCGACTCGAGAGCGATTATTACTGTCCAACCGTTGGCTGATGGAAAGCAGCAGATTCGGATGTCGCTCCACGAGAGCAGTCGCACGTTCGTGTACGAATATATCGTTGATGGTTCCACGGTGCATCCGATGAGTTCGGAGTATCGCGACTTGGCGAAGTCGAAGGTCGTTCGGTACACGAGCGAGTAGCATAACCAAACGCTGTAGCTGTAATGGACCGGCCCCACGTCGAGCGCTCTTGTAAACTCAAAGTAACGTAGGGCAGGCTTTGCCGGCCCTAACTTGCTGATCATTCTATACCCAAGTTATGCAGCATAGACATGTCCGAAATCAAATGGACATTTGGACTTCCCCACGAATGGTGGGCGCTCAACTAAGAGCGTAGACTGCTCGTGAGGAGAATGGAAGATGTCGAAGTTGAAACGTCGCAGGCACAGTGAGGAGTTCAAGCGGGAGGCTGTGTGCGATAGCCCACGACTGGTGGACTCTTGAAGGACGAATTATCCGGCCAATTGCCGGGTGTGGTTGCTCTCGAACTGGCTGGGGGATTGATAGTTTAACGTTTGATGCAGGCGTTCTGAATTGTAGAACGTTTCGATGTAGCGGAACACGCTCAGCCGGGCTTCTTCAAGATCGGCGTACTCCTCGTGCTTGGTCCACTCGTGTTTGAGTGACCAGAAGAACCGTTCCATCACGGCGTTGTCGTAGCAGCATCCGGTTCGGCTCATGGAGCATGTGATGCCGAGTGTCCGCAGCGTCGTCTGGTACAAGTCGCTGGTGGACTGGCAGCCGCGATCGCTGTGGTGCAGCAACTGGCGGGTTTCGGGCCGCCGCGATTCGATCGCGTTTTCCAGAGCGGTGCTCACCAGGGTTGTCGCGAGACTGTCCGCAATGGACCAGCCGACAACTTTGCGGCTGAAAAGATCCAACACAACGGCCAGATAAACCCAACCCCTTTGAGTTGGCAGATAGGTGATGTCGGTGACCCATTTTCGATTGGGAGCGTCCGCGGAAAAGTCCTGGTTCAAGACATTCCCCGCAGGGCGTTTGGTCGGATCGACGGTGGTGGTGGTCGGCTTGAACTTCTTGGAAACCCTGCTTTTCAAGCCGAGTTCACGCATGGCGGAAGCCACGGTGTTGCGGCAAGCCGTCTCCAACTCGTCGTTCGCCAGCATGGCTTCAGCGATTTTGTAGCTGCCGTAAATCTGGTTTGACTGCTCGTGAATTTCGCGAACCGTCGTACGAATGCGTTCACCTCGCCGAGCGCGCGGGCTCGGCGAGGCCTTCAGCCATTTGTAAAAACCGCTCTTCGAGACATTGAGCACACGGCACATGACGATCACCAAAAACAAGTCGCGATGTTGTTTGATCCAGGCGAACTTTACCGCGACTCCTTCGCAAAGAACGCCGTTGCTTTTTTTAGGATTTCTCTTTCCATCTCGGCTTCCCGGAGCTTCTTCCGCAGCCGCTGGTTCTCTTCTTGAAGCTGCCCAAACGTGGCGTCCTCGCCGCACGCTTCCGGTTCGGGAGCGTACTTCTCGTACCACCCTCGCAGGCTGTTGGAACTCACGCCCACGGCCTGGGCCGCCCGGCTAAACGAATCGCCTTCAACGGCAACAAGATTGACCGCGTCTTTCTTGAACTCCTCCGAAAACGACCGCCGAGGCCGCTTCCCTGACGTCTTCGACTCCTTGCTCATGGCTTCCTCCCACGAAGATTCTGAAGTAATCTTCAGGAGTCCACCAGTCGTGGGCTATCGCAGTGAAGCTGGTGACAGACAAGGGATACTTTGTGGCGGAGGCGGCTCGGAATCTGGGAATTCATGTGAATTTGCTGCGGACCTGGAAGCGGAAGTTGGCCGCTGCGGTTGCCGAGGAACAGGACCTGACGGAGGAGGAACGGATGGAGCTGGCGCGGTTGCGTGCGGAGAACAAGCGGTTGCGGATGGAGCGCGATATCTTAAAAAAGGCGACGGCCTTCTTCGCGAGCGAGAAGCCCTGAGGTTCGAGTTCATCGAGCAGCATCGCGAAGAATGGCCGGTCACGGTGATGTGTGAGGTGTTGGAGGTGTCACGCAGCGGCTTCTATGCGTGGCGGAAGCGTTCCCAGAGCCGGCGTGCGGAGCGTCAGCGCAAGTTGGTGTCTGAAATGCAGCAGATCCACAGCGATCGGGACATGAAGAACTACGGCAGCCCTCGGATGCAGCAGGAACTCGCGGCCCGTGGTCATGAGGTAAGCAAGAACACCGTGGCCAAGCTGATGCGAGACCACGGCATCCGTGCTGCATCGAGCCGGAAGTTCCGGGTGACGACCGACTCGGGTCATTCGCTGCCGGTCGCGGAGAACGTGCTGGATCGCCAATTTGAGCAGGAGTCGGCCGACCGGGTGTGGTTGGCAGATATCACATACGTGTGGACTCGTGAAGGCTGGCTGTACCTGGCGTGTGTGCTGGATGCGTTTTCCAGAAAGATCGTGGGCTGGTCCATGAGCGAACGGATGACAAAAGAACTTGTTTTGGACGCCTTGCGAATGGCGGTTGGCCGTCGTTGTCCTCAGCCGGGCGAGTTACTCCATCACTCGGATCGTGGAAGCCAGTATGCGAGCGAGGCGTTTCAGAAGTGGCTTCGCGATGAGAACATCACGTGCAGCATGAGCCGCAAGGGAAACTGTTGGGACAACGCGATGATGGAGAGTTTCTTCGCCACACTGAAGAAAGAGAGAATTCACTTGGAAGAGTACGCGACCAGGAACGAGGCGCGGGCCAGCGTGTTCGACTACATCGAACGGTTTTACAACCGCACCCGGCGCCACTCCGCGTTGGGCTTTCAGAGTCCCGACCAGTTTGAACAGGCAGCGTGATGCTCCCTCGACCTCACCCACAAAGGCAACGTCCGGAGTTTGCCGTCATCTCCGCCGGCCATCGCTCGCCAGCAGTCGTGAGAGACCGACGACCGGCTCCGACGAAGGCAACTCCTCCCAGGGCAATTCCACCAGAATACCCGAACTGACTAACCCGTAACCCGTGCCCACCAAAACTGGGGAAGTTCAATTCGACGTCAGCAATGGCAGCCTCGCAGTCGTGCCGCAATCCTTCGCGACCATCGCGGACGTACAACGATACAACGGGGCCGCCTCGTTTCTCTACGCTGAAGCTGGCTTCTTACTCAACGAATCCGAAGATCACTTCACGGCCCCGATACCCCCAAAATGCCACATCACACTTCGTCATCGCTCGCATCGGCCACGCTCTGTCGTGGCTATTCGATCGGTTCGAAGCTGACATCGACAGCAACTACAAATGGAATTATCTCAAATTCACATTCGTCAACCTCGAACCACTCGAATATGGCGACAAAGATTCCGGGCAGATGACCACAAATGCTCCACAGTTACCGTCGCCATCAGGTCAACCGCCACAAATGATGATTCACCAAATCGTAACCACTATGCGTATGTTCTTTTCCCATCTTCGCGGCAGCGTTGAAATCTCGGACTGGGAATCGGACCTTTATTCCTGTGATTGGGTGCCTATGACCTTCAACAAAGCGTAACTCCAAATACTACATGACAATCATCGGGATAGGCACCGGCTTTGAACAGGCCCCTCCCACACCACTTGGCATGCGGGTCTGCATCAAACGGTTCATCTCTTGGGAGCAAACCGCATCCGGTTGATTGTTCAAGTTTCGATCGTCAATTACGATGCCGCTTCGGGCATTCGGCATCGTCCCCCTCAATTTTTGCCATGAAGCGTGGCTCATCCGGTCGGACTGGGAGGGGGATGCTCTGAACGCTGGAAGGGAACCCTTCGACCGGGGTGCCGTCACAACAGGTTTCCGATGCTGATCACTAGATTATCCCGGACGATGCTCATCCCCGCGGTCGTCGCGAGCCTGCTGATCTGCATCCTGGTGGCGTTTTCCGCGCCGGCATGGCTGGCCGTGCCGGTTGTGCTCCTGGCCGCGATGGGCCAAATCTGGTGGTTGCACCGCCAAATCGTCGTCCCTGTGGAGTCGATGATTGATACGGTGAATCAGTTACGGAAGTCCAGTCTGTCCGAGCCGGACGAGATTGTTCGTCCGGATGAGCTCGGCGCCTTGGCCCGAGTCCTCCAGGACGTCGCGCGAACACTGGCGGACCGGGTCTCTGCCTTGGAGCGGCGTGACGTGGAGCATGCCCAGGCGGAACAGTTGCTGCAGGCCGTCTTGCGGACGATGTCCGAAGGGGTGGTGGCCATCGACAGTGAGCAGCGGATTCTATTCACCAACGACGCCGCTCGTCCGCTGTTGGATTTCGAAGTGCATGATGTGCTCGGCCGTCAACTGTGGGAAGTCTCCCGCTCGCCACGCATCCAGGAATTGGTGCGGTCCGTTCTTGAAACACGGGAGCAACGACGAACGGAAATCGATCTTCCACGGAGCCGATCCGTTGTATCCGCCACCGCCACGGCGCTTCCCCAGGAGCCGATTCCCGGTGCGGTGTTGATGCTGCAAAACGTCACCGAGTTGCGGCGATTGGAAAAACTGCGGCAAGATTTCGTTTCCAACGTCTCGCACGAACTGAAGACGCCGCTAACGGCCATTCAGGCTTATGCCGACACCCTGCTGGACGGGGCTCTCGACGATCCGTTGAGAAGCCGCGAATTCCTGGAACGAATCGTCGAGCAATCGGAACGGTTGTTCGAGCTGATCCTCGACCTTCTGAGGCTGGCGAAAATCGAATCGCAGCCGGAGGCGTTTGACCTTCGCCCAGTGAATCTGAGGGACGCGGCCGGCGACTGCCTCGTTGAACATGCTCCCATCGCCCAAGCCAGCGAGATCGAACTGATGGGAGAGGGAGCGGAGGAACCGATCTGGGTGCAGGCGGATTCCCACGAACTCAGGACGGTTCTGGACAATCTGGTGGAGAACGCGATCAATTACACACCAGCCGGGGGGCGAGTCGTGGTCCGCTGGTCGCGAAACGGTGCCTTCGCCCGCTTGCAGGTTGAGGACACGGGGGTGGGCATCGCCAAAGACCAGCAGGCCCGCATCTTCGAACGCTTCTACCGGGCGGATCGCGCCCGGAACCGCTCATGCGGCGGGACCGGGTTGGGACTTGCCATCGTGCTGCACCTCGTGCAACTCTTCGGCGGATCTGTCGACATTGCCAGCGAACTCGGCAAAGGGAGCACGTTCACCATTACCTTACGCATCGCAGACGCCGCCCACCGCGAGCATTCTCAAGCGGTTGCATTGGTTTAGCAGCGGTTTCAAAACCCCTCACAGGAGTGGCCGGGTCTGACCAACGGGAAGGCCCGGATCTGCGATTGCAGGGCCATCCGCTTCGCCTCTGACCTTAGCACCCAAGAAAACAAAGGTTTTGAAACCGCTTCTTAGCAGTCTGTTGAATGAGTCGGTATCGGCGGCGACGTGGATTTTTTTTTTGCGGAGAGCTGCTCTCGGAGGGTTGGAAACCGGTCTCCAAAACGGTAGCAGGTCCAGAATCCTGCCGGTTTCAGATTGGGGTCGTCGGCGCTCACGACGTGTTGCTTGCCGCGCCGCGTTTCCAAGACCAGCGTGCCGCCGTCACGAATTTCGGCGACGATCCAGAACTTGTCCACCAGGTAAACGTAGTCTTCGCCGTTGGGCGTGGGAACGATGGAGCGGGCGCGCGGACCGGGCTGCGGAGTGTGCTTTGTCTTTCGATAGACCACCGCGTCGCCAAGCTGATACGGTCTGTGTCGCATGCTTTCGACCTTCCCTGTGTCGTTTCGGGGGTCCTCCCCGCACTTCTTCCGTTGAGAGAAACCCAACGTTCCCCGTTCAACAGAGCGTGTCATCGGAAGTGGACCCCAATCTTCGGACCACTGGACGCAATTCCTTAGATGGATCGCGGGCTCATCGCGGACGGCTGTGGTGGACTTCCCAGGGCGTGCGATAGTCCAACGATTGATGAGGACGCTCGTGGCTGTAGAACTGG
>JAJDEI010000032.1 GCA_029259845.1 Planctomycetaceae bacterium | reverse complement strand
TTCTTGAAGTGCTTCAGTCCAATTCGTTACCTCCTTGAACCGCCCCAAGGACTACCGGATGGAGCGACCAGTTTCCGGGTGGGACTACCTCCCACTGAAGTCCCAAAGCCTTTTCACGGCACACGCAGAGCCTGACCTACCTGGCTGGCGGACAGAGCAGATCCCCGTCGTCCCAACAAATTGCGAACTCCAGAAGCGGTTTTCGAACCGAGTGCAGTGAGAGGGTGGCCGGGACGGGAGTTCTTACGAAGCCCAGGCAATCGCAGGACCGGGGCTTCCCGTTGGCCCAACCTCAGCCACCCCAAACAGGTTTTGAAACGGCATCTGCCAGTACGGAACCGTTCCCTCAGGAATCTTCCTCACAAGGAGTAACGGACGTGCTGCGATTGGTCATCGACGAGCATCCCACGACGCATCCCACGAGCCGCCGTGAATTCTTGCGAATCTGCGGGCTCGGAGGGCTGGCGGCTCCCTTCGTTGGCAGCGATCCGGTCGCGGCTGCGACAAGCCCCAACAGTTCGGGGTTTGGTCGTGCAAAGTCCGTCATCGTCGTCTATGCCAATGGCGGACAGAGTCAACTGGAGACTTGGGATCCCAAGCCGCATGCTCCCGCAGGGATTCGCGGAGAGTTCGCCGCCATCCCCACGGCCGTCCCCGGAACATTGATTTCCGAACACTTGCCTCGGCTGGCCCGACTGACTGACCGTTACGCGATCATCCGGAGCATGTCACACGATGATCTGGATCATGGATCGGCAACCTACCTTTCCCTGACGGGACGCTTTCATCCCCGAAAATCATCGAATCCGTTGCCCACGCCGGATGATTCTCCGACACACGGAGCGGTTCTCAAGCGCGTGCGGCCGACGTCTCGATTCCCTCACTCGGCGGTCCACATCAACGGTCCTGCCTTCGTGCCATTGATCGCCGGACCAGGACAATCCGGCGGATTACTGGGGCGGGAGTACGATCCGCTTGTCCTGGGTGACGTGCACGAAGGAGCGGTCGGCTTGCCAGGGCTGTCCCGTCAACCAGATGTGCCAACGGTCCGGCTGGAGGCGCGGAAAACATTGTTGGAGAGTATTGACCGATTTACACAGCAGTTAGACCGTGGCCATCTGATCGGTGATGTTGATGGTTTGTATACGCAAGCCTACCGCATGCTGGCCTCTCCGCGATGCCGCGATGCGTTTGACCTCACGCAAGAAGATGACGCCGTTCGCGATCGTTACGGACGGAATCGAGCAGGACAGGCTTGTTTGCTCGCCCGCCGATTGGTCGAAGCGGACGTTCCCTGGATTACGGTGTTCTTCAACCAAAATGCGCGGGGACAAGATGTCGAGCCGCACAACACCGACTCGTATGGCTGGGACACACACAACGACATTTTTGTCGCCATGAAGAACCATCTCATGCCTCGGTTTGATCTCGGGTTTTCTGCACTCCTTGAGGATTTGGAAGATCGAGGCTTATTGGAAACAACGCTGGTCGCCTGCATGGGAGAATTCGGCCGCGCGCCCAGGATTGCCATCGAGAGAGGCTTCGCCGGTGAAGCTCCCGGCCGCAAACATTGGGCCTCGGTCTACTCCATCGTGATGGCAGGGGCGGGAGTTCGACCGGGATCGGTCTATGGGGCGTCCGATGCGATTGCCGCGTACCCGACGGCTGAGAAGACCAGCCCGTCAGATGTGACCGCGACCATGTTCTCCGCACTGGGCATCGATCCGGCATCGCACTATCGCGACGGACTTGGACGTCCGTTTGCGATCAGCGTCGGGCAGCCGATTTCCGGGATCTATTGATCACCATTCAACAAGAAACCAGCCAACGAGTGACCAGTCGTCTTCAGAGGGCATCGGATTTCCAATTATTGGATCGCATGTCAAGAATTCGTCCGTGGATCCGTTTCAACCGATTCTCTGATTTCTCGGCTGTTTCGAATAGATTCATGAGACCGTCAAATCGCCAGTGACGATTGGCCACACCTGCGCGCATCGCGGGAGTCGGCTTGATCGTTTCGTGACTGCGGCCGAAGGGGCCCTGCCTGAAGTGCCGCAAGATGGCGTGGGAGTGATTCTCGGATACGATGTTGAACACGTTGGTCCGGCGGATGAATCGGAGGATGCTGATTCGCATCGTGGGATTCTGGCGCTTCCCGGATGATGTCGCCCCATGAGCGGGGTCGGGGCTGCCCGTCACGGAATCCTCCCATCGAATCCGGCTGCCAACATTGGTTTCCGTCCGGCCAGAAGCCACCGCTGAGCGGCTTTGCTGAATTGTCCGTCTTTCCTTATGGATCGCATCCTCGAATCAGGGCGTCTTTCACGTTGGTGAAACGGAAGAGCGACGCACTTGCGCTGGTACTCGGAGGCCTGAATGCGTCGATCGTCAGGTCTTCAATATCGTCACAGATGACGACATGGCGCAGATCGGGAGTTTCCACGGACAACCGGACATCCTCCAAGGTGAGCCCGGCCACATGTCGAGCGAAGAACCCACAGGTGGCGACGTCCCGGTACTTGTAGGCGGAGGGATACCTGCCGACCATTTCCGAGACTTCGGCCTCTTTGTCGACCTTGGCTCCGCCTCCGAAGCAGCTGAAGTTGAGGTTGTCGAGATGCACGTTCTCAAGCCGATGCCCGGGGAGGCCATCGATGATGCAGGCGACCTGCGCATCAGAAGCGGTCACGTTGCTGATGGTCACGTTCCTGATCGCTCCCGGCACCGGCTTGTCCTGGTCCCGTCCTCGATTGCTGAGTTGCATGAAGATCGGGAATCGGACCTCATTCATGGACATATTCGTAATGGTGACACTTTCAATCTGGGCGCCATCTGCCGAAATTAGAGCGATGCCGGAGATCGGTTTTCCTCCCGGTGTGCGGTAATTCGTCTTGCTGGTGTATGGCGTGACCACACAGTTCGACACCGTAATGTGCCTGAAGTTTCCCCTCGACTCGGTGCCCAGCTTGAAGCCGTTGGAATTGGTCGCCATCACGCAGTTCGTGATCGTCACAAACTCGGTCGACCGTTCATGACCGAGCGAGAAGCTCGTCTTGGGAACAATCGCATCGTCCCACGTTTCGATATGGCAATTCGAAATGCTCACATGATGGCAGCAGTCGGGGTCGATGCCGTCGCAGAAACTACGGAAGATCGAGACACCGTCAATGTTGACATGATCGGTTCCCAGGAGACTGATGCAGTAATTGCCTGCATTGCGAATCGTGATGTCTCTGATCGTCACGTGGCGACATCGCTTGAGCCCGATCGTCTTGGGGCCTTCGCGCCCCTCGCGATTGCTGTCGATGGTTCCCAAGCCGGTAATCGCGATGTGGCTCACATCCTCGGCCCAAATCAAGGAGAAGTGGAAGAGGGATGTCTCGTCGTCCGAGTCGTTATCGAAGCCGAGTCGCTCATACGGGTCGAAGTCAGCGTCATCCGGGCTGGCAAGCAGAGTCGCTCCATTGTCGAGATGAAACGTGACATGCTCCCTGAGATGCAGGCTGCCTGAGAGGTACACGCCCGCAGGATAATACACCGTGCCTCCGCCACTCTGATGACAGGCGTCGATGGCTCGTTGGATCGCCACGGTGTCCTTGGACTTCCCGTCACCCGCTGCTCCGTGATCCATCACGTTGAAGAAACTGTTCTGGGCAACCAGTTTGTTCGTCCCCGCCAGGACGAACAGGCAGCCACAGAAAAGGCGAATGGCAGAAAGCGGGAAGAGGTCTCGCACTGCGGTGGTCTCCATGTTGTCAAAGCTTGCCTCATCGTCCTCGAACAGACGAGGAATGGAACGAAAGAACAAGATGCCGCTTGATCCACGCGATGGCATCCGGGACCCAATCGGGCGACAGGCGGTGCTCGCCGGCGAAAATGAGCTGATGGCTGAGCTGACTATCAAACAAGGCGTGCCGCGCGCGAGCATGCGGGACGGGACACATGCTGTCGTTGTCGCCGACGATGCTCAGAAACGGCCGTTCGCCGATAGCGTGAACGAAGTTTTGTGGTGCGATCGGCGACCACTTGGACTGTTCGGCCGGTGTGGCGACCGCGACGGCCACTTTGATACGCGGCTCGACACCAGTCAGCAGATAGGTCTGCGTCCCTCCCATGCTGTAACCAAGGACGCCGATGCGCTCGGCGTCGATGTCGGGCCGCGTTTCAAGATAATCGATCGCCCGGCGGTAGTCGCGTGTCGTTTGGAGGTAAATCTCCTGCTGCGTGAAGTATCCCTTGCGTGGGTTCGTCTGACCTTCAATGGCATAGTGGTTGACTGGGGCGAAGTCGTTCTGGGCGATGCGATCACCGTGACATTGGGCGTCAAGGGCCAACACGGCACAGCCCGCCTCAAGCAGCGCCCTGCGGACGTTGCCGCCGCTGATGTAGTTGTCATCTTGCCACCAACTCTCCTTGGACCCGGACCAACCGTGCAACAGCAGGACGCACGGCCGGGCTGCAGCCTGTTCAGCCGAATACTGGAGATACCCCGGCACAAGGAACCCCTGCACGCCGCGAAAAACAACTTTCTCGCGAATGAAGCCGTCCTTCTCACGTTTCTCGACCGTGCGGGCCTCCAGCGGAATCGTACGATCATATTCGGAGAATTGCCGAACCGACTGAGCCGCCTCGTCTCCCAACCGTTCGACGACTGCAACCTCATCTGCGGTATCCGCAGGAACGTCACCAGGGACCGTGTGGGCGCCGAACAGTATCCATGGCAGGACAACTCCGAGAGTGCGGATTCTCCCGGCCGGAATCTGGCGTCGAAGTGTCATCTGCATGGTCTCCTCGGAGCGGAATCGAGACGCGTCAAAACCGGGTGCCTCTCTTCGGTGCCGCGAAGAATCCCTACGGGGGGATGCCGGCAACGTCGAGCGAACGCCCTCAATGGCGCATCGAAACGATATTGAAAAACCCTAATGATGTCGGAAAGACGCCTTGTGCAAGCGGTCCCCGCCGGGCGCTCCGATGTCCCACCGCCATTGTCCCACCGCCATTGTCCCACCGCCATCGTCCCACCGCCATCGGCGCATCGGGGCTCCCGATGTGGCGCTTTCTGATTCGCACCTTCCGAAACACTACCAAACCGCCGCGCCGCGCACAGCCGTCAGTGCGAGACGGGACTCCGCGTCAGCACGGCTTCATCGATCGTCCTGTGGAGACCGGCATTGTCAACACGACCACGAAGGATCGCCAAAACGTGCCTTGCATATGCGTGAGCGAGAGGAGACGGCTGACCGATTGTTCTGAGGAGGAATTCTGACTCTCCGACGATTCGAGTTCCAGCGAAGCCATCGGGTGGTTGCTTCCTTCCGAATCACGTCTGGACAATCTTTTCCAAGGTGCGACAATCGCTGGCGGCTTCCCGCAAGGCGGAGCGGGGTGTGCGCGAATTCCAGGATACACTCACCACGCGGATGGCAGGCCATGGCAGTCGAGGGCAGAAAAACCCGTGATGCGAAGCTGCTCCTTGCTTTGGCAGCAGGGACCGTTGTCTCTGAGGCGGCGGAGCAGGCAGGGGTCTCCGAACGAACCACCTAATCGTCGGTTACAGGACTCAGATTTCCAGCAGCGCTTGCGGACACTGTGGAGCGAGGTCATGTCCACCGCCGCCGAGAAGCTGATCCGCACGGTACATCAAGCCACGGACACCCTGGCCGAGCTCCAGCACTCTGAATCCGATTCGATTCGACTCAGTGCGGCCCGGGCCGCGCGGGGTTGCTGGCGGTCGATCAGGCCTCGGTCACTGGTCCCACGCGGACCGTCTGGACGTTCGCTGATGCGGCCGGCACGGTCTCCACCACCGCCTGGTTCGACGAGGGGACCAGTCAGTGGCAACGATACCACCGTCTGTTCGATGGTCGCGGCAACATCACCCAAGAGGGCGGCGATGCAGAAGCGGCCCTGCAACAGGTTCCCATCGTCTGGCGTGGCCTGCGGCAGGCTGAAGTGGGCGACTTGTACCTGGCCGGCCAATCGGTCTACGACCCGCAACTGGGCCGCTACGTCACCCAAGCCTCGACCGGCGATGCCAACCCCTACCGTTTCGAGGGCAATCGCCCCACCAGCCCCGACCCGGCCTTCGTGACCTCGCCCGAAGCAGACACCCCCTCGCTCCTCCGCAGCGTCATCGGCGATGAGACCCTGGCAAACGCCAGTGATGCCCAACTCTACGGAACAGTCGGCGTCGTCGCCATCGGCACCGGCCTCACCGGCGGCCCGGGCCTCGCCGCACTCGGCGGCGGAGTCACAATCGGCGCCGCGGGTACTGTCCTTCTGAGCGGATCAACAGCCGCAGGCCTCGCGCTTTCTACCGCGAGCCTGACTGTCAGCGGAGCCACCGTAGCGTTCACGGGGGGTGAGCAAGGCAGGCTCGATTTGGCCCTGGACGCGGCGAGCCTGGGCATCGCCAGGGGCCTGGGCGTCGCTCGCGGACTGACGCGCGGCGGCCTGCTCTTAGCAGACGCCAGCCTAAACACATTCCAGGGTATCCGATCATCTGCGTTGTCGCAGCAGGCGTTTGCCCAAGGCGATTTCCTCGGCGGCAGCCTCAACGCAGCCGGTACTCTCCTCGGCTTCGCCAGCGCGGGCTTCCGTGGTGCCGAATTGAACTCGCTCCTACGAACCGACCCCCGTGCGAATCCCCTAAACTTCCGGGTTCGCTTCGATGCCGTTGCTACTCTCAACAGCACGGGTGCAGGTAACGTTCGGTTGGAATTTCGTAACCGTTCACACCTCGAACGAGGTTGGGTGAGCAATTCGTCTTTTCACAGATGGCGTTTTCTGCGACATCTCCTCCATGTCGCAGCGACCAACAGGACCGCCGATTTCTGAACAGCAGCTGGCCGGGTTGCCGGCC
>JAJDEI010000310.1 GCA_029259845.1 Planctomycetaceae bacterium | reverse complement strand
AAGAGACTGCACTGTCCCCGCAACCTGAAGCACCCCAGTGGATCGGATTGAAGCCAAAAGTTTAACCGAATTGCCGCAAACTACCGACACTATTTCCCCGCACGATGCTTTAGTGTCCGGCGAAGCCGGACCTACCTGGCTGTGGGTTGGCGACATCACTTACATTCGTCTTCGAGGAGGAATCTTCGCTTACCTGGCAATGCTCATGGATCGTTATTCACGACGGATCATCGGATGGAATCTCGGAACCGACATGACCGAATCGCTGGTTCTCAAAGTCCTTCGCCAGGTGATCCGCGAACGTGATCTCGTGGACGGATTGATTCACCACAGCGATCGTGGCGGCCAGTACGCCGGCCATCGCTACCGCGCGGTCCTGCGTCGCGCGAACATCCGCCAAAGCATGAGCCGCGCCGCCGACTGCTACGACAACGCGTTCATGGAATCGTGCTTCGGAACTCTCAAACGAGAACTCGAAATGACCGAATACGAAAACCACAACACCGCAAATGCCGAGATCGCCGGATACATCCGCTACTACAACATCGAAAGAAAACACTCCAGCCTCGAATACCTCAAACCAGCCCCGTTCGAATCTCTCATCAATAACCCGAAATAAGAGAACGACCTGTCCGCAAAAACCTCACCACCTCAACCATCCAATTCGAAACCCAATCAACCCTGCCGATTTAAGAGACTGCACTGTCCGCGCAACCTGAAGCACCCCACACCTCCACCAATCAGCGCCTGCACCTGTTTGAACGGGGAGGGAGCGAAATGTCGCATGCGTCTCTGAGAGAGAGACTCGCGGACCCGCGACCGGTGCTTCTGGACGGTCCCACGGGGACCGAACTGACGCGCCGAGGGGTCTCGACAGACACGCCTCTGTGGTCGGCGGACGCTCTGGTGTCTGCTCCGCGGGTCGTTGATCAGATTCATCGGGACTATGTCTCCGCCGGTGCCGAAATAGTCACCGCGAACACGTTCCGGACCCATGCACGCAACCTGAGTCGCCTGGGCGGGGATGGGCCTGCTCGAAGACTCACCCGGATCGCCGCGCAACTCGCGAGGGCGGCAATTGGAGCAAATGGGTGGGTTGCAGGTTCGATGGCTCCGCTGGAGGACTGTTATCGGCCCGATCTTACGCCGTCATGCGCGGACTTGGAGCGAGAACATCGGGTAATGGGTGAGATTCTGGCGACTTCGGGGGTCGATTTCATTCTTGCGGAGACCCATCCGACGATTCGTGAGGCCGCGGCAGCGGCGAAGGCGGCCAACGAGGCCGGCCTGCCGGTGATGGTGAGTTGGGCATGCGGCCGCGACAGCCGATTGCTCTCGGGAGAGCGCTTGGGTGACGCGGTCGCCGCCGTCCTTCCGTTCGAACCGCTCGCGGTGCTGGTGAATTGTCTTCCCGCAGAGGTGGCAGGGGAGGCGGTTGGTCAACTGATGCAGGCCGCAGGGTCGGTCCCCGTGGGGGTCTACGCCAACACCGGTTGGGCCGACGCGGAAGGGCGTTGGACACCGGGCGGCAGCGTGGATCCGGCCGTTTATGCCGAACTGGCCGGCGGCTGGGCCGATCGGGGAGCCCGCCTCGTTGGTGGCTGCTGCGGAACGACTCCTGCTCACATCGCGGCCTTACGGCGGATGCTCGACGTTCGCGAATGGCGGGGCGGAACCGATCGGTGACGTCCGGCACATTACGCCGACATTGGCGGCGCGATCCTCATCGAACCGGGAAATCGCGGTCTCCGTCTTCCCTCGCGGGAAATGTTGCACTAACGTCCCGCCGTTCGTCTCTCGAATCCTCGAAGATCCCGATTTGGGAAGATGGCTCCGGTTGCCCCTCGCGTGGGCCTATCCACGTGCATGAGGCGTCTCGAAGCGGTCTCCCGCCCCCCCTCTGAACACTCCCTCCGATGCAGGAACGGTCCCCCTCGGTGCGTTCCGAAGCGTGACGCGGATGATGTCACGATCCGGGTTGTCGGCAGGAAGCCGGCGGCCAGATCGCGATGTCCGCCACCGAAAGCCCGAAAACCGAACGTTTCCTGCCCGCCCCAAGACCGGTCCCATGATGTCAACAGACGCAGATCACCCCCACGATGACGGACCGGGTCATGACAGTCGGCACAGCCGCGTGCGAGGTCACTGGATGAATCGATCGAGAAAATGTGTGATCATGTCGCAGTCCGGTCGGCGGCGCAGGATGCGGGGCGTTCGCCCGGCGCTGCGGGCTGTGGCAGCCGTATTGGTCTGGGGGCTCGTGCTGATCGCCGGCGCCGGTGCGCTGCGGGCTGCGGGGACCCACGCCGCACCTGCTGAGACGCTGCAGGTCTCCGGCAGCGATTCCTATGGGGGGATCCCCGGAACCGGCGGTGCCGATCCGGGGAATGAAGTCCCCGGCGGAGGGTTGGGATTCCTGACCCGGGCCGGTCACATTGCCGGGGAGACGGTCGGTCGCGACGAGTCGATCACACATTTCGGGCTGGCCCCGTATCTGTTCCACGAACAGACGATGCTGTTCGGCGACCTGCGCATGTTTCGCACGAACCGAGGCAACACGGGCGGCAGCGCGGGCCTCGGCCTGCGTCACTATTTCGCCGAGCACGATGCCATCTGGGGCGTCGCGGGATACTACGACAATGATGACAGCCGTGGGGCCCGATTCAAGCAGTTGGGGCTGTCGCTCGAATACCTTTCCCGGCTGTTCGACGCACGTGTCAACTGGTACGTGCCGATCGAAGACACCGAGCGGATCCTGGGCACGAGCGTCGTTGACGGCTCGGAGCGATTCTCCGGAAACCAATTGCTGTTCGACCGGCGGACCGACTTCGGCTCGGCGGCGGACGGCGTCGACGTGATGTTCAGCACGCCGATTCCCGGAGAGATCCCCGAACTGGTCAACCTCGAAGTCTCCGCGGGCGGATACCACTATCAAGTTCGAGACTCCAGCATCACCAAGATGTACGGCTACAAACTGCGGACCGATGCGGACCTGTTCAAACGCATTCTGCATATGTATGTCGAACTCACGTCGGACCGGGTGACCGACACGAACGTAATCTTCGGGGCGTCGCTCAATTACTATCACGGCTTTGAAAACCGCCGTCGGTTGCACGACAATCAGTTCTATCGCATGTCCGAATGGGTCCGTCGTAATTACACGGTCGTCACCATCAATGATTCGGTGATCACGCCGGGCGAAGTCGCCCGGAATCCCGACACGGGCGACCCGTACCTGTTCGCACACGTGCGGAACATTCCCGGCGCTCCGGAACCACCGCCGCTGCCCGCCGCACAGCCCCCGTTTAACAACTTCCCGGCTCCCTTCGGTGACGGGACCGTGGATCGGCCCTTCCAGTTTATTCCCGAGGCGCAGGCTTTCCTTGGGGGGTCTCCGGACGGCGTGACTTATGTTCACGGCAACTCGGTCTTCACCGGGAACGACGCGGTCGTCACCCTCAGCGACGGCGAGATCGTGCTGGGCGAAGGCGAAGCGGACGGTGTGATTCAAACGCTGCCCGTGCTCGGATTCCCGGGCGAGGTGCCTCTGCCGGTCGTCATTCCCGACGGGTCGGTGCCCGAACTGAACATGGCGACAGGCGACGCCGTCACCGCTGCCAGCGGCAACCTGTTCGGCGGCTTCAACATCAACAATCCCATGGGGAACGGGATCACGATCGACACCCAGATCGACGGGATGTTTCGTGATGTCATGATTAACGGCGCCACCGCCGACGGCGTGTCCATGACGGGGATCAACACGGGGACATTCCGGTTCGACCGTGTACAAGTCAACAATGCAGCCGGTGTCGGGTTTCACGTGGACGGCGGGAGCGCGCTGGTCACCGTGTCCGACTCGGACAACGTCACCCTGGGAGTCCCCACGATTACCAACATGCTGAACGAGGCCCTGTTGGTCGAGAATACCACCGGGGGGTTCGTCAACCTCGCGAATACGCTGATCGATGACAACGGCGGTGCCGGCATCCGGCTGATCAACAACATGGGCGATGTGACGATCGGACAGGCCATGTTGGACGATACGGCCGTCAGTGCCGACCCCTTGAGCGTGGGGGCGGGGATCGAGGTGCGCGGAGCGAGCGGCAACACGACTCTGTTGGAAGATGTGACCATCAGCAACGCCGCCGGAGCCGGCTTCCTTGTCGCCGATCTCACGGCGGCCGGCCGAGTGAACCCCTCAGCGACCCTGACGATCAACTCTCGCAACGGCGTCGGTGCCGATTTCGACAACGTTGACGGCGTCGTGCAGTTCGCACCCACGTCAACGCTGACGATCGGGGCGCTGGCGGGGGCCGGTGCGACCGATCCCGGAATTCGGTTCTTCAATGGGTCCAGTGGCACGGTCAGCCTGAATGACTTCAATGTCGCCGACAGCATGGCGGAAGGCATCCTGATTGGCGATTCAACCGGAGCCATGGTCAACGCTCCCGGTGCCACATTCCGTCTCCTCGGCATGGGGAACATCAACGGTACGGCGGGGCCCGCCTTCCATGTTCGCGGTGCGGACGGGGCCAAGGATCCGACGAACGTGGACTTCCAGGGCACGCTCATCTCCAACACCCGCATCGGCCGCGGCATCCACATCGAAGATACGAGCGGTCTCGTCAGTTTCCCCGGTTCAACGACCATCAACAACAACGCCGCGGCCCCGTCCGGATTCGCAGCGCTGTTTGTTGACGACGTCACCGGGACGGTCGGGTTCGGCAGCTTCACGGCCGTTGACAACATCGGCAGCGAGCCCGACGTCTTCGAGCCTGGTGAGCTGGAACCGGCTGTTGACATTCAAAACGTGGCCAGTCCCGCCGCCGTCAGTTTCATCACCCTCAATATCGAGAACACGGTCGGAACAACCGGCCTGGACGTCGACGACACGAACCAATTCACCACTGAAAATGGCAGCCTCGAAGTCACAGACGGCCGCGCGGTCGACATCTCGGACACGACCATCAACGTCGATTTGTTAAGTGTCACATCCGCCAACAGTCCTGATTTCGGCATCATCGTCACGGACAGTCCCGGCAGCTTTACCGTCACCGGTGACGGCAACACCCTGACCAGCGGAGGCACCATCAGCGGTGCCGGTCTGATCGGGGCGCTGTTTGACAACGCCAACCAAGTGGTTGCCAACGCTGACCAGGTGAGCCTCAACTTCCAGGACTACACGGCGAACGGTGACAATCCCGCGAACGACTTTCTCGACGGCAACGGGGCGGGAATCGTGGTTCGCAACATGAACAACAGCGCGGACGATTTCCTCTTCCTGAACCAAATGCAGATCTCGGATAACTTCGCCCAGGGCGTGTACACCCGGGATGTGCGGAATGTGACCATTGAAGATTCCACGTTCAGGAACAACGGCACGGCTGGCGTGATCGGCACGCAGCAGCACATCAATCTCAATGTGTTCACCAATCCGAACCCCGTTGACCTGCTGGTCACCGATCCGAACTTTGAGCCGTTCTTCTTTACAATCCGCCGCAACCTGATCATCGACACCGACCAACGGGCGGGAGACGACGGGGTCCTGGTCCAGACTGTCGGCGCTGCGGCCAAGGAGTCGCGGCTGGAGCTGTTTTACCTCGACAACGTGATGCAATCGTTTATCCGCAACGAAACGACCGTCGGCGGAATCACGTTTCGGCCGGTCGGGTTGGAAGTCAACTGGAACGGCACGCTGGCCGCCGACATCTTGCGGAACACTGTCAACATGTTTGACGAAGACGGCCAGACAGGATTTCTGTTCGTGACACAGGACCTGACCACCCGCACCGACATCAATGTCAACGACAACGTCATCAACGGCGTCGGCAACGGGGACAACGACGATTTGGTCGGCATCGATTTCAATCTCACTGGTCCGGCCAACGTGACGGTCGCCCGCAATGCCATTGACCTGGCCTCCCCCGTGAACCTGCTGACGACCACCAACAATGTCGGACTCCGCTTTCGCTTCCTGGACGGCAACAAGAACGTTGACATCGTCGACAACCTGATCCTGCTGGATGAAGGAACCGGGATGAGCTTCCCGTTCGTGAACTCGCCGATCAACTTCCAGTCCTCCTTCTTCATCGAAGGCAACCAGATCGGTTCGGCGACCAGGCTGCCGACGAATGGCATCATCTTCAACAACGTGACCGGGCTGATGCGGCTGAACGGGAACCGCAACAACTTCGTCTTCACGCGGACCGGAAACTTCTTCGTCGTGCCAGCCGCGAACACCACCGGCCAGATCTTCGTCAACGGCATTGCGGTCCCATGACGGCCGTCTGCGCGGTCGCGAACATTGCCCCACCAAGATTACGTCGCGTGACCAATTGTTGACATCGCCACATTGTTGACATGGCCACGGGGGACGTGTAGAAGAGATCTGCAGGCCCCCATCGTCTAGAGGCCCAGGACATTGGATTCTCAGTCCAAAGACAGGGGTTCAAATCCCCTTGGGGGTACTTTGCACGACTCGTGGCCGGGACGCCTCGCTTTGCAGGCGTCCTGCTTCGGTCTTTGGCCCCCTGTTTCTATGGCCCCCCGGTCCTTCGCTTGCGGTTTTGCAGCGGTCGTCAAAGCGTGATCACCCCGCCCGGTTCAAGCACGTGCGGATCGGCGGATGTTTCGGTTCGGACACGCTCCGCCCACGCCTGGGCGTCCTGTGCGATGAGCGGCCACGTGTTGTAGTGATCCGGCAGGACGCGCTCGGGCCGGACGAAATTCGTCGCCCGAACAGCATCGTCCGGGCCCATCGTAAAATTGTCTCCGATCGGCAGGATCGCGAGGTCGATCCCTTCCTCGCCGATCAGCTTCATGTCACCAAACAGCCCCGTGTCGGCTGCGTGGTAAATCGTGCCGTCCGCCAGCTTGAGCAGTAGCCCGCACGGGTTCCCCCCGTTGGAGCCGTCCGGCAACATCGACCCGTGATGGGCGATCGTCAGCTTGACCGTGCCGAAGTCGAACTCACGCTGTCCGCCAATATGCATGCCATGCGTGTTCTCGATCCCTTGGGCGGCAAGCCACTGCGTGATCTCGAAATTGGCGATGCACAGGGCACCGGTCCGCCGCGCGATCTCAACCGCGTCCCCCACGTGATCGCCATGCCCGTGAGTAATCAGGATCGCATCCGGGTTCACCGCGTCCGCAGTCGTCGAAGCGGACGGGTTGCCCGTCAGGAACGGGTCGATCAACACCGTCATCCCCGCCGCCTGGACTTCAAACGTTCCGTGTCCCAGCCAAGTGATCGTCGTTGACATGTCTCTCCTCTTCGTTCATGCAGTCACCGGAGAATCCGACGTTACCGTCGCGATTCGTTCCGTTGCCTCAGTTGCAAAAGACCGTTGATTCCCGCAATTGGTCAGATTGATTGAAATGGAGGATCAGAGACCTGCGGTCGAAGCAAGGTCCGACAGAAAGTTCGTAATACCAGAGTTCTTGGTCATCTGGATGCGGTCTGTTCACTTCGGCAGCCCGCAATGAATCTCCAGGCGCACCAAGCAGTTCTTCGACGTCGCAGATAAACATTCCCTGCTTGAGATGATTCGCTTGAAGGTCGGCAATCATTCCCGCGCGAGCATCGACACTCGAACGCCAAATCTCCTTCACAAACGGTTGCTGGGTCTCAGGAAGCGTATGACTACAACCAGCGATCGCCACCAGCACCAAGGCTGAAGTGGATCGTGCCAGTTTCGTCGAGGAGCCAACGCATTTGACTATGATTGGAACAATATCTCGCTCATATTTCGTTTGTAGTCCTCGACGCCCGGTTGTCCGTAGGGATTGATGCCGATTAGCCGTCCTTCGACGACCGTGGCCAACATGAGCATCTGCAGCAGTTGGCCGAGGCAATAGGCGTTCAGCTCGGGAAGCCGGATGTCGGCGGTCGGGCGACGGTCGTCGGCATACGCCTTGTTCGTGCCCTCAAACGCGGCTCTCAGCAGGTCCGGCATCCCGCGACCGGCGAGCTGATTGAGACCATCCTGGTCGAGTGATTCGGGAACTTGGGGGAGCGTGACGGAATCGGTCGCCGGCTTGTCGATGATGACGTTGGTGATCAGTTTGTCGCGGGCTCCCTGCTGATGCTGTTGCCCGCGACTGTGCAGGTCTCGCGTGTTCACACCGGTGATGGGCGTCGCTCCCTGTTCCTGCTTGCCGAGACTTTCGGAGAGCAACTGGTCGTACCACAGGCCGACCGCTTCCAGCCGGTTACCCCATGTGGAGAGCACCCGGATATTCATCCCGCGCTCACGCTCCAACAAATGACAGGTCGCCACATAGTCGAGGACCGGGTTCTTGCCGCGCGGCTGCGAGCGGAACTGGTCGGTCATGTCGACGGCACCGCGAAGCAGTTCTCGCACGTCGATTCCCAGCGCGGCTGCCGGATAGAGTCCGACCGGCGTCAACACGGAAAACCGCCCGCCGATGCCGTCGGGTACGGGGAAAACGTCGGGATACCCCCGCTCGTTCGAGAAGCTCCTCAGCTTTCCCTCCTCGCCCGTGATGGGGACAACCAGTTGCGTGCTCCGGGGAGAATCGGCTCCGTAGTAGGTCTCCAGTGCTTGGCGAAAGAGGCGGAATGCGGCTGCCGTCTCCAGGGTGCCGCCGGATTTGCTGATGACGACGATCCCCCATCGCTGGAGCAGATCCTCCGGATCGCTGCAATGGCGTTGCAGAAGTTGCAACAGGGCGGAAACGGTGTCGTTGTCGAGGTTGTTTCCCTCGAAGTACAGCCGGGGGACACCCCTCCGTTCGTCCCGTGACAGCTCGTTATGGAACGGATCGCAGAGTCCTTCAAACAGCGCCCGCAGCCCCATGTAGGAGCCGCCGATCCCCAGCACCAGCAACCGGTCGACCTGCGACCGCAACCGCTCGGCGGAGCCGGCCAGGGCGGCGAGTTGGCCGGACTCCAGCAGTGTTCGCGGATACTCGATGAACCCGGCGTCGAGCGGCTGCTTCTCGTCCGGAATGTCTCCGCTCTGCATGAGGCAGACATCGTCCAGAGTCTGTTGGCGTGCCGTTTGAAGCGGCTCGGCGAGGGTGTCCCAATCGGCGTCGTCGATGAGAACGCGCGCCGCTGACGGATCGTACCGGAGAGATTCCATGAGTTCCTTCGTCTTGAGCCGAATCGGTTGATTCCCGTGACTTCCGTTGGGGGGGCGAAGCATCGGCTCCGGCTGCCCGTCTCAGGCTCCCGCTGCAACCGTTGCCGATGGCGGAGTAATCCCAAAGTCTTCAATCGTCAGCAGGGAGCAAAACGGAAGATTGCGAGCGGCGAAGTTGTCCGCTCCTCCCTCCATGCGATCAACGATCCCGGCCACCTGGACCACCTGACAACCGAACTCCTCAATGCGGTCGACAGCGAGCAACGAACTTCCGCCGGTGGTCACGACATCATCGATCACGGCCACTTTGGCTCCCGGCTCGGCCGGCCCTTCGACATAGCGATTCGTGCCGTGTCCTTTGGACTCTTTGCGAACCAGCATGCCTTGCAGCGTCCGCCCTTGTTCGGCGGCGACGGCGAGAACGGCACCGATGATCGGGTCTGCACCGATGGACATGCCTCCGATGGCGTCGTACTCGACGTCGGCGAGGAGTTCCAGCAATCCTTCAGCGACGAGACGCAGCCCGGTGGCGTCCAGGGAAATCTGCTTGCCGTCCAGGTAGTAGCTCGCCTTTTTGCCGGAGACAAGCGTGAAGTCGCCAAACTTGAGGGCGCGTTCCTGGAAGAGGTCGATCAGTTTCTGACGGTCGTACATGGGGGCCTCGGCAGCGTTGGTACGAATTCACTCAGGCGGAAGATTCTCCTCATGTTAGCTATTCGATCGAGTATTGGAAGGACTCGGTGTCTTGGATGGCCGGTCGGTGCCGTGCCCGAAGTCGAGTGTCTGTCGCCCCTAAAGTCGCCGCAGGTCGCCCCTCCGGAGGAATCGTTAAAGCGGATCGTTGCGCAGAGCCGATTCGAGAGTATCGCCATTGAACTCCATCGCAGATATCCGGCAGGGATCGCCGGGACAACGGCTGATCCGATAGGGAAAGTTGGCAGGATGAACTCAAGTTTGCGAATCTTCACCCAGGACGAGGCAACTCCGCCGGGACCGCCCCAGGTCACGATGACGGTCGGCGAGTTCTGCCAGATTCTCTCTCATGCCTGCGACAGTGATCGCACGTGGCTCCAGGACTTCGACCGGGACGAGGTGTGGGTCTCCGAAGACCTGTTCGTCGTCATGCAGGCCTACTGGAACCTCAAGTCGGCCGCCTGAACGCGCGGGCGTCGTCAGGGCCGCGCCCGTGACGAGGCGGCCGATCACGCGCGGGGCACGTTCCCAAGACGTTTCCGACCGGCCCGCGGTCGCCGTTCGTGGTCAACGGCCGACTGCAGATCGGGCTCTGACGGTCTCGTGGCCCCAGCACCCTGCCACTCCGTCAGCCCGTCTCCCGGTGGTGGCGAGTGACGTGACGGTCTCGTCTGCGGTATGCTGGCGGCATGAGCCGTCCGTTGCCTCCTCACGATCTGACTGGTGACGCCATCGCCATTTGGCAGGCGGGCGTGAGTGCGGTCGATGCGGAACGGCTCGTCTGCTCGATGGTCCGCCATGAAGGTGAGTCGCTGACGATTGCTGGCGAAGCGATGCCACTCCGTCAAATCAACCGTCTCATGGTCGTGGGAGCCGGGAAGGCGGGGGCGGGGATGGCGGCCGGATTTGAGCGGGCGGTCGGTTCGAGGTTGCTCCGCGAGAAGGTGGCCGGCTGGATCAATGTTCCGGCGGACTGCGTGCGTTCCCTGGAAAAGATCCACCTTCATGCGTCGCGTCCCGCTGGCGTCAACGAGCCCACGGCCGAAGGAGTGGCTGGTGCGGAGCGGATTCTGGAACTGGTCTCGCAGCTCACCCCTGACGACGTGTGCGTCGTGTTGCTTTCCGGCGGGGGGAGTGCGCTCCTCCCGGCGCCTGCGGAAGGCATCACGCTGGCGGACAAGCAGCAGGTCACGCGCACGCTCATGCGGGCCGGAGCGCGCATTGATGAATTGAACTGCGTCCGTAAGCATCTGTCGCGAATCAAAGGGGGGCGGCTGGCACAGGCATGCCGAGCCGGACGGCTGATGGCGTTGATCATTTCGGACGTGATCGGGGATCCGCTGAATGTGATCGCGTCCGGTCCCACGGTTGAGGATCCGACGACGGCCGCGGATGCCTTGCGTATCCTGCAGATGTACGCCGACCGGGGATCGACGTTCCCGGCAAGCGTGTTGGCCCATTTGGAGAGAATGGCCGCTTCGCAAGCGGGCGCTCCTCAAGCCCGGCCCGATGTTGTTCGCAACGTGGTCATCGGCAACATCGGCGTGGCTCTCGCAGCCGCCGTCGACGAGGCGCAGCGGCGGGGGTATCAAGTCCGCTCCTTTGGCGGCGCGAATGCCGGAGTGGCACGGGAGGTGGGCGCGGAGCTGGCGGAGGAGTGTTTGAAGGCGAGAACAGACGGGCAGGGAGCGATTTGCCTGTTGAGCGGCGGCGAACCGGTGGTCGAACTGGCGCCGACCGATCGCCCCCGTTCCGGCGGCCGCAATCAGGAGTTGGTCCTTGCCGCTGCGAACCGTTTGTGGAGCGAAGAAACCGACGGGATCGTGATTCTTTCCGGCGGGACGGACGGAGAAGACGGGCCGACCGATGCCGCCGGCGCGTGGATCGACTCGCTTGTTTTGGAAAACGCCCGACGTTGCGGAATCGAGCCGACGGAGTTTCTCAAGATCAACAATTCGTACGCCTTCTTTGCCCAGGCGGGCGGACATCTCAAGACCGGTCCGACGCACACCAATGTGATGGACCTGCGGGTCTGCCTGGTCGAATCGTGATTGTCGGAGCCGGCGCCCCATCGTGAGGAAATAGTTCCGCGACGGTCCCGTCGAAACGATGACGGAAGCCTCCGTTGATGGTCATGGGAAAGGCCGTTTCAACTCCCGGTCACCGATCTCGGGAGGCACTCATGCCGGTTCCCCGCGAGGCCAGCCGGGAGGAATCACATCCTCTGCGGGCTCTGGTTCGGCGGTTCTCACACGCGGCTCGTCGTCACTCGTACTTCCACTTGAGGATCCAGGGGTCGCCGGTGCGCTGTTGGTACTCTTTGAGGAGGGCCTTGTAGCGCTGGAGGACCTGGGCGTGCTGGCTGTCGTCTGCCAGGTTGGTCCGTTCGTTGGGGTCGGTCGTCATGTCGTAGAGTTCGAACGCCGGACGGTGGATGTACTCACCAACCGTCTTTTCGCCATAGGGGGCGGCTTCGCCCAGGCGAAACTGAGCCTGCCAACTGGACGCCGCCCAGAGGTCGCTGGCGAAGGGGTAGGGCAGTCCGTGAGCAATGTTCCAGATCAGCTTGTACTGTTTGTCGCGGACGACTCGCATCGGGTAGTACATCTGGATTTCGTGGAAGGTGTGTGAGGCGAAGATCGTCTTGTGATGTTCAGCGGCCGGGTCGCCGAGAATGGGGATCCAGCTCCTGCCGTGATAACTACGGAACGGTTTGCGCGGGCCGCGGTTCTCCCGCGGGGCAGACCCCCGTGAGGCAGACAACCGGTGTCTCGATTGTCGGCCGGCGACTTTGGCGGAGGGGTCGTCGGCAGGTCTTGGAACATCGTCCGGGTCTGGAGACACCGGGTGTCTTTCCGTTTGTCTCTTCCAATACTCAACCGGGTCAACCCAATTCTGGGGGCCGTTGGTGTCGGGGTCGAGACCGCCGGCAAAGTCGAGCAGCGAGGGGGTGATGTCGATGTGCGAGATCATCGCGCCACAGACGATGCCGCGGGTGTCTTCGTAGGGGTTGCGGACGACGAAGGGAACACGGAGTCCGCCTTCGTAGACGGTCGTCTTGCCGCCGGCGAACGCCATGCCGTGATCGGAGGTGAACACGAACAGCGTCTTGTCGAACAGGCCGGCCTGTTTGAGAATCTCGACCAGCCGCGCGACGCCCTGGTCGATGCGGGCGCACGACTGGTAATACTGGGCCAGTTCCTCGCGGGTCTCCGGCGTATCGGGCAGGAACGCGGGGATGGGGACGTCAGCCGGATCGAAGAAGACTTCGTCGACGCCGTCGTGAGCACCGTGGTTCGGTTTGTTGCCGAACAAGTTGGGCTTGAGTTCGCGCTGGGAGGTCTTGTCGGTTCCGCCGCTGCGGTGCGGGTCACTGGTGGCGAAGTACAGGAAGAACGGACGGTCGTCGGAAGTATCGGTGAGATAGCCGCGGCAGTGCTCGGCCATCTGGACGGCGTTGCGGGTGTTGCCCTTGAGATACGTCTCGAAGCGGTAGACTTCTTCCGGAGCAACGTGATACTTGCCGATGTGAGCCGTCCGATAACCGGCCCCCGCCAACACGCGCGGCAATGCCAGACTCACGAGATTATCCCAGGACGAAAACTTGTGATATCCGTGCTGATGGCCGTACTGCCCATTGGCATGGTTGTGCAATCCGGACATCACCACTGACCGGCTGGCGCTGCAACTGGCCGTGGTTGCAAAGGCGTTTCGAAACAGCGTGCCATCGGCGGCGATCGCATCGATCGCCGGGGAGACGGCCGTTTCATCCCCGTAACAGCCGAGCGTGGGACTCTCATCATCGGTGATGAAAAACACGATGTTCCGCTCGGCGGCGAAAGCAGAGGTGGAGAGGAGAGTGACAATGGTCAGGATGACAAAGAGTCGAGTCATTGGAGAAACTCATCGTTGGTGGGGAGTTTGCGGTCAGACGGCCATCTTGAAGCATTGGGGGCATGCGGGAAAGCAGCCGTCGAAATTGGCGCATGTGCGACAAGCATCGACGCGTATTGAGTTCGAGGTGTTGACGCCCTCTTGAATTAATCCGATCGCAACTTGAGAATGCTGTTTGCAGACCGATCCAAACTCAAACATAGTGTCTGTCGTTCGAACCAGTCGACGTAGTCGAGCCGTGAGGACGCACAAATGTGGCGCTGCCCGGAGTGCAACCGCGAGAATGACCATCAATACGACCTGTGTGCGAAGTGCGGCACGTCACGGAGCGGTCACCGGGATTTGTTTCTCGACACATCGCATCGCTGGCGCAAACGTTGCCTCCGCGTGCTGTTCATTCTCGCTATCTCCTACTTTCCAAGTTACTTCCTCCTCGGTCGTCATCAATCGGGCATGAGCTTCGATTGGTCGCGTGGTACGGGCAGACAGTTCACCTATCACGACCGATCGTTTCCTTTTGATCCCTGGATTTACCAGCCCATTGCGGCGCTGGAGTACTGGGTCCGCGGTAAACGCTCGCAAGTTGTGATCGAGTACGGCGGCGTTCGCGGCGGGCAACCGATCTACGGATTCGGTCCCTTTGAATGACGTCCACCGGGAACTGCGACCGGGTGAACATGTCGACCCGGCATTCGCCGGGTCGCCATGCCATCCAGTTTGCGACCATGCTACAATAGCGGCATGACCGACAACCGTTCCATCGTACGAATCAGCCGGCTGCAGGATCAGGGGACTGAGGATGATCTGAAGGGGACGACGGCCGAGGAGCGGTGGAAGATGATGTGGCCGCTGGCGGTGGATGCGTGGGCCTTCAAGGGCGAGCGAGTGGATGAATCGTCATTTCGCCGAGATGTTGTCCGCATTATCCGCGGGGGACTCCAATCCACGTCGGTCAACGGTTGCGAGTGATGGCTCGCTTGAGGCGGCGGGCGGTGTTGGCGAGGCGGAACTTGAGGCGGTCGCGGCGCCAGGTGGCCCAGAGGAGTTCGTTCTGGGCGTTGGAGAGGTTCCGTTTGTGTTGCAGGTCGCCGACGAGGAAGTCGTAGGCGTCGTAGCCGCGGCGGTGGGCTTCTTGCATGCAGAGGTAGTGGACGATCAGGCCGGGGCTGGCGTTTTTGGCGAAGGACGCAAAGCCGGAGAGATAGTCGAGCAGACGGTTGCGGTCGACGAGCAGGAACAGGCAGCCGATCGTCTGGCTCCCCTGGCGAACACGGAACAGCACGACGCGCTGCTCGCTCAAGCCGTGGGTGAGCAGTTCGAGTTGGAAGTCATGAAAGCGGCGGCTGGCGAACACGCCCGGCTTGCCGACCGCCGTCCAGCGCTCCTGATGGAGAGTCACGAGTTCCGAGAAGACTTCCTCGGCCTGCGTGAGTGAGTCGACCCACTCGACGGTTAGTTCACCGTAGTCCCGCAGGCGGCGGCGGATGTTGCTGCGGGTGCTTCGTCCGAGCAGCGGCAACACTTCGGATTGCTCGCCCCGCGCCTTGGCGAGATCGAAGAAGCGGGACGGCCGGCGTTCGATCTCGACCGTGGGGAATTCCTGCAGGAGTGAATCCGCCTCGTCCGGAGCGAAGCCGTCGAGTTGGAACTGATCCCAGGTGGTGTCCCGTTCGACGTGCGCAATGATCTGCCGGGAGAATGCGAAGCGAGCCGCGTCCTCGGCCAACAGGCCGTTGTACTCCACACAGACGCTGTCTTCGTCCGGTTCGCCGGCGGTTCCCAGATGGACACTGCGGAGCGGGAACGGTCCGAGCGACTGGCCGACGCCGTGCGTCAGCAGGCAGACGCCGCGGGGTGTCCCCTGCGACTCGGCAATCAAGAACTCGTGAGGGACGAGGTCTCCGAGATGCCGCAGCCATGTCTCGGTCCACAGGCAGGATGCGGCGAGAGGCGTCACCTCTTGCTGCTGTTCGAGGAGCCGCCAGGTATCGAGTGCCTCGCCGGCCTGTTCGGAGCCGAGGCGGCGTGTTGACAACGTTCCGTTGTCGTGATGAGTCTCGCAGCCGGCGATCGATTCAGAGAGTTCGAGCATCGTTTGGATCGTCTTTGGGGGAAGTCTGAGCCGCGAGAATTGCCAGGTCAGCGAGCGATACCCGCTTCGGATGCGACGGAGAGGTGCGGACCTTCGGCCTCTGCGACTGTTGTCGAGTCCCGCAGAAACCGTTTGACTTGACGGTACGGCCTGCGGAGACGATTGCCCATGCCGCGGGGGAGACCGGCCAACAGAAACAGCAGTCCCAGACGCGGCTGCCAAGGTGCTCGGCGGAGGCTTTGCAGCAGATGCCTGCGGGCCAACTTCGTCTCGCCGCACTCGATCGCCGCTTCGCCGATCCATCCGTGGGCATCGGCCAGGCATGCGGCAATCATCGACGGCGAGAGCCGAATCTGCTCACGGTCTTCCTTCAATGTCCGAGTGACGACGGACAGGTGGCTCTGCGCGAATGCCAGGTCGTAGTCCGGCTGCGTGAGTTGGTCGCCGAAGTCGCGTTGGTACTGGATCGAGGAAATATCGATGAAAGCGACCGGGCCTTCGCGGCAGGTGCGGAGATGAAAGTCGTAATCCTCGCCGACCGGCGTGAGCGCCGGATCGAAGCCGACGACCGCTGCCAACCGCTGGCGTCGCAGCAGGACGGTTGACGTGTGGACCAGATTCCCCATCACCATTTGCGAGAAAATGTCGCCACAGGAGACGGTCGCCGTTTGACCGAGAGATTCAAGCTGCGGCACGATGTCGCTGAGTCGGTAAGACGCTGGGAACAGTTTGTCGTGGGGAAACCACTGGTAGGCCCCATACATGGTCCGCAGGTATTTGGGTTGTGTGACGTTGCCGGCGGCGTCGATCGCTTCCATGTCGGTCCACACCATGCCGGCTTCCGGGAACCGTTCGAACACGGCAACCTGGACGGTGAGCTTCCACGGGTACCAGATGTCGTCGGAGTCGAGCAGGGCGACGTATTCCCCCCGCGCGGCGGCGAGCCCCGTGTTGCGAGCGACGGCGACGCCCTGATTGGATTGGTGCAGATAGCGAACCCGCGCATCGTCGCCGTACCGTCTTTCGACCAGTGCAGCGGTGTCGTCCGTCGAGCCGTCATCGACGAGGATGACTTCGACGTTGCGATGGGTCTGGCTCAGGGCACTGTTGACCGTCCGCTCCAGGCAATAGGCGCGGTTGAACGTTGGAACGACAACGCTGACGAGAGGCTGGTTCATGGGAGGTGCGGTTGGTGGTTGGATGTCAGGTGAGCTGGCGGCCCCCCCCCAGGGTGCGATCACTTCGTTCGCGACCCTGGGCTGTGATGTGAAACGCCTTCGGCGTAAAAAGAAACTGCGACACGCGATATTCGACAGCCAAACGGGGAGCGGCTGCGTTTGGGAACGAGGACGAAAACGTCTTCAGGAATATAGGACGTGTTCGAGCGACTCATCCGTCAAAACTGTTTTTGATCCCGCGGCGGAGCGATCGTTCATCGGCAAGACGGTTCCGGAGACATCTGTAGCGATTGCGCGGATGAAAGGATGCTTCAACAAGGGGCGATTCCGCCGCTCTGATTGCCCCGGTCATGCTGCGACATAAGGTTGTGTGCCCGTGCGTCGTCCTGCGCCCAATGGCCATTCACTCCCATCCCCTTGCCGGATTTCTCGCCATGAGTAAGCGCGATCTTGCTGTTCGCACGTTGAGTGCCCCGTGGTTGGGGATGTTGGTTCGGAACTGTCGGCTGTGGCGGGGGCTATTGGTGCTCAACTATCACCGCATCGGCATCACAGCGGGGAGCCCATTCG
Organism: Planctomycetaceae bacterium; assembly: GCA_029259845.1. GTDB lineage: Bacteria > Planctomycetota > Planctomycetia > Planctomycetales > Planctomycetaceae > JAHBXU01. The sequence goes on along the minus strand of JAJDEI010000310.1, from coordinate 18,683 downwards.
ATTGGGAACTCTGGAGCGCGACCGCGGAGGACTTTGATGCGCAGGTCGCTTATTTGACCCGCCACTTCGACATCATCGGGCCGGACGATCTGGAGCATGCCCTCAGAGCGCGGTCCGGACGGTCCATCATGTTGACCTTCGACGACGGTTATCGCGATAACTATGACCTCGCCTTTCCGGTCCTCAAGAGGCACGGGGCGACGGCGACGTTTTTTATCACGACCGGGTTTCTCGACGAGGGGCAACTCGCGTGGTGGGACGAAATCGCCTGGATGGTGCGGACCAGCGATCGGTCTCGAATCGAAGCCAATCAATGGATTTCCGAAGAGATCCTCTTCGACGAGCCGGACCGTAGCGGAGCGATCCATCGGCTGCTCAACGCCTACAAACAGCTCGACGCCGGTGAGACCGCACGGTACGTCCAGTTTCTCGCCGACGCCACCGGCAGTGGACGGGCCACGCGCGATCAAGCTGCCGATTTGTGGATGACGTGGGACATGGTCCGTGAAATGCGCGACGAGGGGATGTCGATTGGCGGGCATACGGTTACGCATCCGGTGTTGGCGCGACTCGACGCGGTATCTCAAGACGACGAGATTGGCGAATGCAAACGCCGCATTGAAGCCGAATTGGGTGAGCCGATCACGACCTTCAGCTACCCGGTCGGCAGCCGCGATGCGTTCGACGATCACACGCGGGCCGCTCTTCGGAAGCACGGATTTCGCTGGGCCTTCAGTTACTACGGTGGCTACACCCCCGGTCGCAGCGACACGCTCAACCTCCCGCGAACGGCGATCGAGCGGGACATTGCGCTTCCGGAATTCCGCGCGGTGACGGCGCTGCCGCAGGTGTTTGCCTGAGGGGGTACGCCCCGGGGGGGCGAATCCGCAAGCCGTGTTCGTGGCGGTTCGGGGTTGTTGGTGTTCGAATGAGTGCCGGTATTCGAGCCGGCGATGCGCGTCGGCGTCAAACGGCCGACCGGCCGATCCCGTCGTAGACCGTTGTCTCGGTGATGACTTTGTCCATGAAGACGTCGTGAGGTTCCATCGGGATTGCATCGAACATCTGGCACTCGAATGCCAGAGCGACCAGCGGGGCGTCCGACCGGACCTGCCTCAGCAGCTTGTCGAAGTACCCCTTGCCGTGTCCCAGCCGTCCGCCGCGGCGGTCGAAACCGACTCCCGGCGCCATCACGAGATCGACGTCCTCGGGCGCGACTTGTTTCGCGGGCCGGGTCCTCAATTCGGCTCGTGGCTCGAGAACCTGGAACTTGCCGACGTCCAGTTCGTCCATCGATTCCAGGCGGAACAGTTCGAGCCCGCCCGTCTCGTTGCACCAGGGGACGACGATCCGTTTTCCAGATTGCAGGGCAGCCGGAAGTGCAGGGCGTGTCCGGACTTCCGCACGGACATCGACGTAGAACTGGACCGTCCTGGCCGCCCGGTACTCAGGCAACACGAGCAAACGGCCCACGATACGGCGGCTGGCCTCGTCCTTGTGCGGCTGGGCCTGACGGGCCGCATGGGCCTGCTCGCGGATTTGGCGTTTGCGGTCCTGATTCGGGGCTTCTTTTGTCACGGACGGCCTCGCGGAAGTGCGGAATTCGTCGTCAAGGATGTCGAGGACCGGTCCGGGGGACTGGACATCCTGGTGCGGATCATATAATGCTGAGAAGAATACCCACCTTGGCAAGCGTTCCCCAAGTCTTCCGGCTCAACGAAAAGCGGGAAGTTGGGAGGCTTCCGGAGCCGAAACGCCTCGCGGGCCGAATCACAAGATCTCCCTCAGGTCGCAGAATCGCCTTGAATAGCCCTCCGGCAATGTGCAGGAGCGAATCCAAGTTGGCAACGCGGCTCCCCAACCAACGGCAAAGGCCGCACGTGTTCGAGACCGACGGCACATTCGCGACGGCGGGCTCGGAACGCCTATGCGGCTCGGAGCCGCGTTTTGGGAGGCAGGCGTGTGCCGGGGCCGCCCGGTTTCACGAATCTGTGATTCACGAACCTGGAATGTGTCTGATCGATTGGCGCAGAAACCATCCGAAGCATGACAAACACCAACAACGGCACGAACATGATCGAGGCCGACGGCCTCAGCAAGTTTTATGGACAGTTCGCCGCGACCCGAAACGTGACGTTTTCGGTGCCGCGCGGGCAAGTCGCTGCGTTCCTTGGACCGAACGGAGCCGGCAAGTCGACCACCATGAAGTTGCTGACCGGCTTTCTCTCGCCAAGTGAGGGACAGGCACGCATCGGCGGGCACGATGTGCTCCACGACCGGGTGGCGGCTTCGCAGTTGATCGGCTACCTGCCGGAAAATGGTCCCCTCTACAATGACATGACCCCAAACTCCCTGCTCAAGTACATGGGAGAGGCGCGGGGCATGCCGAAGTCCGAGTTGCGGAACCGCCTCGATTACGTCGCCGACAAATGTGCCCTCGGCAGCGTGTGGGGCAAGACGGTCAGCAAGCTGTCGCGCGGCTTTCGGCAGCGCGTCGGCATGGCCCAGGCGCTGCTCCACGATCCGCAGGTGCTGATTCTCGACGAGCCGACGTCCGGTCTCGACCCAAACCAGGTTCACGAGGTGCGCGAGCTGATCCGCAGTTTGGGAGAGACGAAAACCATTTTGCTCTCGACGCACATCCTCTCGGAGGTCAACGCGGTTTGCAGCCGAGTGATCCTGATCCACAACGGCCGGATCGTGCTCGATAGTAGCGTCGAGGAAATGGCAGACGGTGAAAACCTGGAGACACGGTTCCGCAAACTGACCGGAGGAAGCAACGGTCGGGCATGAGCGGAACGATTGCGACAAACATCCTGCTCCGAGGCTTTGTTCCCAAACGCCCTTGTCCCCAAACTCCCGTTTGGGAACACACGTTCCCGAAGCTCTGCTTCGCGAGCGCTTGACTTGGATGGAGAACTCACCGCCCGGACGGGAAACAGAGTTTCTCGGAAGCGAGCTCCCAAGCCGGAGCTTGGGAACGAGGAGCCGAGACCGGGAAACTTGGAGATCGGGAAATGCGAATCACGCGGCGTGATTGAAGTGACAGAAAACAACTCAACCAGTCGTTCTCAGGATTGACAGACGAAGATGCGAACTCACGTGATTTGGGCTGTCTTTAAGCGAAATGTGACCAGCTACTTTTCCGGAGTGCTGGGGTATCTGTTTATTGTGGTCTTCGTGGTGGCGGGAGCCTTTGCGGCGTTCAACGCCCACTTTTTTGCGAACAATCTGGCCAATCTGGACCAGCTTAGCTATTGGTTCCCGTTCCTGCTGCTGTTCGTCGTGCCGGCGATCACGATGACCACCTGGGCTGATGAAAAGAAGACCGGCACGGACGAACTGTTGTTTACACTCCCGGCGAGAGATGTGGAAATCCTGCTGGGCAAGTACCTCGCCGTGTTGGCCGTTTATACGGTGGCGCTCGTCTTTTCGCTGACCCACGCCATGGTGCTGGCGTATTACGGCGAGCCCGATCTGGGCGTGATTTTCACCACGTATCTCGGCTACTGGCTGTCTGGCGCGGCTTTGTCGGCCGTCGGCATGTTTGCGTCCGTGCTCACGGGGAGTGTGACGGTTGCGTTCGTCCTGGGAGTCGCGCTGTGTGCGGTCCCCGTCTTCGTCGGAATCATTCCCGGCGCGGGCAGTTGGCTGCGCGAGTTCAGTATTGAGGAGCGATTGCGGGACTTCACGCTCGGCACGATTCCCTTGGGGAGTGTCGCGTTTTTCGTGTCATTGGCCGCCTTCGCCCTGTATCTCAATGCCGTGATGATCGCGCGGCGGCACTGGGCGGGCGGACCGGAAGGCACGCGGATGGGTTGGCAGTTCGTCGTGCGGGCCGTGTCGCTGGCCGTTGCCCTAGTCAGCGTGAATTATGTGGTCTCGCAGGCCGGATGGCGGTCGGACCTGACGGCGGAGCATCTGTTCACGCTCTCGCCGACCACGCGTGACGTCATCCAGAACATCGACAACGAAAAACCGGTCACCATCGAGGTGTATGTCAGTCCGGCGAACGAAGTTCCGCAGCAGTACGTCGGCATCCGCAAGAAACTCGTCGGCCTGCTCCGGGAAATCGACGGCCGGGGCGGCAGCCGCGTGCAGGTGCAGTATGTCGAGGTCGAGCCGTTCAGCGAAGAGGCGGAGATCGCTGAGAAGTGGGGGATCCAGCCCCGTCCCGTCACCATTGAGGACGAAGGGGGACGCTACGTTCGCAAGGACATTTTCCTCGGCACGGTCACCCGCAGCGGTTACGACGAAGTCGTCGTTCCGTTCTACGGCGTCGGCGATTCCGTCGAATTCGAGTTGGCCCGTTCGCTGGGCACGGTATCGAATGAACAACGGCTGACGGTGGGCATCCTCGCCACCGACGCCAAACTGATGGGCGGGTTCAACACCCAATCGTTCCGCAGCGACCCGCAATGGCGAATCGTGACGGAACTCAAGAAACAGTACGCGGTCAAGACGGTGTCGCCCGACGCGACAATCGAAGACGACATGGACGTGCTCCTGGCCGTCGCGCCCTCTTCGCTTACCGAGCCGCAGATGGCCAACTTTGTCGCCTATGTCAAATCGGGTGAGCCGGTGCTCATTTTTGACGACCCGCTGCCGGTCACCTGGGGGACGGGAATCCAGGGAGCCCCGCTGATGCCCAAGCCGTCGCCCGGCGGGGGTATGATGGGCATGCAGCAGCCGGCCGAACCGAAAGCTTCCGGCGGCCGGGCGACCGACCTGATCAACGCGCTTGACATCGCCTGGGACGCCGGAGGGGTCGTCTTCGATGCCTTCAACCCGCACCCGAAATTCGTCGACGTTGTGCGGCCCGAACTTGTGTTCGTCAGCCCGGAAAGCGGGAACCTCAATGCGTTCAATCCGAGCAGCCCCGTCACCCGCGGACTCAAAGAGATGCTGATGTTTTTCCCCGGCAGCATCCGTCCGCGCGAGCAGAGCAAGCTGGAGTTCACCAAGCTCTTGCAGACCGGTTCGAAAAACTCGGGGACGCTCGCTTGGGACGAGATCACCGCACCGGGCATCTTCGGCGGACGCACGGTCAATCCGTTCCCGGTCCGCAATGTCGATGAATTCGCCCATGTGCTCGCCGCGCGGATTCAGTCCAAGTCCGGCAGCGACGCCGGCGCAGGCATCAATGCGATCTTCGTGGCCGACTCGGACGTCATCTCCGACGAGTCGTTTCGTCTGCGGGAAGACGTGTTTCTCGAATTGCCGATCGACAACGTCACCTTCGTGATGAACGCCGTCGACGCCCTCGCGGGGGAAGAGCGTTACATCGAGCTTCGGTCCCGGCGTCCGCAGCAACGCAGTCTGTCGGTGATCCAGCAGCAGCAGGAGCGGTTCGTCAACATGCGGATCGAGCGGCAAAAGGAAGCCAAGGAACGGGCCGACGACCGGCTGAAAGAAGCCAAGAAACGTCTGCAAAAAAAGGTCGACGAAATCCAGGCGGACACCAGCATGGACGCGAACACCAAGAGGCAAATGCTGAGAAACGCCCAGCAGAGCCTCAGCCGACAGCTCGAACTCGAAGAGCAGGAGATCGAGCGGCAGAAGGAGGCGGAAGTCCGCCGGGCGAAAATCGAATCCGAACGCGCGATCAAAAAGATTGAAGACCGGGTCTGGCTGTGGGCCGTCTTGTTCCCGCCCATTCCCGCCATCTTCGTCGGTTTAATTATGCTCAGCCTGCGGATCACCAACGAACGGCAACACATCGACAGCTCCCGCCGCGTCTGATGGGCGCTGGGGGCAGGGTCGCGGGTACTGAGTACTCAATACAGGATACGGGGTGGTTTTCGGTACGGGGTGGCAATCAAGCCCGTCAGATTCGAAAAAATCTCTCCGCCCAACAGGTCCTATTTCCTGACTCCGATTTCCTGACTCCCATTTCCCATTCCCTAACTCCTCCTTCCCATTCCGACGCAACCATGTCTGAATCGAAACGCACACTTGTTTTCGTCGGGGCCGCATTGGCCGCCGTGGGGCTTGCTGCCGGCACGCACCGGGCGATGCAACCGGTCTCCCTCGACCAGTTCAGCGATGTCGGCGAAGAGTTCTATCCCGATTTCAGGGATCCGAACGCCGCAACCGGCCTCCGGGTCGCCGCCTACAACGAGGACGCCGCCCGCGTAGACGTCTTCAACGTTGAATTCAGGGACGGGCTGTGGCGGATCCCCTCCCACCATAACTACCCGGCCGACGGCGACGAGCGGCTCGCGAAGACCGCCACTTCCATCATCGGCATCACACGCGACGCCATCGTCAGTACCTCGGCGGACGACTTCAAACGTCTCGGCGTGCTCGATCCTCTCGATGAGAGTGTGACCGGCACCGAAGGCCGCGGCGACCGCATCACCCTGCTGGAAGGGGACACCGTCCTCGCCGATTATATCATCGGCACCAAAGTTGAAGACCAGCAGAACGTCTATCACGTCCGCAGGCCGGACGAAACCCGGTCCTACCGCGCCGCACTCGACATCGACATCTCCACGAAGTTCGCCGACTGGATCGAGCCCGGCCTGCTCGACGTCCGCCGGGACGACCTGCGAGAAATTGTCATCGACGGCTATTCGATCGACGAAACGCGCGGCGTGCTCGTCCCCGGTGAGGTGAGCCAGTTGAAACGGGAATCCTCGACCGCTCCCTGGGCACTGGACGGCATCGCCGAGAACGAGAAGGTCAAGACGAGCGAAGTCAATTCCATCATCAACGGCCTGGAAGACCTCAAGATCGTCGGTGTTCGGCCGAAGCCGCCCGGACTGAGCGCCGACCTCAAAGGAGAGGGCGGAACGAAACTCGACACGATCGCCTTCCTCGACCTTCAACGCAAAGGCTACTTTGTCGACGCACAAGGGGCCCTGGTCTCCAACGAGGGCGAAGTCCGCGTAGGAACGGGCGAGGGTGCGCTTTACGTGCTGCGATTCGGCGAAGTCTTTACCGGCACGGATGTCGATATCGAGATCGGAAAGACGGCTGAAGAGGACGCCGACAAGTCAGACACCGGCACGGAAAAAGCGGACGATACCGGCTCCGGGGACGATCAAAATGCGGCGGATGATGAAGGCACGGCGGACGAGAACGACGACTCAAACAAACAGAGCCGGTATCTGTTCATCACCACGCAGTTCGACGATGCGTTGATCCCGTCTCCCGGCGAGAAGCCGGTCGCCCCCGAGGCGCCGGGCGAAGAAACCGAACCGAAGCCGGATGAGGCGTCGGACGGCCAAACGTCCGCACCCGATGAGAATCCGCCAAAGGACTCCGCCGACAGCGACTCCGAAGACGGATCAAATCTGGAAGACGGCACCCGCGCGAGCGATGGGTCCGGGGCAGAAGACGGCTCAGACGCAAGCGACGGCTCCGCGGCAAGCGAGGATCCGAGTGCTGACAAGGCGAACGAGAGCGAGACCGACGCCGATGGCAGTCCCGCCGATGGAGATAAAGCGGAGTCGGAAGAGGGAGACGATGCAACGAAAAAGTCAGCAGCGGATGAGGAGTATCAAAAGGCGCTGGCCGAGTATGAGGCCAAGCTGAAGCAATGGGAGCAGGACCAGAAAGTGTACGAAGAGAAGCTCGATGCGGGCCGTAAGCGTGTCGCTGAATTGAACGCACGCTTCGCCGACTGGTACTACGTGATCTCGGCGGAGAGCTTCGACAAGATCCGTGCCGACCGGGGCGATTTGATCGAGGTCGAGGAACCGGCCGATGATCAGGCCGGGCCGGAGTCCGACGGACCGTCGCTCGGTTCCCCCGCGTCCGAAGCAAAGCCGGGCGACGAGGCCAACTCCGAATCCAGCAGTTCGCACACGCCTCCGACCGAAAAGCCGGCGTCGCCGCCAACGGACCCGAAGACCTCCCCGCCACCGGCCGATTCGCCGCCCGCGGACTCACCCGCGGACACTGGACCCGCAACCGGCACTCCCGACGCCGGTCCGCCAAAGGATGGCCCACCAAAGGACGAAACGCCACCGGTCGATTCGCCGGAGTCGTGAGTTGGTCTGAACGAGGCCGACCTCCGGGCACGGCTTCTCGTCAGCGACCGGTCGGGGTGCCTTGTCGCGACGGCCCTCACCATCGGAGGCGGTGGAACGTCTTTACCCATTTTCACAGACGACCGTCTCGCTGCCGGCTTGTCGGAGGAGTTCGGGACGAGGGAAAGAAGCCGCGCTCGAAAGCTCCCACCTCCCCCCTTTTCCCTGGTCGCATCGCCATCACAGGCAACTGTCCCCAGCGAACGGGAGCCGAAGCAGATTATTCTGGCAACGTGTTAATTCTCACACAGATAACAGCCGACAGGCTCCGATAAATTCACTGGACCACGGCTAGGCCTGAAAACTGGGATGAGGAGTCTTTGAATGAGACGGACAAAACTGCGGTTGGCGATTGCGGGAGCCTGTTTGTTTGGGCTGTTCGCCAGTTTGGGCGAAACAGCGGAAACCGGGAAGTCTGCTCTGCAATGGCAGCCGGATCTTCATGCCGCACATACGGTCGCCGTTCGAGACAACAAGCCCATGCTGTTGATCTTTGGCGCCGAATGGTGCGGCTGGTGTAAGAAACTCGAAAGAACGACCCTCCGGGACCCCGAGATGGTACGGTACATCAACGCCACCTTCGTCCCGGTGCACATCGATGTTGATGAACAGAAAAAGGTCGCGGCGATTCTCGAAGTGGGATCTCTTCCCTGCACGATCGTCCTCAGCCCGGAAGCGGACCTGCTTGGGCGGTTCGAAGGGTTTGACAAGCCGGCAGGGCTGCAAAAGAAGCTGGCTGCTGCCAAGAAGCTGCAAGGCCGCGTCGCAGCCGCGTCGGGGACCGATGCCCGCTAACCGCTAAGGCGGCAGTGGTCCCGACGCACGTTGCGCCGCACCAGCCGTGGTCATCCGTTTCTGCTCTGTCAATCCGGCGAGGCCGCGAGTGCCTCGCGCGACTCGGCCGCGGGGGCAGGGCGGTCGCTGGCGGCATGCGCATCAAGTGAAGGTACGCGCGGGGTTTAGCGAGGATTCAAGCCTTGCATTGGTCCGCTCGCGACGCTAACTTCGCTGTCTATGAGCACGCCACCGATCCCGAACGACCCCTCCCGCGATCAGCTGGAATCCCTTGCCGAGGACCTGCTGGGAATTGACCTGAGTTCATCGGCCCCCGATGTCGAGCCTTTCGAGGTTGAAGACTTCGACCTTGAAGATCTGGACGACGAAGACGGGGGTTCGCAGGCCGAGTCGGCTGAGGTGACGGGGGATGACGCGGACGACGATGCGGAGGATGACGCCGCGCAAGCACCGCATCGAAATCGATTCCTCGATGATGACGACGACTTCGGAAGCTCGATTCTGGATGACGAAGACGATCTCGAACCGATCGCCGTCACAGAAACAGTCACGGTCGCTAGCTTCGAGCAGTCGCCTGTTGAGCGATCGGACCGGATGGAACCGGACGATGCCGGGGACTCGGCAGTGGACAACGAGGATCTGGCCGACGATGCTGAGGAGTTGGGCGGCGAGGAACTGGACGACGACGAACTGGACGACGACGAACTGGACGAAACCGACTCGTCCGAGGATACGTATTGGGACGCGTTGGACGGCTGGGACTGGGACGAGGACAAGGACGCAGCGGCTCCGGCCTCGTCGGCACCGTCACGCAAGCCCCGCCCGCAGCGGAAGGGGCCTCCCGGCTCGCGGGAAGGAGTAAGCAAGAAAGACACGGGAACAAGGCAGGACACCGCCGCAAAGGACACCGCGGTTCAATCGGCGGAGAAGACGGAACAGTTTCTCGACGATGCCGATTTCGGTGTCGGTCTCGACGATGAAGGCAGTTCCGCCGCCGATCGGAGCACCGGTGATCAGAGCACGGGCGAAAGGGGCGCTGCGGACGAGGAAGAGAAGAGCCGTCCCCGCCGCCGATCGCGCCGCCGGCGCCGGTCCGGAAAGGGCCAGCCGCGCGAATCGCAGTCTTCGGATCGCGATGCCGACGAGCGCCGGGAACCGGAGTTCGCTGCCGCAGACTCGCCAGAGTCCGGTTCGCCGCAGGTGGAAGCGAAACAGGATGTGAGCGACGACGGGTTTGGTGCCGGCCTGGATGTCGAAGAAGGGGGCGGCTCATCGTCACCCGAAGAGCCACGCCGTCGTTCCCGCTCTCGGCGAAGGCGTCGGCGGCCACGGACGGCTGCTCCACAGGCTGACCAGACGGAGTCCACATCGGAAGAGCGGGGAGGCGGGCAGACAGCCCCGCCATCCACTCGAGCAGGCGATGCTGCACGCGAAGACGGTGGCGGTGAAGACGGTCGTGGCGAAGACGATGGCGGTGTGGACGATGGTGGCGAGGAAGAATCGGCTCGCCCGGAGCGTCGTTCTCAAAGCGTGCCGACTTGGGAAGAAGCGATCCGTTTCCTGCTGCGTTCCAGTGGCGGGCGGCGGTCCGGCGGTGGTTCCTCAGAGGGACTCAGTGGTTCGGGACTCAGTGGTTCGGGCCGCAGTGGTTCGGGCCGCAGTGGTTCCTCAGGGGGACAGCGGCGCGGCGGACGGGGCCGCTCAGGCTCGCGACGGGGCGGTGCGGGACGGCGAGGTGGGGGATCGGACGCGGCTCCTGACAGCGGCTCCTGACAGCGGCTCCTGGGACGCGGCTCCTGAACCGGGGCAAACCAATGGGCCTGCAAGCCCGCTTCCTGCGCCGACCGGGCTCCGGTGTGCCCGTGGGGGCGGACGCCCCGCTCAGAAGGTCCAGTCGGTGTAGAGTTTCGACTGGAATTCCTGCCACTCCGCGTGATGGCGCCCGTTCTCAGATTTGTCGACCAGTTCGCAGGTCCAGGTGTCCATGCGTCTCAGGCGGTCGGACAACAACTGCACGAGGTTGGCTGTGATGGCGTAAGCCGCCTTGAGGTTTCGGGACTTTAGTTCCTCGAATGAGTCCGGCGTGAGGTGGACGGCGTCGACGGTGGTCAGGGCTCGCACTGTGGCTGAGTGCGGGGCCTCCTGCAGAAACGACATCTCCCCGAAAATCCCGCCCGCTTCCAGGATCGCCAGCTGCTGGTCGTTTTTGCTCCCGCAAAGCCTGATGACCTCGCAACGGCCTTGCAACACGGCCCACAGGCTCCGGTAGGTCAATCCTTGCTCCAGGATGACCGAGCCGGTCTCAAAGGTCTCCGACTCGACCAACTCGAACAGTGTGACCAACCCCTCGCGGTCGAGTCCGTTGAACAGTGTACAGCATTCGAGATCTTCAACTGATTGGGACATGGGCGGTGACCAAAGGAATGGATGAGTAACTGACGGGGCAGGCGGCGAAGGCGATGTTCGGCGCGGCGAAGGACATCCGGGAAAGGCTGTTCAGATGCCTCCCAACACGGTCGCCCGTCCGACGCGGCCGATCCCCAGAATATACGCCGCCACACGCAGCGACACATGCTTTTCGGCGGCAATCAGTCGAATGTGGTCGAAACTCTCGATCATGATGCGGTCCAGTTCATCGCGGACCCGTTGCAGGTCCCAGCGAAAGTGTTGTCGGTTCTGGACCCATTCAAAATAGCTTACCGTGACACCACCCGCGTTGGCGAGCACGTCGGGCAGGACGATGATGTTTCGCTTTTCAAAGATCGCATCGGCCTCGGGAGTTGTTGGGGCGTTGGCCGCCTCGACGACGAACTTTGCCCGGACGTCGTTGGCGTTGTCTGCCGTGAGCACGCCGCCGATTGCGGCCGGGATGAGCACATCGGCCTCGGAGGCCAGTAGCGCGGCGTTATCAGACTCGTCGGCGGCCGGGTAATCTTCAATCGAGCCATGTTCGGCCTGGTACCGGATGACCGCCGGGATATTAAGGCCCTTCGGATTGTGGATCGCACCACTGACGTCGGAGATGGCGATGACCAGAGCTCCCATGTCATGGAGAAAAGACGCGGCAAAACTGCCGACGTTGCCAAACCCCTGAATGGCGATCCGCGCTCCCTTGAGTTGATGCTCATGGTGTTCGAGCAAGTTCCGCGTGAGAATGGCCACGCCGCGCCCCGTCGCCTCATTGCGGCCGTCGGCTCCGTGCAGTTCGACCGGCTTGCCGGTCACACAGGCCGGGTTGTAGCCGTGATACTTGCCGTACTGGTTCATGATCCACGCCATCTCCTGCGGACCGGTGCCCATATCCGGCGCGGGGATGTCCTTGTCCGGACCGATGACGTCGTGAATCTCGTCGACAAACTTGCGCGTGACCCGCTCCCGTTCGCCCGGGCTGAGGTGCCGCGGGTTGATGGCAATCCCCCCTTTGGCACCGCCGTAGGGGATGTTGACGATTGCCGTCTTCCAGGTCATGAGCGTGGCCAAAGCGAGGACTTCGTCGGCATCGACTTCCGGATGGAATCGCAGCCCGCCCTTCATCGGACCCCTTGCAGAGTCGTGCTGAATCCGGTAGCCGATGTAGGTCGCGATCTGCCCGTCGTCCATCTCCAGCGCGACCTGCACTTTGACTTCCCGCTGCGGGGTCTTCAGGAGTTTTCGCATGTTGGGCGAAATCCCCATCACGTTGGCTGCCTGTTCAAAGTACCGGGTCGCTGTTTCGTAGGAGCTCATGGAGTCTTTTGTGTTTGGCACCGCGGCGTCTGTGTTACGCTCGTGATTCGGAATTCTGGAGTGAGCCGCGATTTACGTCAACACCGACTCGGTTTCCTCTCGGCCCGTTGACGTGGCTGGCTGGCGAAGCGTTGTTTCCGGTAACGACGGGTGCTGGGGCGACGGGGTGTTGGAGTAATGGAGTGGTGGGGGCATGGCGTCGCCGGGCGATGGAGTGACTTCCCCCTCAGAGCCCGGAGAGTTTGTGAGTTTTTCCGAGAAAACACCCGGTGTCTCATGACCTCTCGAAGCGTTGACGGCACCAGCGGCGAGAATCAGGCATTTCGCGTCCTTGTGAATTCGAGACACCGGGTGTTTGGCCGCGCGGTGGAAAAAATCACAGCCTCGGAGCGTTAGCGACGGGACCGCGACTGCTCACCGGTGCATTTCCTCGCACATCGGGAATGATGATCGGGTGCCGTCCACGCTCTTGTCGCGGCGCCACCGGCTCTCGGTGGGAATTCGCTTCCGGGACAGTTCCGCCGCTGACGCTCTCCGGGCTCTGATGGTTTCGTTTTCCACCGTCACCCCGTCGCGCCGTCGCCCCCCCATTCCAACACCCGTCACACAGTCGCTGCGATTGTGGGCTCCCCCGTCCGCCGATCACCGGAGCCGTGTAACGATTACAAGCGAACGCCGGCAAATTTGAAATTTCCTCAAAGTCGGCTTGACGCTTTTTCGGGAATGAACAGAATGCGGCCCTCTCAACGAGCGTGTCTGCTCACCCACCTCCTGACCCATCCCTGACACCCCTTGTCGCATCCCGGCACCGGCGGAAGAATCTCTTCTGCCTGGGCGGGAGCGAATTGACTTGTCTGAGACCCGCACCTCCCATGCCCTACGCGCTTAAACAAGCGGCCACGCCGGTCAGTTTGCGTCGGTTGTTCGCCTCGGCGAGCTTCGTCGGCTGCGGCGACATCGCCGTGAGCGACGTGAGCGAGGACAGTCGCACCTGCGAGCGGGGCCATCTGTTTGCCGCGCTTCCGGGAACGACGCTGCAGGGGATTCAGTTCGTCGAAGACGCCATCGGGCGCGGTGCCAGGGCAGTCCTGACCGACCGCCCGCTAACGAATGTGGATGTGCATCAGTGCATCGTGTCGGATGTCCGCCGGGCTTACGCAGAGTTGTGCGAAGCGCTGTATGGGTACCCGTCGCGACGGCTTGGCATCGTGGGCGTGACTGGCACAAACGGGAAGACGACCGTCACGTGGCTGGTCCGGTCGATCCTGGAAGAGGCGGCATGGCCGACGGCCCTGCTCGGAACCATCGAATACAGTGACGGACTCGACTCGGAGCCGTCATCGCTGACGACCCCCTGTTCCAAAACCCTGTCGCAGTGGCTGGCGACCGCCGCGTCGCGAGCAACACAGTATGCGACGATCGAACTCTCCAGCCACGCCCTCGACCAGTCACGGGCGGCCGGCACCCTGCTCGATGTCGCCATCGTCACCAATGTGACACAGGACCATTTCGACTATCACGGCGGATTCGACGCCTACCGTTTGAGCAAGGCTCGCATCTTCCGGCAACTCAAGCGGCGGGGGCTGGTCGTGCTCAACGCCGACGATCCGAATACACCGGAACTTGCGGCACTCACAGCCGACGACCAGCAAGTCAGGACGTTCGGCGTCGACCATGCGGCCGACGTCACCGCCGAAGAGATCCGTCTTACGTCCGAGGGCACGAGCTTCCGGTTGCGAACAAGCGTTGACTCTGTTGACGTGCGAACGCATTTGATCGGACGGCACAACGTGATTAACTGTCTGGCGGCTGCCGTTGCGGCGATGCACGTGGGCGTGCCATTGGCCGAGATTGCCGAAGGCATCGAAGCGCTCGATTGCGTGCCGGGCCGGATGGAACGGGTCGAGAGCGACTGCCCGTTTAACGTGTACGTTGATTATGCCCATACCGACGATGCCCTCAGCCGCGCGATTGCTGCCGTGCGAGAAGTGACCGACGGACGGGTGTTGTGTGTCTTCGGAGCCGGAGGCGACCGCGATCGAGGCAAGCGACCGCTGCTGGGCCGCGCTGCCGGGGACGCTGACATTGCGATCGTCACCAGTGACAATCCGCGTCATGAGCATGCGGGCGACATCATCGAAGACATTCTCCGCGGCTGCCGGGAAACTTCCGTTGCCGTGCATGTCGAGCCGGACCGGGCCGTCGCGATTCGCTGGGCGCTTGCCCAAGCCGCACCGGGTGACACGGTGCTCGTCGCCGGGAAGGGCCACGAAACCGTACAGATTGTGGGCGACGACCGCCGGTCGTTCGACGACCGGACCGTCTGCCTGAACGCACTCCGTGAGCGAACTCCTGCCGTTGCCGTCGGTTCCGGCACCTGAAACAACCGAAACGAATCAACCCATGACCTCCTCCCTCAGCCGCTGGTGCCGCGCCGAGCGAAGCCGTGCTTTCGCCTGCCGCTTACTGCCTCCCCCATGACCACCTTTTTGATTTCCGATCTGCTGTCCGCCGTCGGCGGGCGTGCGATCAATCTGTGCGGAACGCCACCCGGTGCCGATCGAATCGTCACCGACTCGCGGACCGTCCGCCCGGGCGATCTGTTTTGGGCCCTGGAAGGAAAGACACACGACGGACACAACTTTCTCGAACAAGCCATTGGCCGCGGAGCGTGTGCTTGTGTGGCACGTTCGGGCCAAGTGGCTGATTCGACCTTGCCGATCATCGGCGTTCCCAACACCCTCGCCGCCCTGTCGGACTTCGCAGCGTGGCATCGGAAACAACAAGACGCCCTTATTGTCGGAGTGACCGGCAGCGTGGGCAAAACGACGACGCGGCACCTGCTGCATACCGTTCTCAGCCAACAGTTTTCGGGCATCGAAAGCCCCCGTAATTTCAACAACGAAATTGGCGTTCCCTTGAGCCTGCTGGAGATTACTGCTGCCGACGAATTTGCCGTGCTGGAGCTTGCCGCTTCCCAGCTCGGTGACGTGCGGAAGCTGTGCACGGTGGCTCAGCCGGAAGTCGGCGTGCTGACAAGGATCGCGCCTGCCCACCTGGAACAATTTGGAGACCTCGACACAATCGCCCGGACGAAAGGCGAACTCCTGGAAGCATTGCCTTCGACCGGATTCGCCGTGCTGAACGGTGACGACGAACGTGTGCGGCGACTGGCACATCGGGCCTCCTGTCGGACCCTGCTTGTCGGCGAGCGGCCCCACAACGACCTCATCGCGAGCCGGACGGCCTGCAGCAACACACACCTGACGTTTCACATCGACGGCGGGGACTTTTCGCTGCCAGCGATGGGGCGGCATCATTTGACGGCGGCTCTGGCGGCTTACGCGGTCGGGATCGAAGTCGGACTTTCACAGACAGACATCGCGGAGGGATTTTCCCGGTACAAGCCGGTCGACGGGCGATGTTTCCCTCTGGCGATCGGCGAATGGACGGTGATCGACGACACGTACAATGCGAGTCCCTGCTCAATGCAGGCGGCGTGCGAACTGCTGGGCAACTGGCAGGGACCGGGCCAGCGCATCCTGATTGCCGGCGACATGCGGGCACTCGGGGTGAACAGCCGACAGTATCACACACAACTGGGCGAACAGGTTGCCGCCACAGGCATCGACCGGCTACTGGTGTGGGGCAAGGATGCCCAACAGGTCGCCGCGCGAGCCCATGCGGCCGGAATGGATGCCGGCCGCATTGGCGCCTGTGACGACGGAGACACCCTCAAACTGCTGCTCGACATGTGGCTCGAACCTGGAGACGTTGTGCTCGTCAAGGGGTCGCGCGACATGCAGATGGAACGGATCATCGAACGAATCAGACAACTGGCGGCGGAACGGTCCGCCCGGCAGCCGCTCCCCCCACGGGCGGTTGCGTGAGAATCTTTTATGAGTTGATTGGTTGATCAGTTGACCAGCCAACTAATCAACTAATCAACTAATCAACTAATCAACTAATCAACTAAGGAAATCGCGGCGGGTTCTGCTGTGTGCCAAGGATTTGCGGGAATTCGAAGCACCGTCTCATGCGTCTCTGACGGAAGCAACCAGGCATTGGGCTCAAGTGATTAACTGGGTCGATCACTCCAATCGCCGCTTCACAGTGGAGCCCGACTATTCCGGGTGCCGGGAGAGTTCTTCTCCCGGCACCCGCGGAAACAACGTAGGAAATGGGGGATCGGAAATAGGAACTGGGCGGAAGGAGACGGCGATGAGTGACGGTATTTGGAACCGTCGCGATCTTCAGGTTTGGCAGCGTGCGATGGAATTGGTCGTCGCGTGTTACACCATCACACGTCGTTTTCCTGACTCCGAGCGGTTGGGACTTTCCTCACAGATACAACGGGCGGCTGTTTCGGTTCCCTCGAACATCGCTGAGGGCCGAAGCCGAGGGAGCCGCAAGGTGTTCGCCAACTTCCTGTGGATCGCCAACGGGTCTCTCGCGGAATTGGATACACAAATCGATCTCGCGAACCGGCTCGAGTATATTTCCGCGGACCAAGCCAAGAGCCTCGACGATGCCATTGAAATCATCGGTCGCATGACCACCAATCTCCGCCGCTCTCTCGGCCAAGAGAGCTAACCCCATTTCCCATCTCCTAGTCCCCATCTCCCACAACAGTGCTCCTTTGGCTTCTTCACCATCTGGCACCGCTCCAACAGCAGATGTCGCAGCATGCGGCGGGCGATTCGCGGGTGTATCTCACCGCGCGGGTGGCGCTGGCGGCGGTGGTGTCGTTTCTGGTGGCGATCCTGTTGGGGCCGATGGCCATTCGCTGGTTGCAGGCGCGGGCGCGGGAACGGATCGACAGTGCATCGGAACGTCTCAACGAACTCCATGCGAGCAAGTCCGACACACCGACGATGGGCGGGTTGTTCATCGTGGCGGCGATCGTCGCGGCGGTGCTGCTCTGTGGCGACCTGTCGAGCCGGTACGTGCAAGTCGGTTTGTTTGTGACCATCGGCTTTGCGCTGCTGGGCGCGGCCGACGACTGGATCAAGCTGGCGACAGCGCGGCGTGGACTTTCGGTGCGCCAGAAACTGGCGGTTCAAATGGCGTTGGCTCTTGTGGCCGGCTGGTGGTTATTCCTCGAACAACAGACCAAGCCGCGCGGATTGGAACTGATCTGGCCATTGGGCGATGCGAGCCTGTGGTTGGGGAGCGGGTTTATCCTCTGGAGCATGCTGGTGCTCATCGGCAGCTCCAACGGCGTGAACCTGACCGACGGACTGGACGGACTGGCGAGCGGCTGCACGATCTTCGCCGGCACGGCCTTTGTCGCGCTCACGTATTTGTCGGGCCACGTGGTGATGGCCGATTACCTGAGCATCCCTTATATCGCCGGCAGCGGCGAGATGAGCGTGCTGGTCGGCGCAATGGTGGGCGCCATGCTGGGCTTCTTGTGGTTCAACTGTTATCCGGCACAGGTCTTCATGGGCGACACCGGGTCGTTGCCGCTGGGAGCCATTTTAGGACTGGCGGCGCTGGTCACGCGGCAGGAGGTGTTGCTGATCGTCATCGGCGGCGTGTTTGTGGTCGAAACGCTGAGCGTGATCGCCCAGGTCGGATGGTTCAAACTCACCGGCAGCCGGCTGATCGCCTGCAGTCCGCTGCACAATCATTTTCTGTTTCAAGGACAACACGAACATAAGATCGTCGTCCGCTTCTGGATCGGCTCCGCACTGCTGGCTCTCTCGGCAGTGGCGAGCCTGAAGATTCGATGACTGCGAAACGATAGCCGCGAAACGACGGCTGCGAAACGATCACGGCGAAACGATGACTTGAATTTACCGCCGGAGCGACGGCGACTCCCGTCGAAGTCGCCCGGCCAGGCAGCGTTAGGGAGAGAGGGACCGGAAGCCGGTCCGACTTCGGTCGGACCGGCTTCCACCTTTTTCAGGGGAAGTGTTCGACACCCGAGCCGGTCCGGTTTCCTTGCACGACCGTGGAAATCGCGACGAATGACTCGTGCCCATCCGTACTACAAGTGTTTCAAAGTTTTGTTGCTTGCGCAAATTTCCGACGGCGATGGAGAACCACGGAAGAAGCGGAAGGGACGGAAAAAGGCCGGGCGGCTGATGACGGCGGTTGTGGGGTCGGCGGTCCCGAACCGAG
>JAJDEI010000309.1 GCA_029259845.1 Planctomycetaceae bacterium | reverse complement strand
TTTCTCTGAACATTCTCCAGCAGGACACTTCCCTCAAAGAGAGCATTCGCGGCAAACGCCTCTGTGCCGGCTGGGACGAAGCCGTCCTCGACGGCATTTACCAAGCATTTCAAGCCGCTTGAACGTGCGATTGCCGTGGCCCGGACTGCCAGGCTACACAGTCGAGAGTTCCACGATCTACACAGCATTGCCAGACAGTCAGACGCACCGTGTGGTCATCACGCTCAAGAATGGCAGCACCGTGCTGCTGCAGACCGACACCGGCACGAACATGCTGAAGGTGGCGGACATCAGCCGTGAACGGATGACCCTCTCATTCGACGTGTCGGGCAGCAACCGGACTCCCGTGCTCTACGTGGGCGGCGCGGCGCCACTCACGCTAACCGGAACGGCTGTGGCCGCAGGAACGCCGCTCACGCTTTCCGTCCAACACTATACTCCAACGCCCGCCGGAGACGATTCTTCGGTCGTGGTGCCGAACAGCGTGAATGCCGGCGACTATCGTGGCATCGGACTGAATGCCCGCCAGACGTCGACCGAGTTGTTGCAGAAGTTTCGCGGTGAGGTCAACGACTTCGCATTGGCGAGGACCACAACGCCTGACGATCCAGGCCGCGCCTATGTGGGGAACCTCCTCGCGCTCGCGATGGCATCGTATAACCACGACTTCGACCGCCACATGGGGACCATCGGAGGACTGACCGAAGCCGTGCCGGTTCACGCGAGGGTGATGTCCGGTTTCGCGATGGCTGAACCGAAGGTGAACTACTTCGACGACCTGCAACTGTACGCGGTGCCGGAGGGCTTCGGTGTGGACATCCCCAACGCCGTGTTCGACCTTGTCGGCATCATCCGTACGGAGATCTTCGGCGATGCGGCCTTCCGCGAGCGGATGCAACTCGCCACCTACGACGCCTCGGCATTGGAACACTTGGTCATCGAAGAACTGGCCGCTGTCGATGGGATCTCGACAGCCCGTGGGATTCAGTGGGCCGAACGTGCGGGAATCAGGGTGCTTCGCTACCAGAAGCAGGCAACAGATTACAAGGACCTGAACAACAACCAGTCCGTCACCGAGGCGGTCATTCGAACTGCACTGCGGTTCTCAACGGCGACCGAAGACCAGATCATCGCGCAGCTCAATCAGGATTACGACACTTCCGATGTCGTTCCCACCATCGTGACGGTGCCGACGTCCTCGATTCAGGTCAATGACTGGTCCGGGACGGTTTACTTCGTCGAGCAAATCAAGGCGTCCTCCTACCTCTACGGGGCGATCATCGCTCCGGGTCTCAATGGCGGATACGCCAGTGATGTCAACTCTGCCCCGAAATCTGCGGCATCGGCGAATACTCAGTCGATCGTGACAGTCGCCGGTGACCCGGTGAACGTGGCCAACGGGAACATGTTCCGGGATGAAGTCGATTTCACGCTGCCCAACATTGGCATGCCGATCGCCTTTTCGCGGCACTATGACTCGCAGACGACCGAAGACTTCGGACTGGGAGTCGGTTGGGTCTTCAGCTACGGCGACCAACTGCTGCTCGATCTGCCCAACGACACGATGGAGTGGGTCACCAGCACGGGCCAGCGGCACAAGTTTGTGCGTGATATCGCCGACCAATGGGAGCCGCCCGCGTCGCTGCTGGGCACAACGGTGACGGAGGTCAACGGGGACTACGTCATCAAAGATAAGCAGGGCTTCAGCTACACGTTTAACAGCGACGGTCGGTTGATCGAACTCCGCGACCGCAACGACAACGCCCTCAAGATCGAATACGACACCAGTAGTCGCCCGCAGTATGTGACGGATGTGGCGACGAACACGCGGAAGCTGCAGTTCGTCTACGCCGGCGCTGGCTTTCGGATCGATCGTGTCGAAGATCTCACCACGACCGCCACGACGCGTCGGTGGAAATACGAGTACGTGTATTTCGACGGCAATAACCACCTCAACAAGGTCACCAGCCCGTCCGATTTGTCCACCACAGCCGTCGTCGTCGAATACGGGTACTACACCACCGGCCCGCTCAGCGGATTGATCAGCGACATCACGGAACCGGACGGGGGCATTCACACTTACACCTATTACCGGAACCGCCGCGCGTTCGCGGTCACTGACGAGGACGGGTTCGACACGCACTTTTCGTACGACCAATTCCGCCGTGTCACGACCTTCGCCGACGAGCGGGGATACGAGACGGCCTACCTTTCGGACGGCAATGGGATGCTGCTGCGGCAGATCGATCCCGATGGAACACGGACGATCCAGGAGTGGGACAACGACCAACTCCTGCTGAAATCTTCCACCGACGGGTTCGGTGTCGCCGAATCGTACGAGTACGATGCCGTCGGGAATCTCACCAAACTGACGGCGCGCGACGGCCTTGTGACCGAGTTCGATTACGACAGCGTCTTCAATCGGGTCAAAGAGATTCGAGGCGACCCCACGGGGGCGGTGCAAACGACTCAATACACAATCGACCCCAATAACGGCGACATCACGCAGATCATCGATCCGCTCGGCAACAAGACGACACTGACGTACACCTCGACGCAGTTCACGACGTCGCGAGGGCTGGTGACCTCGCGGACCGAACCGAAGGGTAACGTTGTCTCACCGGATGGCGACTACACGACCACGTATGAGTACAACGGCCTCGGTCTGGTGACCAAGGAGATTCTTCCTGACCTGGACGGGGCTGGCGGCAACCCGGCTCCGGAGCGCACGTTCACGTATTCCGATCGCGGCAGACTGTTGACGGAGACGGATGCGTCAGGGATCACGGGGACCAACACCTACGACTATTTGGACCGTCGCCTGACAACCATGCTCGCGGACCCGGATGGGACCGGGCCGCTCGGACCGCTGACGACGACGTTCGCCTACAACACGTCGAGCGAACTGATCTCCGTGACAGACGCAGCCGGACAGACGACCACGAGTGCATACGACCTGAAAGGGAATCTGGTCGAGACGCGGATTGCGGACCGCACGTTTCAGAGCTTTGCCTATGACGGAGCCAAGAATCGGATCACGTCCGCGGATGAACTGGGCCGCACGACCCAGGTGATCTTTGACGAACGGAATCGCGCCGTGGTCTCGATCCTGAGTGACGGCGTTGTGATCCTCTCAGACCTATCAGTCCGTTGAAAAACCCCCTTGACGGGTGGGGAAGACTATCATTGCTCGCGGAGTCGAACCGGGAGCGTGGCCGATGGCGGTGGGACGGCGGAGGTCGGAGCGGCAGGAGACGTTTGGGATTGCGGCGGCGGAGACCGCGACCGGGCCGCGGCACGTGTTCTACGA
>JAJDEI010000308.1 GCA_029259845.1 Planctomycetaceae bacterium | reverse complement strand
CTGTGAGGAGGCCTGCTCGCTACGCTTCGCAGCCCTCCTCACAGCAGTCTCCATTTCAACCTTTCTCTTGGACTTTTGAAAGATACAAGGCACAGGATGCCTCACACTCGGCTCGCGACCTGTTTGAAACATCCGGACGCTGAGGGTGAGGCCTCTTGTCGCTTCGCGACCCCGCCGATGCGGCTGGGTCGCCCACTCCAACTTCGCGAGCCGGCGGATGGCGGAGATCCTCTCGGAATCAGCGGTTGACTCACCTTAAAGTTTGAGGTATCACTCCGCCGATCTCATACCTTAAACCACAAGGCATGGAGGGTAAGTGATGGCCAAACGACGAACAAACCCGGATTACCTGAACGGCGTGCCCGAGCTGCTGATCCTGCAACTGCTGGAGCAGCGACCGATGTACGGGTACGAACTCGTGCAGGAGATCGTCCGTTCGACCGGCGAGCGGCTGGAGTTCGGGGAAGGATGCATCTACCCGCTGTTGCATCGGCTGGAAGGCGAAGGCACGCTCTCCGCCCGGCGGCTGCGGGTCGGCGGGCGGGAACGCGTGGTGTATCGCGTGACCCGCCGAGGAAAAGGCAAACTGGCTGAAGCCGCCGCGCGATGGATGCGCGTCGCCGAAGCCGTCACCATGGTCCTGCAGGGAGGCACCCATGAGCAGCGTCAATCTGCAATCGCTTAACGAACTGCGCAGCACTCTCATCCGGCGCGGCATCCCGCCACGCTACGCCCACCGCGTCACCGCTGAACTGAACGATCACGCCCACGATCTCGCGACGAACGGCGACAACTCCGGGAACGGTCTCGGCGACTTGTCCCACCTGGCCGACGAAATCACGACCACCTTCCGCCGCCGCACCTTCGCCGGACGGCACCCGTGGCTGATGTTCGTTCCGCTCCCGTTTCCGTTGGCGATCTTCGCCTGCATCGGAACATTGTTCGCTTACTTCGGATCGATCATGCTGCTGGCAAAGTGGTTCATTGATCCCTCCCAGATCATGGAAGGAACATTCGCGTCGACATTTCGGATCGCGGCTCTCGTCCTGCCGGCGGCGTCGTGCGCGGGCGTGGCTTGGTTCGTCTGTCGGTGCGCCAGGCGAGCCGGCTACCGGTGGAAGAACGCACTCTTGGCATGTCTGCCGGTCTTTCTGTTTGCCTGTCATGTGACGAGTGAGTATCAGATTGCTTCCATGGGCGAATCGAAGGGAAAATACATGTTCGGTTTCTTTCTTCCCTTTCTGGAGCTACAGAACAACCGGGTCACATATGGATGGCAGCAGTTGCTTCAAGTACTGGTTCCCCTGTTCGTCATCGGATGGATGATGGCCCGGGAAGCGAGAAGGCAACCACCGACGCTTGTGTCTGACACGGCGTAGAAACGGCGTGCCGTGCAGCGTCGCTATTCGATCCTGACCTCACCGGATCGATAGCTGATGTGGAGGTCGTGGCCCGCGAGCAATCCCACGCCGAGCAATGGTTGCTCGCCGTCATTCGCAACCACTTCCAGAGAGCGTTCTTCTCCGAACCAATCGATCAGGCATTCGTATGTCTTCAATGCCACCTCGGATCCGTCCGCAAGAATGGCTTTCACGGTTCCCGAATGATGCAGTGCAAGATCGTCGATCTGTTGCTGGGGCAACACCAACTCGCCGTTGAAACCCGTATCGACCCATGCCTCGATGTCATGAGCGGGCGCCGTGCTGGATGGCCGAATCGAAACAGCGACAAGGGCGCGGCCATTGCTGTCTACATGGCCGTTCATCGAACGTGCAGTCCGAAGTGAAGGGCCGCCTTGTGACCGACCCGCATCGCATGGGCCAACCGGTCCGGATGTGATTGGCGGGCCGCTCCCATGGCCTCACTTAACGTCTTGCCCAGGAAAAACTCACCGGATTCGGGCTCGATCGCCACGAACTCATCCCTGTGTTCGGGTTCCAGAACCGCCCGCAATCGGGTGTTGTAAATTTGTTCCGCCCTTCGCACGAACTCGTCAACACTGGCGTCGGTCATTCGTTCATCTCCCGTGAATCGATACCACGACCATTGTACTGGCAGGCGGACGGGTGGCCCAGCCGGCACGGCTGGGTGCCGCCGGCACAGGATGTCTCACACTCGGCTTGCAACACATCTGGAACATCCGGACGCTGAGTGTGAGGCATCTTGCCGCTTCGCGACCCAGCCGTTTCGGCTGGGCCACCCGCTACCCGCCTACGTCACTCCGCTGTAGTATGCGGCGGTCACTACCACCATTGCTGCGAGGATTCCCCACAACGTGTTCAGAGTGAAGGCTCCGAACGCTGCGAAGAAAACTCCCATGACCACCATGCACACAAGTGAACCGAAAAACACGACGAATCGCCTGGCCCGTTCAAATTCTGAGGGATCAGGATCTGACATCGCCTGAGTACCTCCATCAGGATTCGGCCGACTTCTCCGCAATCACAGCGTCCAATTCGTCCTTGAGCCGGGGCAGAATCTCCGCATAAGAGTACGCACCCAACTCCTGCGGGCCCTTCTTGAGGTTCACGTGGTTGGGGCCGCACCACAGGCCAAGGTCGGCGTCGTCGGTTTCGCCGGGACCGTTCACGCGGCAGCCCATCACCGCAATGGTGATCGCGTGTTCCTTTGCGTAAGCGGTCATCTCCTTCACCTGGGCGGCGAGCTCGATGAACGCCTCGTTCTCCACGCGGGAACAACTGGGGCAACTGATGATGTTGAGCGTTTCGAGGCCGAAGTCGACAACCGAACGCACCCGTCCGGCGGCGATGTCAGCGAGAATCTGACGGCCGGCGGCGATCTCCTCGCCCTTGCGGTCGTTGGGAACGGTGAGCGACACACGGATCGTATCCCCGATGCCGCGGCTGATGAGTTGCTCGAATGCGATCCGCGTCTTGATCACCCCGTCCGGCGGCATGCCCGCTTCGGTCACCCCCAGATGCAGCGGCACGTCGGGACGGGCCTCAGCGAACCGCCGATTGACGTCGATCACCTGCCGCGGGTTCGAGTCCTTCAGCGACACGCAGTACCGTGTGAATCCGATCGAATCCAGATACCCGCAATGGTCGCGTGCCGACTCCAGCATGGGAGCCACGGGATCAGATGCGTCGTGCGCGGCCGATTTCGCCGGATCGACCGACCCACAGTTGACGCCGACACGGATCGCACAGTCGTGCTCCTTCGCCACGCCCGCGAGGTACCGCACCTTCTCCTCCCATGGTTTGTCCCGCTCGTGGTGATACAGATGGCCGGGGTTGTACCGCAGTTTGGCGACGTGCGGGGCGACATGCTCGGCGAGACGGTAGTTTTCCTGCAGGTCGACCGACAGGTTAGCGTCGGTCTGCCGCGCGATCTCGGCGAGTGCCTCGGCGTCCTTGCGGCTGTCGACTGCAATCCGCACAACGTCCGCGCCGGCGGCGACAAGAGCGTTCACCTGGGCGACGGTCGCATCGACGTTCTGCGTGTGCGTGGCCGTCATGCTCTGCACGGCAATCGCATGTCCGCCGCCGATTGCGATCGAGCCGATGCGAACTTCACGGGTCGGATTACGGGGGAGGTCGGCCATTTCGATCGTCAATGGTTGTCACGTGTCGATGGTTGTCGGGAAACTGCGATTCGGTGCTTGTGCGTCCGATTGATCGCAAGATCGACGTTTCACCACACATTTGAAATGTGCGGCGAAACGTGATGTGTGCGGCGAAACGATCGAGTGTGTGGTGAAACGGTCTCTCTTCAATCGGCACGCAATATGCGGACCTTGTGGTTGCTGCTGTCGCCGATGTAAAGGTTGCCCGCGCTGTCGACAAACACGCCGTGCGGACGGGCCAATCGGCACGAGAGCGCCGCGCCGTCGGGACCGTCGCCCAGTTCGCCGTCGCCGACAATTGTCTCGATCAATCCCGTTTTGCGACGGATGACACGGATCGTGTGGCTCTCCGTGTCGGCGAGGTAAACGTCCCCGTGCGGTCCGAGGGCGATGCCTTTGGGACCGGAGAGCCGCGCCTGTTTGGCCGGTCCGCCGTCTCCGGAAGATCCTTTCTGGCCCGTGCCGGCAATGTGATGCAACGTTGAGCGAGACAGGTCGAGCCGATAGACGGCGTTCCCTTCCCGCAGCGCGAGATGCAGGTTGTGTCCGCCGTCGAAAGCAAGAGCCCGCGGACCGTTGAGCGGCGTGCCGGTGATCGAAGCCCCGTCCGGCGTGAGTTCTCGCGCACCAGTCCCCGCGAACGTGGTGATGGTGTCGGTTTCGAGATCGACCCGGCGAACGCGGTGATTGCCGATGTCGCAGATGTAAAGATTGTGGTTATTGTCCAAAGCGATCGAGTGCGGCCGATTCAGGCGGGCTTCGGTCGCCGGTCCGCCGTCTCCGGAGAATCCGACCGCGCCGGTTCCCGCGACCGTCGCGATGATGCCCGTCTCATGATCGACCCGGCGAACAACAGCCGCCATCATGTCGACGAAAAACAGGTTCCCCTCTCCGTCGAACCGAACCTCGTACGGCTCGTTGAGATTCGCCTGCGTCGCCGGTCCGCCATCCCCCGAAGTGCCCTTCTCGCCAGTGCCGGCAACCGTGGTGATGATGCCCGTGTGCGGGTCGATGCGGCGGACCACATGGTTCGCAATCTCGCAGACATACACGGCCTCGTCCGGCCCCACGGCCACACCGAACGGACCGCCCACGCCGGCATCAGTCGCCGCGGCACCGTCCCCGAAATAACGCGACTCCCCGGTGCCCGCGATCGTCACAACCTCGCCCGAAACGGCGACCGCCGCGCAACTCGAAACGATGAGGCAAAGGGACGTCATTCGAAACATCGTGCATCTCCTCGGTCTGATCAGCCGAACCGGGGGGCGGCTATTCCATAGACGATTAACCCGGGGCGATCATCCGTATTGTCCGACCGGTATCAGAGAGAATGATAGGCAAATCATCGGCCGGCCGATATCAACAGCCGGACCGTCTCGGACGCGGCCTTTCAGGAGACGGCGTGTCTGTCCTTGTCCGTCGCCATCGTCGGTACGATCACGGGGCAAGTGCTGAAAACTCGCGCAGACACCCGGTGTCTCAATTCGGAACAGATCATCATTGAGGGTTGCGGCGACTTGTCCGGCCCAACGCACAAATCGTCGGGCGTGACACCGGGTGTCTTTCGAGACGCGGCTCCTGCCCCCACTTTCCTGACAACCAACGGTCTTCCGTTGGCGTATGCTGTGACATGGGTTACGATAATTGAAGGGTTTCGGGTCGTCAGCCCCGGCTGCTGCATTCGGCCGACGCCACGTTGTCCCCGCCATCCCGTCCGCCTCACCGACGAGGTCCCGCCATGCTGAAACTGTTTCCCCGCCGGACGCGAAGCTGCGAGCGCAGCCGCCGCGATTTTCTCGTCGACATCGGCTCACTCTCGGCGCTGGGACTCACACTCCCGAATCTGCTGAGAGCAACCGCGTCAGCCACCGGACGTTCGGCGTCCGCGGCGGCGGAGTCCACGGACACGGCGTCAAGCGACAAGGGCGTCAACGCCATTCTGTTGTGGACCCGCGGCGGCACGAGCCATCATGATTCGCTCGACCCCAAGCCGGACGCCGGCGAAGAAGTCCGGGGTGAATTCGCGCCGATCGACACGGTCGTTCCCGGTGTGCAGTTCACGGAGATGATGCCGCACTTCGCCGCGGAACTCGGCCGGTTTTCCGTGATGCGGAACCTGAACCCGATCAACGGAAGCCACTCGGTCGCCGACTACATCATGATGTCGGGCCACAAATTCAACCCGTCGTTCACCCATCCCTGCTATGGGGCGGTCGTCTCGAAGGAGCTGGGCTATCGCAGCAGTCTGCCGCCGTTCATCCAGTTGGGAACGCACGTTGATCACCGATTCAACGGCGGGCTTGCGGGCTTTCTGGGACTCGAGCACAACGCCTTTGTGGTTCCCGGCGATCCCAACAAGAAGGGCTTTACCGTCCGTGACGTCACGCTCCCCAACGGGATCACTGCAGCGAGAGTCGACCGTCGCCGCGAGGCTCTCAAACTCGTCGACACCATGCAGCGGCAACTCGGCCAGCAGCTGGACGCCCTTGCCGCCATCGACACCTACTACGAAAACGCGTTCAACATCATTACCTCCCCGGAAACCAAAAACGCCTTCGACCTGTCGCGGGAAGACGACAAAACCCGCGACGCCTACGGACGGACCGAACTGGGACAGAGCTGTCTCCTCGCGAGACGGATGATCGAAGCGGGGACACGGTTCGTCACCGTCACCAGCGGTGGGTGGGACACGCACAGCAACAACTTCAAGGGCTTGAGGCGGTTGCTGCCGCCGTTCGATCAGGCGTTTCCGGCGCTTGTCGCCGATCTCGGCCAACGCGGGCTGCTCGACAACACGTTCGTTTTCTGGCTGACCGATTTCGGCCGCACCCCCAAGATCAACACCAATGCCGGTCGCGACCACTGGTCGACAGCCAGCATCGCCGCCTTCGCCGGTGCGGGCGTCCCCGGCGGGCAGATCATCGGCGAAACGGATGACACCGGTTCCCAGCCGGTCGGCGACGCAGTCCTCCCGCAGGACATCGCCGCCACCGTCTACTCGAAACTCGGCATCCCTCTCGACACCCACCACATGACCCCCGACGGCCGCCCGGTCGGTCTCTGCGCCGGTTCCCCGGTGCCCGAGCTGATGGGGTAACGCTGCCGCTTGCGGTTTCGCAGACCACCGATCGACCAGACCTCACTGCCAGGATCAGTCCGATGACGCATGCCAGGAACGCCGTGCTCCTGTTCGTCTGTTTCCTCGGCCTGAGTCTCTCTGCCGACGGTGAAACCAAGATCGGATTCCGCCAGTTGACGATCGTCGAGCCGGTCGCTGTGCAGCGGGGGACGGCGGGAGAGGTGACGCTGCGGTCGAACTTTACGCTCGATGGGACGCACGCGGTTTTTCTGGATCATCCGGACATCGAGATGACCTTCGCGGAAACCGAGCCGATCGAAGCCCCCCGTCGCGGGCGAACGTCGGACGGCACGCCGTTCCGGTTTCACGTCACCGTTCCGGAAGAGACTCTGCCCGGCGTGTACGAAGTGCGGGTCGCAACGTCGCAGGCGGTCTCCAGCGTGAGCCAGTTGCGCGTCACCGACCTGCCGGTCGTTCGGGAAGACGAGAAGGCCGACAACGACACGGCGGACGCCGCGCAGGCGGTTGAGCTTCCCGCTGCAGTCTGCGGGCGGGTCGGGAAGTCCGAAGATGTCGATCACTACCGCATCACCGGGACCGCCGGCCAGTCACTCACGTTCAATCTGTTCGCCCAGCGAGTGACCGACAAGGTTCACAGCATGTACGTCGGCGGAGGCGGGCAGATTTACCTGATGGACGGACTGCTTACTTTGACCGGGCCCAACGGGCAGGTCATCGCCCAGAGTGACAACACCGTCGGCGGCGACCCCATCCTGCACGCCGTTCTGCCCGAAGACGGTGAGTACACCATCCAGGTCCGCGACGCCCGCTACGCCGGCAGCGGGCGCTATGTATATTGCCTGGAGATCTCTGACCGTCCCTATCTCGACGGCACGCTGCCAATGGCCGTCCAGCGAGGGACGACCGCGAGCGTCAAACTGTTCGGCCAACGTCTGGGCGACGCAGCGGTCGCCCAACTGGCTGCCGCTGACGACGAAGCGACCGGATGGCACGCGCGGCGAGTGCCGATCGCCGCCGGCGAGGCCAATCCGGTCGACATCCTCATGAGTGAACATCCTCAGACCGTTGCGGCGGGTGACAATCTGACACTCGAGACCGCAATGCCGCTCGCCCTGCCGGCCGGCGTGAGCGGATGGTTCCGCGAACCGGACCAAACGCATTACTATTCCTTCACTGCGACGAAGGGGGCGTACTACCTGTTCGAGGTCAACGCACACCGCCGCGGACTGCCGCTCGACAGCCTGATCGAAATCTGGAACGCAAGCGGCAAGCGGCTCGCCGAAGCCGACGACCTTGCGCATACGAAAGACTCACAGCTTTACTGGAAAGCTCCCGACGACGGCACGTTCGTCGTTTCAGTCCGTGACCTGCACGGGCGCGGCGGAGATCGCTTCCTCTATCACTTGCGGGCCGAACCGAGCGGGCCGGACTTTGAAATTCACGGCGAATACTACTATGCCCACATCGCACCGGGCACCACCATGCTGTGGTTCGCCAGTCTCAAGCGGCTGAACGGTTTTGAGGGGCCGGTTGAGATGCTCGTCGAGGGTCTGCCGACGGGAGTGAGTTGTGTGCCGGCCATCATCCCGAGCGGGGTCGGCCACTGCACTTTGATCCTGCAAGCGGCGGCGGATGCCCCCATCGGGGCGTCGCTGGTGACGGTGTCGGGCCGCGCGACAATCGCGGGAGAAGACGGACAGGAGCGGCAACTCGTGCGGCGGGGTCGGGTGACGTGCGAGCAACAATCGAGCGGAGGCGGGCAGTCGAAATGGCCCATCAACACGCAACTCGTCGGAGTCACGAAACCGCTGGACCTGTTGGGTGTGACTGCGTCTCCGTCTGAGATTACCTTGGCTCCGGGCGAGCAAGCCGAGATCGACGTGTCGATTGTCCGCAAGGAGGGCTTCACCGATGCGGTCACGCTTGCCATGTCATTCGACTACTTCAAGAACAAGCTCGGACAGCAACTCCCCCCCGGCGTGACGGTCGGCAAGGACAGCCAGTTGCGGCTGACCGGCGGCAAACTGGCCGGCAAGGTGGTTCTGGAAGCATCGGAGTCGGCCGTCCCGGTCGAGCGGCTGCCGATCTCAGTCCTGGCCCGTGTGTCGATCACGTTCTCAATCACCACGAACTACGGATCCAATCCGGTCTTTCTCACCATCCCCGCGAAGACCGAAACGGCACAGAAATAAGGCGCTCCCGCAAGCCCACGGGTTGCAACCGGTGGGCTTGCGAGTGTTATGGCGCAAACTGTTTGCGCAGTGCGGCGGCCTCCTCACGCACCGACGGCATCGCACCGCTGCGGGTGGCGACCAATCCGCCGACTGCGTTGGCAAACTCAGCAGAATTCCTGAGAGGCCAGCCCCACAGACGGCATGCGATGAGCGCTGCCGCAAACGCGTCTCCGGCTCCGACCGCATCGACGACGTCCACTGTCCGGCCCGGTACATCGACGGTTTCATCGGCTGTGACCAGCAGACATCCCTGTTCGGCCCGCGTCATGCAGACGAGCGAGACCTCGAACTGCTGACAGACGGTCGCTGCGAATTTGTGCAGATCGCCTGTGCCGATCTCCAGCAGTGAACTGAGGACATCCGCCTCTTCGCGGTTCAGCTTGGCAATCGTCGCCTGATGGAGAGACCGTTCGATCCACTCCCGCTGGTACCACTGCTGACGCAGGTTGACGTCATAGACGATGAGGCACTTGTCCGGACAGACAGCCAGCGTCGCGTGGATCGTCTCCCGTGAGACGGGTGACCGCTGAGCGAGCGTACCAAAGCAGATCGCTGCCGCCCGTCCTGCGGCATCGAGCAACGCCTGCTGCGGCTCGATCACGTCCCAGGCGACGTCCTCATGAATGACGTAGTCCGGATGTCCTTCATCGGAAAGATCGACGGTGACCCGCCCGGTGGGATGCGTCGGATCACGCTGGACCAACGAGGTGTCGAGCGACTTGCCGGCGAGGAACTGCAGCAGTTCGTCACCGAGAGCGTCCCGCCCGACGCGAGAGGCGACGATGCCGGTCAGTCCGAGTTGCGAAGCCTGAAACGCGACATTCGCAGGGGCGCCGCCGGGGAGTCGCGAGTCCGGATAGATGTCCCACAACAGTTCGCCGAGACCGATGACAAGCGGCGCATGCGCTGACATACGGGATGCCGTGCGAAACGATGAATCGATGGAACCGGGCGAAACGACGGACCGCTGACGTCAGTCGGCCGACTCGTCCGTACTGGAGGCTTCGGCCAATTCGAGTCCGGGGACGTTGATCGATGTCACGCGGACGGTGGTGTGCTTCTGCCGATGGCCGGTGTGCGTGCGGCTGTTTTTGCGGCGGCGAATCTTCTGGATTTCGAGCTTCTGGCCCTTGAACTCCGGGTCGACGATCTCCGCCTCGACGGTGGCACCGTCGATCACCGGTTTGCCGATGAGGCTGTTGCCGCCCCCGTTGGCCAACAGGACGCGGTCAAAGGAGAGAGACTGCCCGGCCTCGCTGCCGGCCCGGTAGTCGACGGTGAGTTGGGCACCTTCTTCCACACGGTACTGCCGGCTGCCGTCTTCGATGATTGCAAACATGATTGGAGTGTCAGCTTTGGAGTTGGAGATTGAGCCGAGCGGGTGAAGCAAAATGGAATCCACCATCCCGACGGCGGGTTTCGCCGTTGCCGCACCCACCCTGCGCCATCGACCGGGGATCGGACAATCTAGACGTTCAGCGGCGGGAATGCGAGGGTTCCGGCGTGAAGATGTTGATTTCGCTGCCCATCTCGTCGAAACAACGGACGCTGAGGTGTTCCGGAGACGCATCGCTACTGGCCTGAATGTTGACGGTGACGTCGTATTCTTCTTCCAGATTGGTGATTTCCCGGCGTTTGCGGTTAATGAGGTAGTTGGCGACGCCCTGCTGCACGCCGATATCCACGCGCCGGACGGAATCGATGTTGGCGGACGTCATCAGGGTCCGCATGACTTCGATCGCCATGCTTTCGTTGGTTTTCACCTGTCCGATGCCTTCGCAGCAGGGACAGTCGGCGTACGTGCTCCGCCGCAGCGACGGGCGAATCCGCTGCCGCGTCATTTCGATCAGGCCAAAGGGGCTGATGCGGAGGACCTTGGTGCGGGCCCGGTCTCGCTGGACGGCGTCGCGCATTGTGCGTTCCACGCCCCGCCGATGGCGTTCGTCGCGCATGTCGATAAAGTCGTTGACGATCACACCGCCCAAATCCCGCAGGCGAATCTGCCGGGCGATTTCTTCGGCGGCCCGCAAATTGACCTGATAGGCCGTTTCCTCGGCATTGTCGTCAACGCGAAAGCTGCCGCTGTTGACATCGATGGCGACCAGCGCTTCGGTTTGGTCGATGACGATTGACCCGCCTCCCCGGAGGGGGACATGCCGCTTCTGGATGTTGTCGATCGATTCCTCGATCTCGTACTCGTGGAAAATGGGATCCTTGCCTTCGTACAGATGAATACGGTCGACCTGTCTGGGCAGGACGACCTTCATGAACTCGCGGGCCCGTTCGAAAGCAGCCGGTTCGTCGATGTAGATCGCATCGATCTCGCTGGTGTAGATATCGCGGATCGTGCGAATGATCATGTCGCTTTCTTCATAGATATCGATCGGCGACGGCTGGCTTTCGATGCGACGGACGATCGTCTGCCACAACCGCAGCAGATAGTCCATGTCCCGCTGCAGGTCCTTGGTCGTCCGGTCGATCCCGGCCGTGCGAATGATGAAGCCCAGCCCCGGCGGGGGATCGAGCTCGCGGAGTGCCTTCCGCAGCGTGCGTCGGACGTCATCATCAACGATCTTGCGGCTCACCCCCACCCGTTGCAGCCCGGGCATGAGCACGAGGTACCGGCCGGGAATGCTGACGTAGGTAGAGAGCGTGGGCCCCTTCGTGCCGATGCCTTCCTTAATCACCTGGACGAGCACCTCGCTGCCCCGCTGGAAGATCTCTTGAATCGGGGGCTTGTTGCGGGCGTTGCGTTCGTTGAATTTGCGGCCTTTCGGGCCTCCTCCGGAGCCGTTCTCCGATTGCCGCCGGTCCGATTCGCTCAGCAGGTGCTTATAGTATTGGTACTCAACATCCGAGACGTGCAGGAAGCCGTTGCGACCGACGCCGAAGTCAACAAACACCGCTTGAATGCTGGGCTCGATGTTGACGACGCGGCCCTTGTAGATGTTTCCGACATAGTTTTCCTGGCTGTTGCGTTCGACGTACAACTCTTCCAGGATGCCGTTCTCGACAATCGCGATCCGGCTTTCCTCCGGCTGGAGGACATTGATCAGCATTTCTTTTTTCATGGCACACCTTTCGTCTCAGGCGGCCAACAGCAGACTCCCGGTGCTTGCGAAGCGACGGCCCACAGCAGGCGGGCGAGGTTTCGCCCGTCGCGACCGTCAGGCCGAGAGCATCACATGCCCTGCACGAACGACTTCCGCCGCCGTTGAGGCGTGAGTCGCTGCGTGTCGCTTGCTCTTCGCGTTCCGGGAGAGGATCTTCTGAATGACGGCTCACACCTGTGGTGGAGCTGGGAACGGCCGGCGTGAATCGCCACTTGCGGGGACTGCCGGGAGTTTCAGCTGTCTCAGGTCTGGTGCCGCCTGCGGCGTCCGAGAAACGCGCTGCCACTCGCAAACTCGCTGCCACATCGCTGGTACCCGCGAGGAGTCCGGGCGACGTGGCAGGCGTGAGAGGAATGGGGGCGGTTTCTCGGTCGGGGGAGCGTTGCGACATGGTTGCCGGAACATGCTTCCTCCGGTTTGCAGACGGGCAAGGAACGGGCTCTTCGGATGGATGCGTCGCGACGCCGTCGTCACCCGATCGGGAGACGACCGTCGGCTGTTCGGCCCAAGCCACAAATGCCAGGGGCACGTGCGGTTCGCCACAGCGACACCGGTTGGCGACAACGTCCTTCATCAAACGAATGAGTCACTCCCTGCCACTCAGAAGACGGACAAACTGTTGGCTGAGATCGGTTGTTCAGATTGAAAGTGATTGCACGGCGATTGGTGCACGGCCCGCCCGGCTACGTCGCCAGATCGGGACAAAGTTTCTTGAGTTCTTCACGCAAAAATGTTTCCACATCACGGGCGAGTTCCAACTTCATGGCTTGCTCGGCAATCGCCTCCGCCTGAGGGATCGTCAGATGGCGTACGGTTTCCTTCAGTTCCGGGATGACGTGAGGCGTCGCACTTAGTTGACGAAGTCCGAGCCCCAACAACAGCGGGACGAATTTGGGATCGGAACTCATTTGCCCACAGACCGTAACCGGCACGCCGTGTTTTTTTCCTGCGTCGGCGACCATCTGAATCATCCTCAGGATGGCCGGATCCCCGGAATTGTAAAACTTGGCAACCGCCGGATTCGACCGGTCCACCGCGAGAGTATACTGGATCAGGTCGTTGGTTCCGATGGAAAAGAAGTCGACTTCTCGGGCAAAATCCGCAGCGAGCAAGGGAACGGACGGGACTTCGACCATCATCCCGACCTGGACGTCCCGGCTGAACGCAACTCCTTGATCCTCAAGGTCTTCCATGACGTCGCTGAGTGTGCTTTTGGCTTGCCTCAGCTCGATGAGGGACGAAATCAGGGGGAACATCACGCGAACGTCCCCCAACAGGGCCACTCGCAGGATGGCCCGAAGTTGCGTTTTGAACTGCGACAGGTCGGCCAGACTCAGCCGAATGCTTCGCAATCCCAGCTCCGGATTGGCCCCCTGCGGATAGAATTGGGGCATCGCCGAGGGCACCTTGTCCGATCCAAGATCGAGTGTGCGGATGACGACCGGTTGGTCCGGAAAGGCACTGACGACTTTCCGATACGCTTCGTAATGCTCTTCCTCGGTTTGCTCGCGATTCGACTCGAGGTAGAGAAATTCCGTCCGGTAGAGTCCGATCCCGTCGGCTCCGAGTTCCCGGCAATGCGCGGCCTCTTCGGGAAACTCGATGTTGCCCATCAGTTGGACGCGGACGTGGTCCATCGTTTCTGAAGGGAACGAGCGGAACGAAACGAGCCTTTGGGCCACCTTGCGGGCGCGCTGTGCCCATTCCCGGTAGTCCGCAAGTGTTTCTTCATCAGGATCGACGATGACCCGGCCATGAATCCCGTCGAGGATGACGATGTCGCCACCAGAGACGTTTGCGACAATATCACCGACGGCGACGACTGCGGGGATCTCCAGCGCGCCAGCGAGAATGGCCGTGTGGCTCGTGTAGCCGCCCACTTCCGTAGCGAATCCGAGCACGAACTTTCTCGGCAGGGTCGCTGTTTCGCTCGGGGTGAGATCGTGTGCAAGCACGATGACCGGTACGGTCAAATGCGACAGCTCCTCGCGCCGCTCTCCGAGCAGATAGGCGAGCAGCCGCTTTTCCAGATCGAACAGGTCGATCGCCCGGTCAGCCTTGTACAGGTCTCCCAGGTTCTGCAGCACCTGGGCGTACTGCCCCAGCACCCGGGAGAGCGCGAACTCGGGTGAGTAGTTTTTGTCTCGAATGAGTGCTTCGACTTCACCTTGCAGCTTCGGATCACGTGCCAGTTGCTGGTGGGCGGCGAAGATGGCGCCATACTGCTTGCCAAGTTGGTCGGAGGCCAGTTTTTCGTTATCGGCAATTTCGCGACAGACGTTCTCCAGCGCACACCGGAAGCGGACGATCTCTGCATCGACCGCGTCCACAGAGACGAAACGCTTGGGGATGCGGAAATCCTCGACGCCCAGAACGAATGCCTGGCCGATCGCGACTCCCGAAGAGACGGCAATTCCCGGTTTTGTGTGCATCAAGACTGGTCGTATGTGCTGGGGGACCCCGTCAGTTGGAATCCACAGGCCTAGCGGCCCGATTTCCGGGTTTTCGCAGATCGTCAACCGCCGGGCGTGGCGATCCGACTCTCCACGTCAATCCGGTTCGAAGTTGCATTCGAACAGCGCAACCAAACCCTTGATGAGATCGGCCGCCCCTGGCCCGGAAACCTCCAACGTGAGGATCGTGCCGAACGGTGCCCGGAGGGTCAGCAGGTCGAAAATCGACTTGGCGTCGACGGTTTGGTCATCGAGTCGGATCGATATAGTTCCGGGGAAGTCCCGCACGAACTCCGTAATTCGCGAACAGGGCACTAGGTGGAGCCCGTTCTCCAGTTTCACGGTGACGTCCTGGCACAGAGGTCCCTCGGAAGTCATGTCACTCTCCAAATCCGCGGAACGGACGGCAGAGTGCGGCCGATTGTGGGAGGGGCCATGCGTCATCACAACCGATCGTCATCCGCCTCTCTCAGCAGCTCCATCACGTCGCCCGGTGAGTTGGACTGGCGAAGAAAGCTGCAGAAGTCATCGTTCTTGAGGTGACGGGAAATGCTCTCCAATCCCCTCAAGTGGTCGCCCGGCCGGTCCGGAGGTGAGATCAGAAGAAACATGATAAAGACGTCTTCGCCATCCAGGCTTTGGAATTCGACCCCTTCGCTGGCCAGTGCAATCGTTGCCACAAGCGAATCGACCGATGGATGTTTGGTGTGGGGGACCGCGATCCCCCGGCCGATGCCGGTCGACCCGAGTTCCTCTCGCTTCATGATCGCCGCGACGATGTTGTCGGCGTTGTCGGAGGCAATCTGACCGGCCTTACACAAGCTGTTCACCATCGCGCGAATGGCCGCCTCTTTCGAGTCGACCGCGAGATCAGTGAGGATGGCATCTTCAATAACAAATTCGGCAAGCTTCATTCGAGGGTCCTAGCACACCGAATTCTCGGCGACACAACATCGAAGGGGGTTAACACCCTCGCCGCAATTCCGGCGAAGAGATGGTCTCCAGGAAATGGATTCCGACCGTATCGAAAAAAAACAGCGTGTGAAGTATTCACTCGTTCGCGGGTTGCTCGTCCGCGGGTTGTTCGTCCGCGGGTTGCTCATCCGTTGATTCTCCCAGCTTGGCCAACGGTTTGTCCCGGCGATGATCCTGAAGTTTTTCCTTATACTTGCGGATCTGCTGCTCCATCTTGCGCAGCGCGCGGTCAAACGTGGGCTTCAGTTCGTCGCTGGTATCGCGGGCCACGAAATCGTGCTTGTGCTCCGCGTCGACGATGATTTCGGTCGTGACGCGATCCCCCTCAAAGTCGACTGTCACGGAGATTGCAGTGACTCGCTCGAAATAGTTCAGCAACTTTTCCGCTTTTTGGGTGATATGCTCGCGCGTCTCCTGGGGGATCTCGCCGTGTCGGCAGGTGATGGCCACTTGCACGGATGTATTCTCCACACGGGTCTTATGCACAAATGTTTCATGTCGCAAACGGTTTCGCGACCGGCGTCACAGCCGGGTTGCTAAAAAAGGGACGACGTCCCCGCATTGCGTGGGCATTCCGACCGGGCCGCAGCAAAGGGATCGGTTGTGGCGGACTGCCTGGATGATGAACGTAGCAAACAGGGGAGTGGCCTGCCAGTCCGTTCGTCGATCCTGCAGGCCCGGCATATTCTACGCTAACGGGCCGCCTCGCGAAAGGGGGCCGCGCTGCGCCTCTTCGGTGGTGTTCAAAGATCACCGTCGGCTGTCGGCTTCCAGTGGTCCAATCCCCTCCGGGAACTCACTTGCCCGCAAGCGAGACCGGGCTCGGATTCCGACCGCCGAGGATGTGCCGTGTCCGGCTGCCCGGAGACGCGTCCGATCAGCAAGAACAACCGAATCGGCGGTTTCAGGCAGCCGGCCCGAATTCCGCACGTCCTGTCGTCACCCCGCCCGTCGTCAACCTTGCGAGCCAAACGCACGCATTCAGCAGGATTGCAGGGATCACTCGGAAGCACGGACGCGGCGAGACACACGGGCCGCATGCCGGCGACGACGTTTGCGGCGGCTGAGGTACGCTTCTCGATTTTTCGGATGAATCAGGCCGACCATTTCGTCGACCTTGCGGCAAGACGCGACCAGGAAGACCGCCAGCGGGTTGACGACCACGTACTGACGCCGAAAACAGTGCTTGCACCGCAACGGGCGCATCCCAATCAGCAACAGGCCGTACTCCAGCACTCCAAATCGCGAAGGACGCAGTTCGGCACTCAGGCATTGTCTGCAGAATTGGCGATGCCTTGACGGGCTCGGTGGGGAAGCAGCGGACATCATTCCATCCTACAGGCGACCGTGCGGCTGACAAGCGAGTTCGCCAGCGACAGGTGGGCGAACGTGTTTTTCGCGATGGAGGGGATTGTCCCGGGGGGGAGGGGCGGTTCGCCGTCGGCGTTGGGGCCCGGCGAAAAGGGATCATGGGGGGGGGGTAGGCCGGTGCCACAGGCGCCCGCCGCAGGCGGGGTGAC
>JAJDEI010000307.1 GCA_029259845.1 Planctomycetaceae bacterium | reverse complement strand
CTGGCCGCCCTCGCTGGCGCCGGCCTCAACTGCCTGCGACTCCTCAAAACCGACAACATCACCGCCACCCTCCGCAGCTTCACACGGAATCCTCAACGCCTCTTCGCTATCCTTGGCTATCGGAACTAAACGTTTGCCCTGGGGGCAGGGCCATTCAGAGTTTCACTTGGGAGAAGACCGGCCGGGACAAGCTCAATGGTCACCCGAAGCGTCAGCGAGGAAGCGAACGTGAGTGAGCGATTCGTCCCTCGCTGACGCTTCGGGTGACGAGGTTGCCCAGCTTCCATCTTTGAACGGCCCTGATCCGCGGTCCATTCCTGCAGACAAACGGACCACGACCAATCAGTTCCTGTTCCCGGGCAATGCAATCTTGGCTGGCTCGATTGAAGTCATCCGAAGCTCGCCTATAATCGCCCCAGCGATCGGACGTTGACCACGAAGCCGATCGGCTCACGAGGAACGACAGCAGGCTTTTTCGGAATCCGGTCGCGGGCGCGTTCCTTTTCGAGTCCGCCGGCCGTAGAGATCAGGAGCAGACCTTGAACTGGCTGATGAATGCCCTTTCGTCCTCCGTCGGGCGAAAATTTGTGATGGCACTCACAGGGCTGTTTCTGTGCCTGTTCCTGGTGATCCATCTGGCGGGCAATCTGCTGCTCTACGTCGGGCCGGAAACGTATGGCAACTACGCGCATGCCCTGCATGAGCAGAAGGCGTTTCTGCTGCTCTCGCAGGTGCTGCTTTATTCGGCGTTTCTGTTGCATATCTTTCTCGCGTTCCGGCTCACGGCGTCGAACGTCACGGCACGGTTCGTTTCTTACCGGAAAAAGGCCTCCAAGCGGGACGACCGTGTCGTCGCCTCGGTCGTCGCTCCGGAAGCATGGATGTTCCGCAGCGGTGCCATCGTGCTGCTGTTTTTGATCGTGCATCTAACGGATTTCAAGTTCGAGTTCGGCTGGGGTGAAGTCCTCGCGGGACAGACACCCTATGGGAAGGCGGGCGTCATCCTGCGGGACTTCGGGAGGGCGATCATCTACGCACTTGGCAGCGTGGCGCTGGGCGTGCACGTGTCTCACGGTTTGGCGAGTGCCTTTCAATCGCTGGGTGTGAGCCATCCCAAGTACAACGGCTGCGTCAAGTGGTCATCCGTCGCCTTCGGCTGGATTGTGGCGGTCGGCTTCGCCAGTTTCCCGGTGATTTGGGCACTCACAGCCGCCCCCCCGTCGCAGACTCAGCCCGCAACGCACGCTCAGCCCGCATCGCAAGTCCAACCGGACGCACCCCACACGCACGCACTCCCTATCTGAGGCGCAGGATCACTAACCGATGAGCACCGCTACCGAGCACCAGAATCTCGACGCCCGCGTTCCCGACGGTCCCATCGACCAGAAATGGACGCGCTGCAAGAACGAGATGAAGCTCGTCTCTCCCAACAACAAACGGAAGTACGACATCATCGTGGTGGGCACCGGGCTCGCCGGGGCGTCGGCCGCCGCATCGCTGGGCGAACTGGGGTACAACGTCAAAGCGTTCTGTTATCAGGACTCGCCCCGTCGCGCACACAGCATCGCCGCCCAGGGGGGCATCAACGCCGCCAAAAACTACCCCAACGACGGCGATTCCGTCTGGCGGCTGTTCTATGACACCGTCAAAGGGGGCGACTTCCGGGCGCGGGAATCCAACGTCTACCGTTTGGCCGAAGTCAGCGGCAACATCATCGACCAATGCGTCGCGCAGGGGGTTCCGTTCGCCCGCGAGTACGGCGGCACACTGGCCAACCGGACGTTCGGCGGGGCCCAGGTCTCACGGACGTTCTACTGCCGGGGGCAGACGGGCCAGCAACTCCTGCTCGGTGCTTACAGCGCACTCATGCGGCAGGTGGCAGCCGGCAAAGTGGAGTTGTTTCCTCGCCGCGAGATGCTCGACCTGGTGGTCGTCGAAGGCAACGCGCGGGGCATCGTGTGTCGCAACATGGTGACGGGCGAGATCGAGACGCACGCCGCCCATGCGGTGCTCCTCTGCACGGGGGGATATGGCAACGCGTACTATTTGTCGACCAACGCCAAAGGCTGCAATGTGACCGCCGCATGGCGGTGTCACAAACGGGGGGCGTACTTCGCCAACCCGTGTTACACGCAGATTCATCCGACCTGCATCCCTGTCAAAGGGGCCTATCAATCCAAGCTCACGCTGATGAGCGAGAGCCTCCGCAACGACGGTCGCGTTTGGGTTCCCAAAGACGTGAACGATTCGCGTCCGCCGAGTGAGATCCCGGAAGAGGATCGCGACTACTATCTCGAACGGCGATACCCCGCCTTCGGCAACATGGTCCCGCGCGACGTCGCCAGCCGCGCGGCCAAGGAACGCTGCGATGCCGGGTTCGGCGTCGGGGAGACCGGGCTCGCGGTCTATCTCGACTTCAAACTCGCAATCGCCGAACAGGGCCGTGACGCCATCGAAGCCAAGTACGGCAACCTGTTCCATATGTACAAAAAAATTACGGACGAGGACCCGTATCAGGTTCCCATGCGGATCTATCCGGCCGTCCACTACGCGATGGGCGGCCTGTGGGTCGACTACCACTTGGAGAGCACGGTCCCCGGCCTATTCGTGTTAGGAGAGGCGAATTTCTCCGATCACGGGGCGAACCGGCTCGGCGCCAGTGCGCTCATGCAGGGTCTGGCGGACGGTTATTTCGTCGCGCCGTACACCGTCGGGCATCATCTGGCGAGCCGCAGCCTCAGTTCGGTCACGACGGCCCATCCGAAATTCAAGGAGATCGCCGTCGAAGCCCGCAACCGCATCGAACGATTGCTTTCAGTGAACGGCAACCGCACAACCGACGATATCCATCGCCAGCTCGGCCAAATCATGTGGGACAACTGTGGCATGGCCCGCAATGCCCAGGGACTGGCGGCCGCCATTGAACAAATCCGCAACCTGCGGGACGAGTTCTGGCAGAACGTGAAAATCCTGGGCACCGGAGAAGAACTCAATCAGTCGCTCGAACATGCCGGACGGCTTGCCGATTTTCTGGAATTCGGCGAACTGCTCGCGCAAGATGCCCTGCATCGCGAGGAATCCTGCGGCGGCCACTTCCGCGAAGAACATCAGACGGAAGACAACGAAGCCCGCCGGGATGACGAGCACTTCTGTTATGCCGCCGCCTGGGAGTTCCAGGGAGACGATACGGACGAGAAGCTCCACAAGGAGCCACTGAGGTTTAATGAAGTCGAGTTGACCACTCGGAGTTACAAGTGAATTTGTCCGTTGTCAGTGGTCCGTTGTTGGCAATCAGATCGGCGTCCAAACGTCGTATCAACTGCATCGCCGGCTGACCGCTCGCGACTCACCACTCACCACTCACCAAACACGACGGACGGTTGACGACGGACAACTGACGACGGACAACTGACGACGGACCACGGACTCATCCATCCATGACGAATCCCGCCAAAAAACGACTCTCCCTGCACCTCCGCATTTGGCGGCAGTCCCGCACCGACGAAGCAGGAGAGTTTCGCGACTACCAGCTCCAGGACATCTCGCCCGACATGTCCTTCCTGGAGATGCTGGACATCCTCAATCAGCAATTGATTGAACAGGGCGAGGCTCCGGTCGCCTTCGACCACGACTGCCGTGAGGGCATCTGCGGCACCTGCGGGATGATGATCAACGGCCAGGCGCACGGTCCGGACCACGAAACGACGACCTGCCAACTTCACATGCGCCATTTCAACGACGGCGACACGATCATCATCGAACCGTGGCGGGCCCGGGCTTTCCCGGTGCTCAGGGATCTCATCGTCAACCGATCCGCCTTCGACCGCATTATTCAAGCCGGTGGATATGTCTCGATCAAGACGGGCCAGGCTCCCGAGGGCAATGCCAATCTGATTCCCCAGCAGCACCAGGAGGGTTCTCTCGACGCGGCCGCATGCATTGGCTGCGGAGCCTGTGTCGCTGCCTGCAAAAACGCCTCCGCCATGCTATTCACCGCTGCCAAGGTCTCGCATTTCGTCCAACTGCCGCAAGGCGCGCCGGAACGGACGAAACGTGTGTTGGCGATGATCAATCAGCACGACGAGGAAGGCTTCGGCGCCTGCACGAACACCTCCGAATGCGAAGCCGCCTGCCCCGCCGCCGTCTCCGTCTCCCACATCGCCCGTCTCAACCGCGAATACCTCAAAGCAATGCTCACGGCGACAGATTGAGGAATCGAGAATCGATGGCTTCCGGCGATTCTGCGTCGTCACCCAAACCGCTTGCGGATTAGCACGACGCCGACGGCCGGTTGTTGAAAGCTCAACATGCACCAGACCGCTCTGCACGATTGGCACGCCGCTCACGGCGGCCGGATGGTTGATTTCGCCGGATGGGAAATGCCCATCCAGTATACCTCGATCATTGAGGAGCATCAGGCGGTCCGGCAGGCGGCGGGGCTGTTCGACATCGCGCACATGGGGCGGTTGAAATTCACCGGTCCGGACGCGTGTGCCCTGTTGGATCGGTTGCTGACCAACGATGTCACGCAGCTTGAGGCCGGGCAAGTCCGCTACTCGCTCGTCTGCAACGCGTCCGGCGGAATTCTTGATGACGTCCTCGTGTATCGGTTTGACGATTGCTATCGGCTTGTCGTCAACGCATCCAACCGTGAGAAAATTGTCGAATGGATCAGCGCGCACACCGGAGATGCCGATGCCGTGATGAGCGACGAAACGGTTGGCAGTTGTATGATGGCCCTGCAGGGGCCGGAAGCGCTGGGGCAGTTGCAGCCGTTGACAGAAATCGGCCTGTCCGCGATGAAATACTTCAGCGTCGCGGAGTCGTCCGTCTGCGGCGTGCCCGCCATCGTCAGCCGCACCGGTTACACGGGAGAAGACGGCTTCGAAGTGACCGTCGAGGGCTCCGCCGGTCTCACCGTCTGGGAGTCGTTGATTGATGCGGGCGGCGACATCGGGTTGCGGCCTTGCGGTCTGGGAGCACGCGACACCCTGCGGCTGGAGGCGGCCATGCCGCTGTATGGGCACGAGCTGGACGAGTCGACCGACCCGCTGACCGCCGGACTGGCGTTCGGCGTCAAACTGAGCGCGGGAGACTTCATCGGAAAGGCCGCGCTGCTCGAAGTCCAGAAAACCCCGCCTGACCGGCGGAGAATCGGCCTGACGCTGGAAGGGCGGCGCATCGCCCGCGAAGGTGCATCAATCTTCGACGGCGAGCGACCGGCGGGCACGGTCACATCGGGCACCTTTTCGCCCACGCTCAACCGGCCGATCGCAATGGGGTATGTCACCGCCGACAAGGCAGCTCCCGGGACCGCTCTGGAGATCGGCCAGCGCGGAAAACGGCTGCAAGCCGAGATCGTCCCGCTGCCGTTCTACGCGCGGTCGCGACGTTGACGATCAGCACGCGCAGCAGTCGGACCGCCCCTGACGCTACGGCGATCGGTTCTTCGACGCAGTCGGTGAAGATCAAGCCGCTGCGCGCAGATGAAGTTCCTCGGCATTCAGCGAGATGATGGTGATGCCGAACCGATTGGCCAGGTTGACGACTTCCGGTTCGTCGAGCAGAATCGTCCTCCCCGCCTCGATGGCGAGCACCCGGGCTCCGGCTTCGTGCATGGTCTGAATGGTCTGCACGCCGATGGTGGGGACGTCGAACCGCATGTCCTGCTGCGGCTTGGCCACTTTGATGACGGTGAAACCTCCCCGGCGGCACA
This sequence comes from Planctomycetaceae bacterium, assembly GCA_029259845.1. Lineage (GTDB taxonomy): Bacteria > Planctomycetota > Planctomycetia > Planctomycetales > Planctomycetaceae > JAHBXU01. The sequence goes on along the minus strand of JAJDEI010000307.1, from coordinate 7,439 downwards.
ACTCGCCGGCGCGGAGGATGCATTCGTCCGTCCCCTCGATCGCCTCCACCGCGATGACGGCCGTTTCGCTGACCGCCACGGTCTGACCGACATCCAGCCGGCCCATTTCCTTAGCGAGCGCCCAACCGAAACGCACGTCCTTCCATTGGGCCGTGGACGGTTTGCGACGTGTGAGAAAACCGTGTTTCACAAGAAGCTCCGGACAAAAATGGAGGGCGGATTCCACTTGAATGTCGTCGCGGGCGAATTCCCGAATCACCGCCAGCAGCAACGTGTCGTCTTTTTTGTTCTCAGCGGCATACATCATCAGCATATGCATGGCCCGCCAATCGGGCACCAGCCTGAGCCATCGGTACGGGTCGAAGAACGCGCGTTTCTCGATCTTCCCGGCCATCACGACCTGCTCGGCCCCCTGACGGCGAAAATAGCGGATCGCGCGGCCTAGTTTGGACAGCGGGGCCGTTTGGAAATCGTCGCACAGGTCCCGCAGTTCGTCCGGCACGAGACCGAGAATTCCCATGCAGCGGACGGAGATCCCCTGCTGCCGGGCGGTTTCGGCGAACACAATGGGGAAGCGTCCCGCGCCGGCCAAAAGGCCAACGCAGTCTGGTCGGGACGCGTTTTGAAAGGAAATGATGTCTGCGGTCATGCCTGTCAGGCAGCCGGTGCTGACGCTGTTGACGGCTGATGAGAATCAGCCTCGCCGAGAAGGGATTGGATTTGCTTGAGCTGCTTTTCGAGTGCCCGGATTTGACGCCGCATCTCCGGAGCGCGCTGCACCGCCATCACGATGCGATACTGCTCTTTGGCGGGACCCGCCGGGTAACCATGATAGTCGGCTCCGTCCGGCACTCGGCCGTGCACGCCGGCCTTGCCTCCGACCGACGAACCGGTCCCCAGATGGGCATGGTCCGCGATGCCCGCCTGTCCGCCGCAGCGGACGTAATCGCCCGTCGTGACTGAGCCGGCGAGCCCGACCTGCGACGCGAACGCATTGTGTTTTCCCAGCCGGCAGTTGTGCGCGATCATCACCTGATTGTCGAGCTTGGTTCCCGCCCCCACGATGGTGGCTCCGATCATCGCGCGATCAACAGTCGCCCCGGCGCCGATTTCCACGTCAGCTTCAATGCGCACAGTCCCCGTATGAGGAATCCGGGTGAACCGGCCGTCCCGAAACTGATAGCCGAACCCGTCCGCCCCAATGACTGCGGTCGCATGGACAATCACGCGGTCCCCCAGGCTGACCCCAGCATACAGTACGGCGTTGGCATGAATTGTCACGTCATCACCGAGCCGGCAGCCGGCTCCGATGACCACGCCGGGGTGAATGATGCAGCGGTCGCCAATCTGCACGTCGTCCCCGATCGTCGCGCCGGGGAAGATATGGGAATCACTTCCGACCGTCGCCGTCGGACTGATATGGGCTTGGGGAGAGCGGCCCACATCCGGGGCACTGGGCATCGGCCTGAGGTGCAGCATGGCCGTGACGAACGCATCGAGCGGAGCCGGGACGAGGATCAAGTCTGACTTCGGGGCATCTCCCAGAACGCCCAGATGTTCTGCGGCAAGAATGACTGCACCGGCGGAGGTTTTGGGAGATCCGTCCGCAGCCGCCCCCTCGATAAATGTCACCTGCGACGCGATCGCCTCATCGAGGCCGGCCACGTCGTCGATCAGCCGGGTGCCGGTGCCGCGCAATTCGCCGCCGACTAAGTCGGCCAATTCACGTGTTGTCAACGAAGACATCTCGGAATCCTTTCCGGACAGCGATCGGCCACATCATGTGGCCCTCGTTGCGTCGGTCTCTGCGAGCGGGCGAATTGCAGGACCGGAGCGATTGATTATGATGGGTTGTATGCGATTCCGCGGATCGGGAGCAAGACCGGATCCCGGAAGCGTTTCCTCCGCCCGGGCTGACGTAACCCCGTTTAACAGGGTGGGTTTCGGACGATAGGGCTGTATCTGTCGCAACGACAGCCTATGATCGGCATAGGCGGCCAGATGATTTCTTCGCAAGCGAATGAATGCCGATGCCTGTTCGGGGAATCCGTGGTGCAACCAGTGTGACGGAAAACGCCGCATCCGAGATTCTCGGTGCGACGCGGGAACTGCTGGAAGAGATTCTGAGCCGCAATGGGCTGACGGAGTTCGAAGACTTCGTTTCGGCCATCTTTACCACAACGCCGGATTTGAACGCTTCGTTTCCGGCGGAAGCCGCCCGCGATTTGGGAATGAACTTGGTGCCGCTGCTGTGTGCGTCGGAGATCGATGTCCCACAGGCCATGCCCCGCTGCATTCGCGTGCTGTTGCACGTCAACACTGACAAACACCAACAGGAGATGGTGCACGTCTACCTCCGGGACGCCAAACAGCTCCGCCCGGACATGGACAGTGCCCAATAGACGGTCTCAGGACTGCCGGGTTCGGCGTTCCCTGAAGTGATTTGTCCTGATCGAATGGGTGTCGCCGGGCGGTGTGAGCGACCAGCTTTCGGCTCGGAACGGGAGACGCGCTGACAGCGGGCGGGGCGGCCCAGCCGTGGTTTCCCTTCGACCACGAATTTCGCGGATGGCCACGGAGACGCCGGAATTCGCCTCGTCCGTTGCTTGCGGCCCACTCTGCTCCGATTTGTGAACATTCGCGAAAATCAGCGTTCCTTCCGTCTCGTCAGCCAGGCTGCGGGTGAGCATCGCTCGGTGTAAAGTGGTCCGAGGCGGGGTGCTGAAAGAGCCCGTTCGTCGCGTCGTTGCGCAAACATGCCACGACCCCGTTGCGCACGCTCCCGGCTTTGCTCTTGGGGCGGTTCGTTGATTTCCGGCGGTTGTCGGTCTACAAACGCCGTCTTGGGTTTTTCTGTTCTTGCATTCCAATGAACGAACCGGCCGAACACGTCAACATGGCGAGCATCAACGACAACTATCTGAAACTGACGGCGGGGTATCTTTTCCCGGAAATCTCCCGGCGGGTGAAGGCCTTCACGGCGGCGCAGCCGGAGGCGAATCTCATTCGGCTGGGAATCGGTGATGTCACCGAGCCGCTGCCCCAGGCATGCATTGAGGCGATGACGCAGGCGGTCTCCGAGATGGGCGTCCGCGAGACGTTTCGCGGGTACATGGACGACAGCCAAGGATACGACTGGCTGCGTGAGAAGATCGCTGAGAACGACTTTCGCGCTCGCGGCTGCGACGTCTCGGCCGACGAAATCTTTGTCTCCGATGGTTCCAAAAGCGACACGGCCAACGTGCTGGACATCCTCGCGACCGGCGAAAACCGGATTGCGGTCACCGACCCTGTGTATCCGGTGTACGTCGATACGAACGTTATGGCGGGGAACACGGGCGATGCTGACGAATCCGGCAAGTACGCCGGGGTCACGTATCTCCCGGTGACCGCGGAAAACGATTTCACCCCGGCGCTCCCCAGCGATCCGGTGGATGTGATCTATCTGTGCTCCCCCAACAATCCGACCGGCGCGGCGCTCTCCCGGGAGAAACTGGCCAAATGGGTCGACTATGCGCGTGAGCATCGGTCGCTGATCCTGTTCGATGCGGCGTATGAGGCGTTCATCACTGACGCGAGCATCCCGCACTCCATCTATGAAATCGACGGGGCCCGCGATGTGGCGATTGAGTTCCGCAGCTTCAGCAAGAACGCGGGCTTCACCGGCACACGCTGTGCCTACACGGTCATTCCCCGCTCGCTGGCCGGAACGGCGGCTGATGGGACCGAACAGCCGCTGCATCCCCTGTGGGCGCGGCGGCACAACACCAAATTCAACGGCGTCTCGTATATCATCCAACGCGGGGCCGAAGCGGCCTACTCGTCGGACGGTCAGCAACAGGTCCGGGAACTCGTCGGTTTCTACCTGGAGAACGCCCGCCTGTTGCGAGAGGGACTCCAGCAGATCGGTATCGATGTGTACGGCGGCGTGAATGCGCCGTACATCTGGCTGAAGACGCCCGGCGGGCTGAGTAGTTGGGACTTCTTCGACCGGCTGCTGGAGGCAGGACGTCTTGTGGGAACCCCCGGCAGCGGCTTCGGCGCTGCCGGAGAAGGCTATTTCCGGCTCAGCGCGTTCAACAGCCGCAAGAACGTCGAGCAGGCGGTCGAACGCTTTCAGCGGGTCGCCGGATAGGACCGGACGAGTGTCGGCACGTCCCTGTCAGCAGGCCCCCTCTTGTCAGCAGGCCCCCCTTGTCAGCGCGTGCTCAGCCGCCGGTCCGTTCGACTTCGGCGGCGTGTTCGACGCAGTAGGGGGTGTAAGGGATCGCGTCGAGCCGGGCTTTGGCGATCTTTTCACCGGTTCCCAGGCAGATGCCGTAGGTGCCGTCTTCAACCCGCTTGAGGGCGTCGTCGATCAAGTCGAGCGTTTCCTTGCTGCTTTGAGAGAGGCTGAGCGCCAGTTCGGCGTCCCAATGGTCGTTGCCGAGATCAGCTTCGTCGCCTCCCGAGCGGCCGCCGTTCTTCTTTTCGCCAGAAAGCCCGCTCGCCAGCACGGAACCGAGGTCGCCGGACAGTCTCGCCCGCAGCTCCACGAGACGCCGCTTGTATTTCTCTAACTCTGTCTTACGCATGGGGTTGTCTCGATGGGTGGCCGCCACGGGAGGGGCAGGGGAGGCAGGTTCCTCGCGAGGGAAGTCAGGCACGATATCAACCCCGCCTTCGGATGGCAACTATGCGATAGCAGCGGCCGCGGGTCGAAACGGCCGTGGGGCAGATTTCCGATCTCCCGCAGGCCCGCAAACAAAGCCGGCAGTGCATTCCGGGGGATCCAGCAAGAATCGATTGCGACTGTCACCGTCCCGAGTCCGTTCCCACCGTCGTGCCGCGAATCGGCAAAACGCGGGGGGACTGGGCCATTCAAAGTTTCACTTTGGAGAAGACAGACCGGGACAAGCTCAATGGTCACCCGAAGCGTCAGCGAGGAAGCGAACGTGAGTGAGCGATTCGTCTCTCGCTGACGCTTCGGGTGACGAGATTCCCCAGCTTCAATCTTTGAATGGCCTTGGCGGGGGGGACTGGCGGGTTGACAGGCCGCCCGGCATCCGCTGACACAACGCCCGGATCGCCCGGCCTCACAAGCGGTTGCGATAGCGGCGGCTGGCTTCGCTGAGAATGGCCCGTTCCTTGTCGGTGAGGCTCGATTCCCCCTGCTCGTGGACTTTCTTGAGCAGTTCGTCCACGCGGGATTCGAGGTTGCCGGATTCAATCTCCGGCGTGTAGACCTTCAGATGGCTGCGGCGGCGAGGAAGCCGCAGCCGCGGCTTGCCGAGACCTCCGACCAACCGACTCAACTGCCAATGATTGTGCTCGTACAGGAATCCGAACAGCACCCCGCCCAGGTGAGCCGAATGCGCCACGCCGGATGCGGGGTTCGCGCCGCCCAACTGCAATAGCACGGGCTGCAGATTAAACACAATGAACAGACCGCACAGCCATTTCACCTGCACGGGAACCAGGCCAAACAGCCGCCAAAGCTCGTTGGGATGCCGCATGGCATACACCAGGAAGACCGCCGAGACGGCTCCCGAGGCTCCAATCACGATGCCGACTTGTCCCAGCAGCAATTCCAGCAAGACAAAGGCCAGCCCTGAAAAAATAGCGGCCGCGAGATAGAACAGCAGGAACTCCTGGGACCCGTAGACCGACTGAATCCGGCGCCCCGTCACATACAAGAGGTACATGTTGAACAGGATGTGCAAGATCGAACCGGGATCGTGGCAGAAGGCATAGGTGACCAACCGCCAGATCTGAAAGCGGCTCGTCACGTCACCCGGCCCGAGCGCCAGCCAGTATTCGACGATGCCGGATTGGACGGTGACCAACTGCAGCACAAACACCACCACGTTGGCGATGATCAGCTTGGTGACGACATCGGTGCCGCTGCCCCCGCCGAAGGGGCGGGGTCCGGATTCACCCCTCAGGTAATCGCGGCTTTCGATGCCCATGGCCGTTGCTCAGCCTCCCTGTCCGCGTGCGCAGAACCGCAGGGAGAACCGACTTACCGTTTCCTCAGCAGCAAGTCTTCCGTGCGGCATTCCGGTGATCTCTCCGTCCCGCCCGATCGGCCCTTCCTCACACCACCCGAGCGACCGCCATCCGTGCTAGCGCCGTGCGGCCGGATTCTGCGTGCCGCCTAAGGCTGGTCCAGCCGGGCTGCCGTTCTGCAAGGACGGCTGCGGCAGTTGGCCGGACAGCTTGCGGTTTTCTTCGAGCAATTCCGTCAACCGGTTATACTTGGCATCGTACTCGTGCCGCAATTGATCCAGCACGGCCGACTGCTGGTTGCGGGCCGATTCCTCGTTTCGCAGGGCGACAACCAAGCCGTCGATTGTGTCCTGGCCGCCCCCGTCGACGGGGTCCGCGTCTCCATTGAGCTGCGCCGTCCGCCGCGCGAGCTGCTCCTGCGACTTGGCAACGAGCAGCTTTTGCGTCGCCAGCCGAGCCTGCTGGTCCTGCACGTCCTGCATGGCGATGGCGGTCTGCGCCTGCAACTCCGCATTGAGTGCCCTCCAGTTGCTGGGCACTGCCTCCCAGACCCGCACGCCGGCGTCTGCCTGCCATTGGTCGGTTTCGCCCGGATAGGGCCGCCGAATCATCTGCGCTGACACCTGATCCTGCTCGACCGCTGTGATGCGGAAAGCTCCGATGTAATTGGACGTGCCGTCATCGTTTTTGCCGAACAGGTGGATGGTCGGCAGCGGCTTGTCCTGAGACGCCTCCTGCCGGTCCAGACCGCCGATGCCAAGGCCCACGATGCCTTCGTTGGGATCAAGCAACTGAATCTGCTGCGGGCTCAGTTCCCAAGCGCGGCCCCAACTCATCATCTGCCGATTGGCTTCGGCTTCCAGATCGTCAACGACCAGCTTCTTTTGTCGAAACTGTTCTCCCGAATCGGCCCGCGTCGCCAGCCGTACTTCGACCCGCTTCTGCCAAGCCCCCTGGGCGTCGTACAACATCGACGTGAGGACCAACGCCACGACCGCCAACACGGCTACGAAGCCGAGCAAAACCTTGCCGAGCGTATGCATTCGAGAACCTCTTGCCGCAAACGGAGGAAACGAGTCGGTTCATTGTATCAGGCGCGACGGCCTGTTTCGTACTTCATCGGCCGGGCCGTGGTGATTTCCCGACAATTTGGCAATAAGCACGAGACCGTTGCATTGTACCGGCTCTGCCGGATGACCGGATGGCAACGATCCCGCCGATGACAGGGACTCCCGACAGGCGCACACCAGCCACCCAACGGCGATGATTCCATCCTACGGAAGCCGGCCGATCACGGTCAACGGGGGATCGGGCCGGGACGCCACGCCGGTTCAACAATTCCAACGAGAGAGGGCCGGTGTCCCAAGCCCGGCCGGCTGGGACACCGGCCCACCCCAACGTCAAGAATGTGCCCACCGGCGACGGGCGGCCGACCAAAAGATCCGTACCCA
>JAJDEI010000306.1 GCA_029259845.1 Planctomycetaceae bacterium | reverse complement strand
GACCGTGGGATCTCTGAAAGGCAAGAGTGCCGCGCGGATTCATCGGGAGTTGCTGAAGACGCAGGGCACGTTGTTCGGACAGAGTTTCTGGCCACGCGGCTACTGTGTGAGCACTGTGGGATTGGATGAAGCGATGATTCGCCGATACATCCACGACCAGGAGAAACACGAGCGTGGCCAGGAACGGGAATTATTTGACAACTTGGACTAACCTTTAACCCAACGGCCCCTTTGAGGGGCCTTCCTCATACCCCCGGCTCTGCCGGTGGTCCTGATTACTCACTGGACTTGTTATTCCGCTGGGCTGCTTCAAGTTTCTTGATGTCGTCGGGCGTCAATTGCGGACGATCAATCTTGAGCGTCAGCTTGTTGAGTTTGCCCGTGAACCTGAACGGCGGCTGGTAGTCCGCGTCGTTCACTCCTGTCAACGTGTCGGAGCCGATATCGAAGCTTTCGTCCCACTGCAGGATCATCGGTAGGGTCTTCGGCATCTTCTTTGTCGCGACGACTTTGCCATCCACCTTGAGCGTGCCGGTGCCGGGGCGACCGAGGCCGCTCATGTTGTTGAACAGGAGCGTGCCCACGCCCAAGCCGTCATACTGGAAGTCGAACTCGATGCTGTGATCACCGGGCGTGAGCGCGTCCGGGCCTTCCCAGCGAATGCGTTCCAGGTCAATGAGGTTCCAGAGGAACACCGGCTTCCCCTTGAGCAGATAGAAGCCGTAGCCGGCAAACCGACCACCGGACGTCACCATCATGCCCTCGGCACCGCCTTCGGGAACGGTGATGTCCGCCGTGATCGTGTAAGAGCTATTGAGAAAAAACGGTGAATCGCCCTGGGGCAGACCAACCATCGGGTGAGTGTAAACAAACTCTGTGCGGCCGGCGGTGATGTTCGGACGCGGGGCAACGATGCGGGCTGCCACCGAGGCATCCAGCGGGAAGACCTGGTATTTCTTCGCTTCTTCGATGAACATGGCCTTCATCTCTGTGACCTTGTCAGGATGCGTTTTGGCAATGTTCTGTGACTGGCTGAAGTCCTTGGTCAGGTCGTAGAGCTCGAGCACCTGATTGTTGAGCGGGTCGGGATTGGCGGCACCGAAGGCCTCCCACGGTGCGCGGTTCACCTTGGTGCTGAGCAGCCAGCCTTCGTGGTACAGCGCCCATTGGCCAAACATTTCGAAATACTGCGTCTTGTGGCGCGACGGCTCCTTGGCGTTCCCTTCGTCAAACGTGTAGGCAAAGCTCGTGCCCTCGATCGGTGCCTGCTTGATGCCGTCGACCGTTTCCGGGGCCGGGATCCCGGTGACTTCAAGGATCGTGGGTACGATGTCGATTACGTGGCAGAACTGCTCGCGCAGGCCGCCTTTGTCCTTGATGCGCGCCGGCCATGAGATCGCCATGTTCTGCCGGACGCCGCCGAGCTTCGAGGCGTTTTGCTTGAACCAGGTAAAGGGTGTATCGAAGGCCCAGGACCAGCCCGCCGACATGTGGTTGTAGGTTTCCTCGGTGCCCCACACGTCATACCACTTCATTTGCTCCGCGACGGGCATCATGTTGACGCCGTTGAAAAACGCGACCTCGTTGGGTGTGCCGAGCGGGCCGCCCTCCGCGCTGGTGCCGTTGTCCCCGTTGATATAGATGATGAGCGTGTTGTCGAACTTGCCCATGTCCTCAATGGTTTGAATGACGCGCCCGATTTCGTGATCGTTGTAGGCGGCATAGGCGGCGAAGATATCCACCTGCTTGATGTACAGTTTCTTCTCCTCGGGTGTGCAATCATCCCAGTTCTTGAGGACTTCCGTCGGCCAGGGCTCCAACTGGGTGTCTTGGGGGATCACGCCGAGTTTCTTCTGGTTCTCAAAAACCTGTTCGCGAAGCTTGTTCCAACCCTCGTCGAAGAGGTGCATGGCGCTGATCTTCTCCACCCATTCCTTCGTCGGGTGATGCGGCGCATGCGTGGCGCCGGGCGCGTACTTGACGAAGAACGGCTTGTCGGGCATCGTCTGGTTGACGCGATTCAGGTAATCGATGGCGTCGTCGGCCATGCCGGTGGTCAGGTTCCAATCCGGCTTGCCCTCGAAGGGATAGATCTGTGTGGTGTTGCGGAACAGGTTGGGCTGCCATTGATTCGCATCTCCGCCCACGAAACCATAGAAATACTCGAAGCCCATCCCGGTCGGCCATTGGTCAAACGGTCCGACCTGACTGGCGGCAAACGCCGGCGTGTTGTGGTCCTTGCCGAACCACGAGGTGGCGTAGCCGTTATCGAGCAGTATCCGACCAATGGTCGCCTTATCCTCAGCGATGATGCTGTTGTAGCCGGGGAATCCCGTGGACTGCTCGGAGATCACACCGAAGCCCGCCGAGTGGTGGTTGCGTCCGGTGATGAGCGCGGCCCGCGTCGGCGAGCACAGTGCGGTGGAGTGGATATTGTTGTAGCGCAGGCCGTTCTTCGCCACGCGATCCATCGAGGGGGTCGGAATGACGCCGCCGAAGGTGCTCGGCACGCCAAACCCGGCGTCATCCGTGATGATGAGCAGCACGTTGGGCGCCTCCTGGGGAGGCACGATGCGCGGCGCCCACCACGGCTTCGATTGGAGCGCGCCGTTCTTGATCACACCGCCGAATTTCGGCTCGGGCGCGGGGAGCTGTTTGCCGTCAATCGTCGTCGTGGCACTGGGAGAACCAGGCGCGCCTGTGGTTTCCTGTGCCTGGGTGGACCCGGCCATCAACACGGCGACGAACACGCCGAAAGCAAGGATATGTCGTTTTGTTCTCATCGTTCGTCTTCTGTACGTGGCAGTTTGAGAAACCAATTAGTCTCGCCCAAGCGTCAGTGTAGTCCAAGCAAGCCGGGTTACAACACCAGTCCGATCTCGGACGGACGCAGTGAATTCGACGTGTAGACGGCGGTGAGAAATTGGAGCGCCGGACGGTCGAAAGTCGGAGCGCTGTTGTCGTGGGATGACTGGGTCTGCGTGTGGCGAGCGACTTGGACGGGCCGGGTTGCTCTCTCTATTTCGTCGTGCTGATCTTCGAGCTTGAGCGTTTCGAGCGACGACGCTTGGCATCGCGGAGTCGATCGCTCTCGCCGCTGGCTTCAATGATGTGACAGCGGTGGGTCAGTCGGTCGAGTGTCGCGCCCGTCAGACGCTCACGTCCCAAGACTTCGGTCCAATTCTCGAACTGCCAGTTGTTCTGCTGCTCAGCAACACGGATATCCAGCAAGTGACGTAGGTCAAGCTCCCGCCTGACGCAATGGCCAGACGGTTTCCCGACTGGTTCGATGCCGGGTCGGAGACGACGCAGACTCATCCCCGGCGACGATTGGAGCGGGCCGTTCAATCACCGCCCGTGTCGGGCAGGGCGACTTGTTGATTCACAAAGGGAAGAGTGGACGGCCTGGGATTTCACGATGGTTTCGTTGATCGCAAACGACTTGTGTCGATTCCGCAGGGCGTCAAACCCGCCCCCCCTTAAAACAACGGGACACCCTGCCCTGTCAGGCGCGAGCATGGCCTACGGAATTGTTATCATGGCCGGACGTCGAATTCTCGCCGCGCACATGTCCCCGGGGGACGTTTCTTTTCCCGTAACCGTTCACACCTCGAATAGCCGTTTGGGGGTGGGTTGGCTGGCGAGGTTGGCTTGGACTGCGTCGGTGACGAAGGCAAACACGTTACGGTTCTGCCGGCGGCAGGTTTCGATCACGATCAGCAGCGTCTCCACGAAGCGGCTGCCGGAAGCGGTTTGTGTGCCGAAGGACAGCGTCCGCCGGAAGCAACCGGGGCCGCCGACTGGCGAGAGAGGAAAAAGGCCGAGGGCGGTCGCGAAGACCCACGCAACGAACACTCACTGGCATTGTTCGTCGGCTCGACGTTCTCGTGCTGCGGAAATGTCCGCAGATGGCCAACGCGATTCCCAATGTGCCGGCATAGGCCGGCCTGCTTGCCGCATTTGCTCGTCGCACTCTCGCAAGGCTTTCGTTGCCATGTTCTGGTGCTTGGCCGTCAATCCGGTCCTGCAGGGGATGTGGCACAGCGCTTCCCCAAACAGCGCCGTGCGGCGTTTGCTCTGGCGGAAGTAGGCTAGGCAACAGCGAACCGAACGCGACGAGCCGCGGAGCGCTCTGTCCTTCGGGAACGCCCGCAGGCAACGCGGCGTTCGTCGAGACGCCGCAACAGGGGCAACGCAGCCAATGCCGTTGGTACTCCGTGATGGCCGGCTTGGTCTCCGGGAGTCGGTCCTTGTGCGACCGCGGGCCGGCCATCTTCCTCCCTGGTCGGTCGGCAGCGGTCCTGTTGGTCGCTGCCACATGGACGAAATGTCGCAGAAAACGCCCTCTGTGAAAAAACGAATCCCCCACCCAACCGCGTTCGAGGTGTGAACGGTTACGTGGCGGCGGGTTCCAGCAGGTCCCTGGTCAGTCGCCCGTGTCGCGCAGGCGCGGGTCGGTCGCTTCTTGCAGCCCTTCGCCGATGAGGTTGTATGCGAGCACCGCCAGAAAGATCGCCGTGCCGGGAAAGACAATCAGCCACCACAGCTCGTAGTTTGAACGGCCTGCGCTGAGCAGCGTGCCCCAGCTCGGATTCGGAGGCGGAGCCCCGAAACCGAGAAAACTGAGCCCGCTTTCAATCAAAATGGCCGCCGCAATCCCGAAGGTGATCGGCACCAGCACGGGAGCCAGCGCGTTGGGCAACAGGTAGCGGACCATGATCCGAATCGGCCCGATTCCCGTGGCCCGTGCCGCAGCCACGAAATCCATCTGCTTGAGTTTCAAAAACTCCGCCCGCGTGAGCCGCGCGATCGACGTCCAGCGTGTCGCCCCGATGACGGTCATCATATGCCAGATTGTCACCTGTTCGATAATCGCGAGCAGCGCGAGGATCAACACCAATGTGGGGATACAAAGCACGACTTCAATCAACCGTGAAAGCAGCGTGTCGACCCATCCGCCGAAGTACCCGGCCAGCGCCCCCACGATGATACCAATCGCCGACGCGATTCCCATCGACACAAAGCCGACCAACAGGGCGATGCGGGCTCCATGCACCATCTGGGCGAAAACATCGACGCCCCGCTGGTCCGTGCCAAACCAATTCAGGCGGCTTGGTCTCCCCTTGTCCTGCGTTGGGTTCCCTGGACGTCCGGCCCATTCGTTCCCTTGGACCCGCCGGTAGGGATCGTTGAAGGACAGCGGCCAAATGGCCCAGCTCTCCGGATCCTTGTCCTCCAGGTTTTTGGGGTAACGTTTTCGGAATTTATCGTTAGCAAAGACCGGGTTTTCCCAGTGACGATTGAAATACGCCATTGCCGGAAAGTAGATACGGCCTTTGTATCTGACGACGACCGGCTTGGTGCCCGCGATTGCCGGCGAGAAAAGGGCCACCATGGCCAGCAGGGCCACAAACGCCAGCGCGGCCATCGCCAGTTTCCGACCCCGGAACCGCTGCCACGCTTCTTTCCAGAAGCCGGGCGATTTCGGAATCACAGCATGCAACGGCCCGGCTGGCGTCGGCGCCGGCTCGCCTTCAGGATCGACAACATTCTCTTCGCCCGTCACCGTAATCCTCGTTCAGTCAAATTCCTCGGTCCCCAACGAAGTTTGGGAGCCAGAGACCGCCAGCGACAACTGCTTCCCGGTCCCTGACCCTTGATCCCTGCTCTCCGACTATTCACTTGTCCTCCAGCCGCACGCGCGGATCGACCACCGCATACAGCACATCCGCCAGCAATTGTCCGATGAGTGTGAGGACCGAAAACATCAACGTCAGTCCCATGATGGTCGGGTAGTCGCGTTCGCGGATCGATTCGAAAAACAGCCGCCCCATCCCCGGCCACGTGAAGATTTGCTCGATAATGATCGATCCCGACAGCAGCGTCGGCAGCGTCAGCCCGATCAGTGTCACCAGCGGGATGAGCGTGTTGCGAAACGCATGATGCCACAGCACCCGCACCGGCCCCAGCCCTTTCGCCCGTGCGGTGCGGATGTAATCCTGCCGGATGACTTCCTGCAGGTTCGCCCGAATGAACCGGCTGTAATACGCGAGCGACCCATAGGTGTAGCAGGTTACCGGCAACAGCGCATGCCAGAAAATATCAACGGCCTGATCGATCGAACTCAGGTCCTCATAGTTGTCGCTGACCATCCCAAATAACGGCAGCCAGCCGAGCCGAACACAGAGGTACAATTGCAGAAATAACGCCGCAACGAAGCTCGGAAACGAATAGAGCATGTAAAGAACCGTGCTCGCCAAACGCTCGTCCAGTCTTCCGGCCCGGGCGGAGAACAGCAGGCCGAGCGGAACGGCCATCAGGTAGGTCAGACCGAGTGACGCCAGCGACAACAGCAACGTTGGCCCGATTCGTTCAACGATCAACTCGCTGACCGGCCGTTTTCGGGTGAACGACCGGCCCATGTCGCCCCGGGCGATGTTGCCGATCCACACCACGTACGCGACGGGCCAGGGTTTGTCGAGACCGTAGGCTTTCTCCAGTTGCTTGATCCGCTCCTCGGACAACTCGATGTCGCCCGTCTGTTCCGCCTGATCGAGCGTGAGCGGCGTGCCCGGCATGTTGCGGATCAGGCCGAACACGATGAACGTGATCAATGACAGCGTCAGTCCGCCGATGGCCGTCCGTCGAATGAGGTAACTGAGCATGAGTTGGTGAAGCGAAGGTCGTTCGTGATTTGAGCAACTGCCAACCGTCCGTCATTGCTCGGCTGCCCAAATGGAATCAAACCCCGGCCCATAACCATACGGCCCGCGAGGACTGAACATGTAACCCCGCAGCCGTCTGTTGAAGCCGTAAAACGCGCTGCGGAAATACAGCCACGTATAGGGCTGCTCCTCCCAGAGAATGCCGTCGATGTTCCGGTAGTATTCGAGACGTTTGTCGTTGTCGAGTTCGTACTTGGCTTCCGCAAACAGCCGGTCGACTTCCTTGTTCGAGTAGACGCCGTAGTTGCGGTTCTCGCCGGTTTTCCAGAGGTTTTCGAGCGTAGAGGGATCAGCGCCGGTCCCCCATCCGCCGAAGGCCGCATCGAAATCGTGATCGCGGCTCAGTTGCTGCATCACGGTGAACTCCGTCGGCTGCACATGGCAGACGACGCCGATGCGATCAAGACTCTCCGCAAGAGAACTGCAGATGTCGATCCTGAGTTGCTGGTTGAAGCAAATGACGGTGAATTCAAAATCGACCTTGCGGCCTTTGATTGTTTTGTCACGGATGCCGTCGCCGTCGCTGTCGGTCCAGCCGGCTTCTTCGAGCAAATCCTCCGCCTTGTCGAAGTCCTGGACGTAGGGCGTCCGGGGCACGTCAGGAGCCATCTTCGAGGTCGGGTAGAACTCGCCGTGGCATCGTTCGTAAAGCCCATAGCACAGCGTGTCGATGATGTGGTCATAATCGACGACGTAGGACATGGCTTTGCGCACGCGGACATCCCGGAAGTACGGTCGCTGCATGTTCCAGCCGAAGTAGTAATACACCCATTGCACACCACGGACCTTCGTGTTGGTCTTGTAGTAGTCGTCGCCCGCCGCCTGCGTCGTCCACTGGGACGGCTGAAACTCCATGTCCTCGATGGTGCCGTTCTTGAGCGCCAACATGGCGGTGTTGGAGTCCTCGATCACGCGAAATCGAATCCGCTTGAAGTGAGGCTTCTCCCTCACCTGCTTGCCGTTGTGCATCGACCAGTCGTCGCGACGCTCGATGACGACCTCCTGCCCTTTGATTCGCTTGACGAACTTGTAGGGGCCCCCACAGACCGGGTTGGCCTCCTGCGCTAGATGGTAGTCGGAATCGACGAGCGTCGGATCCTCCTTCATCGATTCCTCGTAGATGTGTTTGGGGATGATCGGGAAGTTGAGATTCCAGACATTGGTCGCCAACGCCTCTTTGTGGAAGTAGATGAGCGTGTGGTCGTCGTACGCTTCGATCCAACGAACCTTGTCCATCCCCGTACGTACCGCCGGGATGTTGACCTCCGGATTCATGATGGTCTGGAAGGAGAACACGATGTCATGCGCCGTCACCGGGTGACCGTCCGACCATGTCAAGTCGTCACGAATGACCACCTTGTCCCGGAGCAGGTCCTTGCTTGTTTGCCAGGAGACGACGTACTCCCCCACCGCGAACGGTTCCAGGTTCCAGTCGAATGAGAACAGTCCCAGACCGGTGAGCCCGATGACGTAACCTTCATACGTCGAACTCGACAGAATTGGGTTGGTCGACTTGATGTCTGCCGGGATGTGCCGGTTTAGCTCCGTATCGAAGTTGGCCTCTCCCGGTGAGTCGTAGAGCCGGCCCAACGCACTGAGGATCTTCTCGTTGTCGTCCGTTGAATCATTCTTGATCGCTAGCGCCTCCTGGACGGTCGCGAGTGGCTGCTCGTTGGCCTGCTTCTCTCGCAACAGATCAAGGGCAATGTGCACGGGGCGGTCGAACCAGTCCGCCTCGGCATCAATTTCGGCAAGCGGGGGCGGGTCGTACGGTTCGAGGGGAGCAAAGGACTCCTCGTTTTTCGCTTCTTCGTTGGACGTGGCCTCGCTTCCGGAATCGCCGTCCGCGGGGCCGCTTTTGTCGTCCGGCGGGCTGGGGCAGCCGCTGAGGATCAGGAGAAAACAGGCAAGCACGCAGAGAGTCGCCTGCCGGGGCCGCCATGGGAGCATCATCATCGCATCCTTTGCTGGGTCAGTCCGTTCCGAAAACTCGAACGCCGTGAGCCGGATTCTGGCAAACCCTCCCCGCCGGAGCAAGACAAGGACGAATTGCGACTTCCCGTTCAGCGGGTGGGGGTGCCAGCTCCGCTTGCGGATTCGCACCACGCCACCGCTTGCAGACGACTTATTCGGTGAAGGATACAAACAGCCACGTGGCGAACGTCCCCCAGACGAAACCTCCGATCCCGATCAACACGACAGAAGCAAGTTTCCCTGACCAGTTCGACCAACGTCGATGTGATGAGGTGACCGGAATCCCGCGGCCCCACATTCCCAGTAGGCCGAGATGAACAAACTTGTACGCGAAGAACAACGGGAAGAGCCAAAAGGGGAGCAATGCGAACGGCATTTCCAACACCCCTTTGACGATCGATGGAAACACCGATGCGGTCACCCAGAACGGGGTCATTTCACGCCCTCCGCCGATTCCTGCGGCGGCGCCTGGGAATCGGCGCGTTCGCCTCGCGGATGAGCCGAAACAGACTCAACACGACAACGGCCAGGCAAATCGCAAAGATGACCGGCCCCAACTGCGAGCGGTTGACGGCCAGCCGTGACGCCCCGTCTTCACCGGGGAGATACTGCACGCGGACGGTCGGCTCGCCTTGCAGGTCGCTGGGAAGCGGCACCCAGTCCCGCTCCTCGCGAGACAGTCCGTCGCGGTCGGCAAACGCGTACAGCACGGCCAAACGGGGGCCGGTCCGGCCGCGCCGGGTGGGTTCGGTGGACTCGTACGTCCGCAGCACCGTCGCATCCGCCGTCTCGCCGTGGAGGGCGTACTTCAACTCGTTGTACGAATACCACCCGGAGATGAGGAACGCCGCAATGGCCGCGAGTAACAGGCCCGCCTTCCCCCGTTCGGCCTCTTCGTCGACGAACGTCGTGCCGAGCGTCGAATACCCGCGTCGCAACCACATGCTCGTTCTCATTCACTCCGAGGATCGCCATCATGCATCATACGCTGCCGACGCCTTGGTCGCACGGGTTTCCTCAGCCGTATGATTTCCGTACGCTGGTGCCGTTCCGTTTCCTCCGAAGGCGGCACTCCGATGAGACAAGCAACCGAGCCGATGAGAGAAGCAGCCGAGCGGCGTATGGCGAGCCTTGCGTCATCCGCGAAAGGGCTCTCCCTGGTGGCGTGCCTGCTGGGGCTGGCGTCAATGCGGGTCGCGACAGCCGCCGATGCGCGCCCCAACGTGTTGTTCATCGCCATCGATGACCAGAACGACTGGATCGGCTGTCTCGGTGGTCATCCGCAGGTGCAGACGCCGCACATCGACCGGCTCGCCGCGCGGGGCACGTTGTTCACCAACGCCCATTGTCAGTCGCCGCTCTGCAACCCGTCCCGCACGAGCCTGATGACCGGGCTGCGCCCGTCGACGACGGGAATCTATGGACTGGCGCCGTGGTTCCGCGATCTGGAGGAATGGAAGGACGTCGTCTGCCTGCCGCAGTATCTCGCCGAGCACGGCTATCGGACTTATAGCGGCGGGAAGATTTATCATGGGCGGTACGGACGTCCCCGTCCGAGCGCGGCCCAACCCCGCGCGCCAAGCCCACGGGTTGCAATTCGTGGGCTTGCGCGCGAATTCGATGAATACGGCCCCCCCTCCTCCGTCGGTGCGAAACCGCCCCACAAGCTCGTCGAGACACCCAACCCTCACCCGCTCGTCGACTGGGGTGTTTTCCCACACAAAGACGAGGACAAAGGAGACTGGAAGGTTGCCAGTTGGGCCGTCGAGACACTCCAAGGCGATATGTCGGAGCCGTTTTTTCTTGCCGCCGGGTTCTTTCTGCCACACGTTCCCTGTTATGCGACGCAAAAGTGGTTCGACCTGTACCCGGCGGACTCGCTGCTGCTGCCGCCGGTCCGGCATGACGACCGGGACGACACGCCGCGCTTCTCGTGGTACCTGCATTGGAAGCTGCCGGAGCCGCGACTGAAGTTTCTGGAAGAGGCCGGACAGTGGTCCAATCTGGTCCGCTCGTACCTGGCGTGCACCAGCTTTGTGGACTCTCAGGTGGGCCGCATCCTTGCTGCCCTGGAGCAGGGCGGGCATGCCGATGACACGATCGTCGTGCTCTGGTCCGACCACGGTTGGCATTTGGGCGAGAAGCTGATCACCGGCAAGAACACGCTGTGGGACCGCAGCACCCGGGTGCCGCTGATCTTCGCCGGTCCGGGCGTCTCATCAGGGGCCCGCTGTTATCAGCCGGCCGAGCTGCTCGACATCTATCCCACGCTGGTCGATCTGTGCGGACTGCCAGCCAAAGAGGGCCTCGAAGGCCACTCCCTCGTCCCTCAGCTCGAACGGGCCAACACGCTCCGCAAGTGGCCCGCTATCACGACCCACAACCAGAACAATCACGGCCTCCGCACGGCCCGTTGGCGCTACATCCGCTACGCCGACGGTTCCGAGGAGCTGTACGACATGCTGGCCGACCCGAATGAGTTCGACAACCTGGCGACCAACTCGCTCTATGGCGATGTGATTGCCGATCTGCGCGGTCAGTTGCCGCAAGTCAACGCCCACGCGGCCCCCGGCAGCAAGCACCGCATCCTGCTGTACGACGAGGACGAACCCAACTGGGAAGGCGAAGCCATCGCCCCGGACGATCCGATCCCGGAATTGTGAGTGTCGGAGCCGCACTCGTCCATACTCAGGACGCAGCCGTCTCGAACGGTTCGACACTCACGATGTGGCGGAGCGAAAGGTACTCAACGCGAGAAGGGATTCCGTATTCTTTGTCGGCGTCAAGACCAACATGAACGGTGTGTGTGGTCACCCACGCCATCTCAGGGTGCTTGACGTCAAAGGTCCGACTATCTGACATATGCAGCCGCACGGGTACGAAAGGCTGCTTTTTCAGCAGATCACGAAGTTCGGGCGCACTCATCGAAAGCTCTCCTCCACGTCAGATGCTTGACTCCATTATACACCTCTCGCGTCAAACGACACTGATCCTGAGTCCTCTCCGCATTTTTTTGAACATCTTTCTCAGTCATCCGCTCCGGACTCTCCCATCCGGTTTCAAGACAGCCACAGGGGAGTCTGAAGAGGAGAGCACGCCGGATTTCTACGACGATGCGGCTGCCCTGTGCCGCTTCGTCTGATGCTCCACGACGATCCTCCGTCTGCCCGATCCCCCCGCCTTGATTTTGACTCCCGTCAGCTTGATCTCCGGGAGGCGGACCGTCCGGCAGACCACGTCCGGGTGCTGACTGAATATCTGGATCAGCCGGCGAGAAGCGTCCGAGGGAGAATGGACGCCTCGTTCCCAGTTTCTTACGGTTTGAGGCGATACGCTGAGCATTCTGGCGAACAGAGCCTGCGACATATCTGTCTGCGCCCGAAGCGCTGCCAGCGTCTTGGCGTCGATCTCCGGTGGTTCTTTGGGAACCTCGACCGTCCGTAAGGAGGCGTCTCCTTTCGCATGAGCGATTCCCTCCTCAAGGCCCTGCTTGAGTCGCTCGAACAATGGTGGACGCTTGGTCGTCATCGCCTCCTCCTGACGCGCCGCTTTTCGGAGCGGCTTCTCTTGACGGCCTTCGCTTGCTGTTTGAACTCTCACCGGCCAGTCTCGAGATCACTTTCTTTTCAGCAGTGGCCAGATCTTCCTGTTCATCCTTGCCGTATCCGTCCAGCATGAAAAACCATTTGGTCTCAGGCACGTAAGAGATAGATAACGCGGACACCCCCACGCCGACCTTTGCCCCGTTTGGCATCCGCCGCGCGGATTTTCCGCAGGCCGCCGCAGCCGGGCATTCCGTCACCTCGATCGGGTTTCTCCATCAACTCCTGTTGCAGTTTGGCGTACCGTTCGTCAGGCAGGAACTTCACAGTCCACTTGCTGAACTCCGTCGATTCGATGAACACCGCTTTCATGGCAGGCCCAGTCTATCCGACGCAGCCAGGCACGAACACGGCAATGCGAGCTTGCGGCAGGATTGATCGATTCTGAAATCGTGTGTAACGTCAGCGGCGTGAATCCGCTGTGAGAGATGGACCACTCTCCATTTGCCCAAGGACCATGCCATGTCAGACGCCGCCACAACGTCGGACACGCCGCAACGTGCCCATTGGAAGTCCCGCTTTGGTTTCGTGCTCGCAGCGGCCGGTTCAGCCATTGGCCTGGGGAACATCTGGAAGTTCCCCTATATCACCGGCGAGAACGGCGGCGGGTGGTTCGTGCTGATCTATCTGGCCTGCATCCTGCTGGTCGGTGTGCCCATTATGGTGGCGGAGATCATGATCGGCCGCGCCGGGCAGAAGCAACCGGTGGGCGCCTTTGAAAACCTGCAAGGCGGAAAAACGGCCTGGGGGGCGATCGGCTGGATGGGGATCGCTGCCGGGTTCATCATCCTCTCCTACTATGCGGTCGTCGCCGGCTGGGCGATGGACTACACGCTCAAATCGATGGCCAACTATACGGGTCCAATTCACCAACAGGCCGAACGGGAGGCAGCCGCATACATCGTCAGCACCGACATCAACGAGATGCGGCAGACCTTGGGCGAGCGGCGCTCCAAGCATGAGGCGAAACCCCAAATCGCCGCAATCCGCGCGACCGCCAAGCCGTCGGTGTGGGACGCCATTGAACTGTTCGAGTCCGCAATCGCCAAGGCCCCGGACGCCACCGTCGCCCGTGAACGCCTGTTGCTGAATGCGACGGTGAAGGAGCAGGTCGAGACGGCCGAAGGCCTCAAGAAGAGAATTGATGAGGTCGAGGCGGCCGCGCTCAAGGAAGCGGAGCAACATTACGCCGCGCTCGATGTCGCGGCTCTCATCGCCGAGGCAGAGACCACCAAACGCCGCGAGATAACCTTCGCCAAAGTCGAGGAAACCTTCCTCACGACCGCCACCGACGGCTGGACGGCCGCTCTGTGGACGGCTTTGTTTATGGGGCTGACGATTTCCATCGTGGCGGGGGGTGTGTCGGCCGGCATTGAGCGGACCTGTCGCATTCTGATGCCCACGCTGTTCGCGCTCATCTGCGTGATGGTCGTCTACGGCATGTTTCAGCCGGGGTTTGCTCAAACGATCGACTTCGTGTTCAAACCGGATCTCACCAAACTCAAACCGAGCGGCGTGCTGGAAGCGCTCGGCCATGCCTTCTTCACGCTCTCCCTCGGCATGGGAGCGATGATCACTTACGGGTCGTACCAACAGACGAAGACCGGGCTACTCAAGGAATCGATGTTAATCGCCCTGCTGGACACGGTGATCGCGTTGCTGGCGTGCCTGATGATCTACCCGATCGTGTTCTCCTACGGACAGGAGCCGGATGCCGGGCCAGGGCTGGTCTTCATGAGCATGCCCCTCGCCTTCGCCGAAATCGGCACCGGAGGCATGCTCTTGGCGATCGCATTCTTCGGACTGCTGGTGTTCGCCGCGCTGACGTCGGCCATCTCCCTGCTCGAAGTGGTCGCCTCCTATTTTATCGACCAGCAGGGCTGGAGCCGTCCGCGGGCCGCCTGGACACTGGGCGGCGTGATCTTGCTGTTCGGCCTGCCGTCAGCCTTTTCGCTCGATCCCGACTTCATGATGACCGGCTGGGAACCGAGCTTTGGCATGAATTTCTTCAAGACGATGGACTATCTCGCCAGCAACTGGCTGCTCCCGCTGGGCGGGCTGTTCATCGCGATCTACGCCGGTTGGGTGATGCCTCACAAACTGCGGGCGGCGGAGATGGAAGACAGTTCCGCCCTGATGATCGGAGCCTGGTTGCTGCTCATCCGCTTCGTCGCCCCAGCGATGGTGATCCTGGTGCTGATGCAAAAGGTCGGTATCCTGGACGCGGACGAGCTGCTGCACGGTCTCCTGTAAACGAAACGGCCCCCCTCCCGCCGGAAGCAGACGAACCGCATCACTTGTCGCCATCGCTTCGAGAAAGACGCTTCGCAATCGGATGAAATAAAGTCAACATGAGCACCACGACGATGGTCACCGCAAACGCGGCAGCGAAATGATCAAGGCCGATCATCGCACCGATTGCGGCTAATACCCAGACGACACTCGCGGTGGTGACTCCTCTGACCGACTTGCCGCGCGCCAAGATCACCCCGGCGCCCAGGAAGCCGATTCCGGTGATCACCTGTCCCAGCACGCGGGTCGGGTCGGAGGACGGGCTGTTGAGTTGTGTGCCTAAGCGCACGAACAGCATCGCCCCCAGGCTGACCAGCGCGCACGTCCGAATTCCCGCCGGCTTGTCGCTGATTTCCCGCTCCGCGCCGACGGCGACTCCGCACAACACGGACATTCCGACCGCCTGCCAGAACGACCAACTCAACGGATCCATCGGAGTCCCCAGGATGCAAATTCGCACAATTCGTAATTCACGGATCGATCACCTTTGACTTCAACTTGAACTCCATCGTTAGGTCCAACTCTCCCGGAAATTTCATTCCGTCGGTTGGCCGGGGCTGGACCAACGGGAAGCCCCGGTGGACGGGGATTCGATATTTGTACGCGGCAACCACCCTCACCGGGGCTTCGGACGTTGTCCTCCAGCCCCGGCGCCCCCTGAGAATTCGTTCTTCAACGGACTGCTGGCGTAAGCCCCCTTCGGCACGCAAAGTTCTGCGGGCAGCCGCTTCGTGCAGACGCTACTGAGCGTGATCGAAACCTGCCGTCAGCCTGCAGGAGACGGTCGCCATCGCTGAACGACACCTCTGACTCGTCGAGGGTGCCCGGACTCGTCAAAGCCTCGACAAACAGGTTTCCACAATGCGTGATGAACTGGACGCGATCACCACCGAATCGGATGTCACTCGATCACCGAACACCGGGTCGCATTTCTCGATGGCCGATGTCCAGCGACTTTCTGATTGGTTCCAGGAATTCATGCAGCGTGCCGTGTTCGTTCCCGCCGATCCCGAACACGCGGACGCCAAGGACAACCTGCTGCATCATACGAAGGTTTTCACCACACTCTTCGGCCACAGGGGGGACGGAAATCCCTGCGATCCAAAGGCCGTCAATGAATCTCTTCACGCCCTTGGTGCCGAGGCGTGGCTGCGATGGCGGACCGACCAGACGACGACGAATTCCGACAAGACTCGCAATCGCCACCACCACGACCGTGGCGGTTTTCGCTTGAGGCAGCGATCTGGCGAAGTCGCGCGGAGTGCAATACGTCGCGAAGCAGCATGAGCATGCGGTGTGATCGCATCGGCATGTCCGCCCTGCTGTGCGATGCGGACATGGCATCCGGCGCGTCAATCGCGCGTTCACACGACTTCCCAGCCTGCGCGATACTCTTTGTGGATGTACTTGTCGGCCGCGGGACAGTTGGTCGCTTTGAGGTTTTCCGCGTCCCAGTCGATCGCCTGCTCGCAGCGGTAGGCGATGTTGCCCAGCAGGACCGATTCGGTCAGCGGGCCGGAATAGTTGAAGTTGCACAGTGTGGGCGTGCCCTCTTTGCACGCTTTGATCCACTCGGCATGATGGCCGATGGAGGGGGCAATTGTCGGCTCGGGCGGCTCGAACCCGGCAAACTTCTCCGCGGGGAACAGCCGGTAGTTCGAGTAATCGGCGAACATCATCCCTTCACTGCCGACAAACATGACGCCGTTGGGCGGGACGCGCTGCCCGTTGATCTCCTTCGGGATCAGATTGCCGTCGTACCATGTCAGCTTGACCGGCGGCTTCTCGTCCCGTTGGGGGAAGTCGAGATGCACGATCAGCCCGATCGGGCAGGTCTCCGGATGCACCGGGGGGCCTTCGGTCTCACACCGCGTGGGGTACTTGAGGTCCAACGCCCAGAATGGCAGGTCCATGAAGTGACAGGCCATGTCCCCCAGCGTGCCGGTGCCGAAGTCCCACCAGCGCCGCCATTGGGCGGGATGATACCGACCGGGGAAGAACGGACGCTCCGGAGCCGGACCGAGCCACAGGTCCCAGTCGAGCGTCGCTGGCGGCTCCTGTCCGCCTTCGGGCCGATCGCCACCGCCCCAGTGTTTGCCGACCCACACATGAACCTCGTTGACGTCGCCGATGGCGCCGGATTGGATGACCTCGACCACGCGGCGGTAGTTCTCAGTGGCATGGATTTGTGTTCCCAGTTGAGTGGCGACGCCGTGCTCCCGCGCCGCTTCGGTAATGAGACGAGCTTCGTGAACCGTGTGGCTCAATGGCTTTTCGACATAGACGTGCAATCCCTTACGAATGGCCCGGATGGCCGCCGGGGCATGCGTGTGATCGGCCGTTGCAATCACGACGGCGTCAATCCGGTCTGCTTCCGCTTCGATCATCTCCCGAAAGTCGATATAGGCTCGACGCACGGGAAGGCTGCTGACGGCCCGCCCCAAGTAGTTCCGATCAACATCACACAACGCCACAATGTGCTCACCGGTGACGCCCTTGATGTCGGCGGCTGCCCGATTTGCCGTGCCGATACAGCCGATGTTGAGCTTCTGGTTGGGCGAACGGGACTCTTCGGCAGCGAAACCGCGCCGCCAGATGCCAGCGGTCAGAGCCGCACCGGCGGACGTTTTGAGGAATTCGCGGCGGTCAACGGGTTGGCGAAGTGTCATGGCTCATTTGTCCTCGGAAACGTGCAGCGGGAGTCAGCGTGACGGGAAAAGCCGTTGTGTCACGACGTTGCCGGCCGCGTGGCTGGGGGGTATTATCGTCTGAATTGTCTCAACCGACAGATTCTGGGGCCGTGTGCAGTCCAGAGAATTCGTCCACGGCCCCGGACTCTGAACTCTCTTGAGGATTGTGCGATCGCAATCTCGCCCCAGCCACCCGGCTGTCGGGCGAATCCGCAAGCGGATGTCAGGGCAACCTGAATTGTTGGAGGAGAATTGGTCTCCGTTTGCTCAGCGACTCTGCCGTCGCTGACGCAGTTGGTCCAGGGTGACCGCGACAATCACGATCACCCCAATGATAATCTGCTCGTAGGCCGTCGGCACCCCTAACGAGCGACAACCGTGCCGAATCACCTGCATCAGCAACGCTCCGGAGATCGTGCCCAGCACCGATCCGCGCCCGCCGTTGAGGCTTCCGCCCCCGATGACGACGGCGGCGATGATATCTAATTCCCGGCCGGGCAAGGAGTTGGGGTCTCCCTCGGACAGGCTGGTCAGATTGTAGAGCGCGGCCACTCCGGCGAAAAAACCGGCCATCGAATAGACCATCAGCCGGGTCCGTGTGAGGTTGATGCCGCACAATCGGGCCGTCGCCTCGTTCGAGCCGATCGCATACACATGACGGCCGAAGACCGTCAGATGCAACAACGCTGCCACCATCAACGCAAACGCCACCATCACCCACACGCCGGGCGAGACCATTAGCCATGCGGGGTCGGGGACCGGGCGTTCGAGCATGAGCAGCCACTCCGGCAGTTTGCCGAAGGCGCGGATCGGCGTCCCTTCGGCGATCTCGCGACCGATGCCGCGAAAGATCGTCATGGTCCCCAGAGTGATGATGAACGGCACGACGCGCAGCCAACTGACCAGCGCTCCGTTGGTGAAGCCGGCGGCGACGCCGGTCATCACGGCGGCGGAAATGCCGACGACCGCAGGATATCCCTCACGAAAGCAGAACGCCGAGACAGTCGCCGCCAACGCGATGGACGCCGCCGCCGACAGGTCGATGCCCCCGGAGATGATCACGATCGTCGCTCCCAGAGCCGCCACGCCGACGAGCGACGTGTTGTGCACCATCAGCCGCAGACTGGCCGTCGTCGCGAATCGCCCCGTCTTGCCACGGGCCGATGCCCGGTACTCGTCCGCTGCCCAAAACAGGCAGAACACGAGCGCCAACCACACCAGCGGCCCCGCAAAGGCGGTCAAACGGCGAACGGCAGGCTTCCTGGCGTCGGACTCAGACATCACTTCCCATCACGTTACAAAAAACACCCGGCGACTGATCGACTGTGAGATATAGCGAATCACGAACGGATGCAAATCCCGTTCGCGGCCGACAACTTGGTTTGAGACACCGGGTGTTTGGCCGTGCCTCAGACATCACTTCCCATCGCATTACTCAGAATCGATTCCTCGTCCCATTCTCCTGCCGGTCGGACGTCCTGCAACCGTCCGCGGCTCATCACCGCCACCCGGTCGCAAACGGACAGCAACTCGGCAAAGTAGGAGCTGATGAAGATCACCGCTTTCCCCGCGGCCGCCAGTTCTCCGATCAGCCGGTAAATCTCCGCCTTGGTACCAACATCGATGCCGCGCGTCGGCTCGTCGAGCAGCAGGACGTCCGCCTCCTGATGCAGGACCCGCGCGAGGGCCACCTTCTGCTGATTTCCGCCGGAGAGATCCGCAACCGCCTGTTCGGGGGACCGCGCCCGGACATGCAGCCGCTCCATCCAGTGCTCGACTTGCACCCGCCGCTGTCGCAGGCGGAGCCATCCCCCCTTCGAGTACGGTTCGAGACGGCTGTACGTCATGTTGTCCGCGATCGACCGCGCCTGGGCCAGTCCCTCCCCTTTGCGGTCTTCCGAGACGAATCCCAGACCGGCCCGAATGCGAGCCCGGGGAGTCGGCCGCGGCTCCACATTGCCGATGGCGACGCTTCCCGAGACGACTTCGTTCAGGCCGAACAAACACCGCATAAGCTCCGTGCGACCCGCTCCAACGAGTCCGGTGATTCCCAGGATTTCGCCGCGCCGCAGGTCGAGGGAGACATTCAGCGGCGTCCGCACGCCGCTGACGTCTTTGATTCTCAAAACGACCTCACCCGGCTCATGCGGCACCGAGGGAAACAGGTCACCGACTTCGCGGTCGACCATCAGACGCACGAGGTCCCGCTCAGAAACATCTTTGAGCATCCCGGTTCCGACGGAGCGGCCGTCTCGAAGGACCGTATATCGCTCGGCGACTTCGCTGACTTCCTCCAGGAAATGGCTGATGTAGATGACGCCGATGCCGCCCTCGCACAGCGAGCGGATCACCGTGAACAGTCGCGTGACATCGTGGCGGGTGAGCGAACTGGTCGGCTCGTCGAACACAATCACCCGCGCCTGCATCACCAGGGCCCGGGCGATCTCCAACAGTTGCTGGGCTCCGATTGACAGGCGGCCGGCCAGTTGCCGCGGCTCCAGTTCCGGATGCCCGAGCCGGTCGAGAACGTCCAGGACGCGGCGGCGCTGCTCGGCGTGTTGGAGCAGACCGTGTCGCCCGATCTCCTGACCGAGCATGATGTTGTCTTCCACGCTCATGTCCGGAGCGAGATTCAGCTCCTGATAGATCATGGCGACGCCCGCCGAGCGGGCGTCATGCGGGCCAGTCGGTTCGTACCGATTGCCCGTGAGGCTCATCCGACCGGAATCCGGCGATTCGGCTCCGCTGAGCACCTTCATCAGCGTGCTTTTCCCGGCACCGTTCTCCCCGACGAGCGCCATCACCTCGCCGCCGCGCACCGTTAGCGAGACCCCGTCCAGCGCCTTCGTCGCCCCGAACGACTTGCGAATGTCGTGCATTTCAAGCAGCGGCGGCATGGGCGGACGGCTGAAGAGGACGAAAGGTATGCGGTTCAGTCGTGATCAGAGACCGAGACGTCGTTTAGCCGCACATTTCAAATGTGCGGCTAAACGAGCGGCGCGCGATGCACGGTCATTTGCTCCGATGCCGCTACTCGCGGAATTTGTCCGGGAACAACAGTTCGTGCATCCGCTCCTCGTTCATGTTTTCCGGAGTCGCCAGTGCCTCGCCGGTTGAAATCTTCTCGTCGACTGGTCGGCCCTCAAGGTGCGCGACCATGGTCATCACCGACTCGTATCCCATCTGGACGGGGTCCTGCAGGACGATGCCGTCCATTTGGCCGTTCTTCATCGCATCCACAAGTTGCGGATCCGAGTCGAAACCGATGAACTTCACTTTGCCGGCGAGCTGTTTGTCCTGCAGCGCCTTGAGCATCCCCTTGTTCAGTGATTCGCACACCGTGAAGATGCCATCGACGTTGTCTCCGTGTGTGAGCAGCAACGACGACGAGACACGCACCGCTTCCACCGTGTCGGTGGTGACGCGCTGTTCATCCGAGATGATGACGATGTCCGGATATTTCGCGAGCGTGTCGAGGAAACCCTCTTCCCGTTGTTCGGTGCTTTCGCTCCCTTCCTGGTAGCGAAGCAGGATGATGTTGCCCTTGCCTCCGAGCAGCTTGGCCATCTGCTCACCGGCGATGACGCCTCCCTGGTAGTTGTCGGTGGCGACGTAACTGATGGTCGCTTCGGTGTCGGACAGGCCGCTGTCGAAAATGAGCGTCGGAATCCCCGCATCCCGGGCGCGGCGAACGACGGGAATCATTCCATCGCGGTCGATCGGGGCGAGACAAATGCCGTCGAGCTGGTCGTTGATGAAACCGTCGACCAGATTGATCTGCACGTCCTTTTGCGTTTCACTCTCGGGCCCGTCCCAGATGACTTCGACGTTGCCCAACTCGGCGGCTGCTTTTTCAGCACCGGCGCGGACCGACAGCCAGAAATCATGTGTGGTCCCCTTGGGAATCACCGCGATGCGGTATTTGGCCGAACCGTTCCCTTTCCCGGCCGCGCCGTCGGTTGAGGCTCCCGAATCTGCACAACCGCTCGCCACCGCGAGCAACAGGATGCCCAATGTGAGTCGCCGCATTTGTCTCGTCTCCGAGGAGATCCCGAACGCCGCCGCCAGCAGACCGGCGGCTGTCCGTGGTTGGTGAACGAAAGTGGGGGAACCTCTTGAGGACGTCATTGCTCATCCTACCAGCCGGGACGCAGCCGACCAACCCACTGCAACGTTCCCTCAGGGCCGTTCGAAGATTGAAGCTGGGCAACCTCGTAACCCGAAGCGTCAGCGAGGGACGAATCACTCACTCACGTTCGCTTCCTCGCTTACGCTTCGGGCTACCATTGAGGTTGTCCCGGTCGGTCCTGTCCAAAGTGAAGCTTTGAATAGCCCTGAACGTTCCCTGTGCCAGCCGGGTGCGGGAGCGGATTGTTGCGTTTGCGTTGAGGCGACCGGCAGGTTTTCCGTTGCCAGCCGCACCGCACTGGAGGCAGTCAACCCCTTTTCGCAAACAGCCACACGTCGTCAGGAGTCACACGTCGGTCCGTCGACCCTGCATTGAATGCCTCGCAGCAGAAAAGAAAAAGCGGATTGGGCGGATGCGACGGATTATCCCAGCGCGGCTGAGCCGCAACCGAATCCAGCAAACAAAAGCTAAGAACCACGGAACAGACGGAAGGAAAGTGGCATTGATTGCATCGACGAGAAATTTCATTCGCAGTATTCGCGTAATTCGCGGTCCCAAACAGGGAACCTTGAATCGGGCGAATACCACGAATGCCTCTGCGCCGGGATCACCGATTCCGCAACCACTGTTATTAGCCGATGGGGCTTGCTTCCGTCCCTTCCGTGGTTCTCCCTTGGCGTTCGAAACTTGCGCAAGAAACGAGAGTTTGAAGCCTTTGTCGTACGGATCGTTGGAGACCATGCCCCGAATCCGTCTTGATCGGCCTTCATCCGCGCAATCCGCTTTTCCTTTCTTTGTCAAAGAGCGGCCAACAACCCTGCCGCGCTACGGTCACGGTGAGCCCGGCTTGCTGCGGATGTTTCCGCTGACGGTCACCTTCAGCTTGCCGTTGGACTTCGTGCCGGCGGGGATGTTGAGCCTCAGGAACAGCAGGCCGTCGGTCTCCGGTGTCACCTCGGTTTGCGTGCCGATGGCGAAGGGGGTCCCCGGCTGAGGTTTCTTCTTTCGATTGGGGCCTTTGGGCGCGGTGACAACCAAACCCATCAGCTTTCCGAAGTCGATGCCTGAGGCAACGTCCCGCGACAGGTCGGCGGTCGGATATCCGTCGGGGTCCAACGTGGCGTTCGCGATCAGTTTATAGCTCCCGTCGGCTTCAAATCGAATCGGCTTGCCTTTCTTGACGAGCAGGCCGG
This sequence comes from Planctomycetaceae bacterium, assembly GCA_029259845.1. GTDB lineage: Bacteria > Planctomycetota > Planctomycetia > Planctomycetales > Planctomycetaceae > JAHBXU01. Next base: position 14,662 of record JAJDEI010000306.1, on the reverse strand, counting down.
TCGAGAACCACCCGCGGGATACGTCGACGTCGAGCGTGACCGTCTTTTGCTCGAAGACACGGTTTTCGATTTCGTCGAGCTTCTCCTGTGCGGATTTCGCCTGCGGATCAACGTCGAGAATCTGCCTCAACGTCGCTTTGGCCTTGTCCGTCTCGCCCGCTTCGTCGTAGGCGGTCGCCAGTTTGTTTAGCCGGTCGAGATACTCGCTGCGGACACGCTCCGCCTCCTTGTCGAGCTGACGGACGGGGGGCGGTTGCGCCGAGGCATGCCCGGCGGACAGGACGACGACCAGCAGAGCGGCAAGAACGGCAAGAACGCTGTTCTTGTGCAGTCTCGGCGAGCACCGCACCGACGAGACGCGATTGTCGCGCACCTCGCGAGATTCAACCCAGCACCCGGTCACGCAGGGACGTAAGCAACTCGACCGCCGTGCCGATGTCCGCTTTTTGACGTTCGCGGTCATGAGCAATCTCCCGTTCGATCGTCAGCGGACCGGTGTAGCCCAGGTCGGCGAGAGTCCGCAAATAGGTTTCCATGCCGACGTCCCCTTCGCCGAGCGGGACCTCCGCCCCCCAGGCAACGCCCCGCTGGCCCTCCGGCGCCCAGGTCGCGTCTTTGCAGTGGACGCTGCGAACGAGATGCCCCACCTGCTTCAGGGCCTCGATCGGATCGCCCGTGCCGTACAGAATCATATTCGCCGGATCAAAGTTGATAAACAGGTTGTCGCGGCCGACGTCGCTGATGAATGCGAGCAGATGCTCGGCCGTCTCCTGTCCGGTCTCCAAGTGCACGTTCTGCCCGTTGCCGGCCGAATGATCCAGCAGGTCCCGCGCGGTGTCGAGCAGTCCCCGGTAACTGGCTCCTTCCGTATCCTCCGGGACAAAACCGATATGCAGGCCGATCGCGTCACAACCCAGCAGCTTGGCGAAGTCGGAAATCTCCTTCATTTCCTGAAGGCGCGCCGCTCGCGTCTCTTCCGGCACGAGACCGACCGTGCGGGCCGTCGTGGCGATGTCCGCATAGCTCTCCCCTTCGAACCCGCTGAACACGCAGGTAATCATGATGCCCGCGTCCGCACACTTCTTCAGAAACTCCTCCGCCGTCTGGGGCGTGCGGGTTTCCTTGTGGGGCGCGTGGACTTGTACGCTGGGGATCCCCAGTTCCTGGGCCACATCCAGATGCACGCCGAGTCCGGCGTCGACAGAAGCAAACACACCAATCGGCCAGCGTTCCATGAGCGTCTCCTGAGAGGCAAGTTCGAAGAGCCTCTATGATAACGTTGCGCGTCCGAAGTCTCTATCGGACACAGTCGCTATCTGGCACAGCTTTCCCGGGACTCACGGATGCCATCAAACCGACGTCGTCACCGCGAGTCAGTTCCAATCTTCTGCGACGTGCGGTATCACGTGTGCCATGATTGACGACACGGTACACACCGAGCCGCGGGACGACTTCACGCGCAGCGATCCGAAATGGCAGTCGCTGGGACTGCTGATCGCGATCGTGGCATTCGTCGGCGTGCTGACGGCTCCGACGCCGACCGGTCTCTCGCCGGCCGCGCACCGGCTGGCAGCGACCACGCTCCTGATGGCCGTGCTGTGGGTCTCGCAGGCGGTTCCCATTGCGGCGACGTCGCTCATTCCGTTGGCTGCCTATCCGTTGCTCGGCATCCAGGCTGCCGGGGACGTCAGCCGGTCGTATATGAACGCCAACATCTTTCTGTTTTTCGGAGGGTTCATCATTGCGCTGGGGATTGAACGTTGGGACCTGCATCGTCGAATCGCGCTGCATGTCGTCTCCACGATTGGCAGCAGTCCGCGGCTGATCGTGCTGGGTTTCATGCTGGCGACGGCGTTCCTCTCCATGTGGATCAGCAACACGGCGACCACCATGCTGATGCTGCCGATTGCGATCGCACTGCTGGGAACGCTTGGGGAAACGGGAACTCCTCCCGACGGAGACGCCGCCGCGCTCGACCGACAGGAGCGCGCCCTCTCACGATTGGGAGTCGCCCTGATGTTGGGCATCGCCTACAGCGCCAGCAGCGGCGGATTGGCGACGCTGGTCGGCACGCCCACGAACATCGCCTTCATGGGCCAATGGCGCGAGTTGTTCCCAGAGGCCCCCGAGCCGTCGATGGCCGAGTGGTTCGTCGTGTACGTGCCGCTGACGGCTTTCATGCTGACGGCCGCCTTTTTCGTACTCACCTGGAAGCTGCCGCGGCGGATCGGTTCCGCACAGATCGGTCGGAGCTTCTTCGGCGAACGGCTGCGTGCCCTCGGCCGTCCCTCCGCCGGTGAATGGGCCATGCTCGCCATCTTCCTGACAACAGCCGCCCTGTGGATCTTTCGCAAGCCGATCGAGATTCAGATTGGCGGCGGGGACGGGACCTTCACGCTGATTAAGGGATGGAGCCCGGCGTACGAACGGTTCCTCGTCGAGAAGCTGGGAACCGATCCCTCGGTGGCTCAGGGGGCCATTCACGACTCAACCGTCGCCATGTTAATGGCGGTGCTGATGTTCGTGATCCGCATGCCGCGGACCGACCGGAGATCCGACCCACGAACCGACCAACAGTCTGGCCGGCGTTGGGAGCCGCTGATCGATTGGCAAACCGTCGAGCGGGGCATGCCGTGGGGCATGCTGCTGCTGTTTGGCGGGGGATTCGCGATGGCGTCCGCGTTCGGATCGAGCGGGTTGTCCGCCTGGTTGGGAGAAACACTGGCTCGGTCACTGCAGGGGGCGTCGCTGCCGGTGTTGGTCGTGTGCATCTGCCTGATGATGACGTTCCTCACGGAGTTCACCTCCAACGTGGCGACGGTCAGCACGCTGCTGCCGATCCTCGCCGGGGCCGCCGTGACGCTGGGGATCGACCCGCGGCTGCTGATGATCCCGGCAACCGTCACCGCCAGCTGCGCGTTCATGCTGCCGATCGCCACCCCCCCCAACGCCATCGTGTTCGCCAGTGGCCGCGTCTCGATGGGCCAGATGGTCCGGCACGGGCTGCTGCTCAATTTCGTCGGCGTGGCGCTGGTCACCGCGATCACCTTTGCGCTGCTTGTCCCCGTGATGGGCATCTCATTGGGCGAATTACCCGGCTGGGCAACAATGCCGCAAACGCCCTGAACTGAAAACACCCGGTGTCTCAAGGATTCTTGACGCGTTGTTAATGAAAGCCGACGAAACAACGCCCTGCGCGTCTTGGTACGTTTGAGACACCGGGTGTTTGGACGCATACTGTTTGGCAGAGGGAAAACTCCATGAACGAACTCAACTCGTGCGGCGTGCTGGTCGTCCGGGGCGATCCGATTCGCGAATTCCTGTTGATGAAACACGCCAACCGTTGGGACCTCCCCAAAGGGCACGTCGATCCGGGCGAGACCGACATCGAATGCGCCCTCCGCGAACTCGAAGAGGAAACCGGCATCACACCTGCGGACATCGACCTCGACCCGGCGTTCCGCTTCGAGAGCCAATACAACGTCCGCAACAAGCGAACCGGCGGCGAGTGGCGGCCCAAGTCGCTGGTCATCTTTCTGGGCCGACTCAACAATGATGTCGAGATCGTCGTCACCGAGCACGAGGGATACCAATGGTTCCCCTGGAATCCGCCCCACCAGATTCAACAACAGACAATCGACCCACTGCTGGCGGCATTGGACGATTTTCTCTCCAAGCCGTCCGAGTAGATGGCCCGCATGCCGCCTGATACAGTCGCCGTTGAGCCGCGACCGTTTAACCGCGACCGTTTAACCACGAACGTTTCGCCACATCTGTTTAGCCGCGACCGCTAGGGAGCGCGTCGAATGGCTCACCGACGTTCGTGGCTCTGTCGTCAACCAATCAACCGTGCCCAACAAACAACAACCCGGATGGACCACTACGCGGCCCCCCCGGAGAATCAGCCCACGCCGAGGCGAATTATGCCCAGCCCAACAACTGAGACGACCCGGATCAACGCGGCTGTCGATGCGGAGCAGATCTCCGCATCGGCCGCAGAAAACATCACCCGCTGGTTGACGGAGCCGCAGTACGGCGATTACGTCGAACCGATCCGCCAACTGACCGACCAAGGGCAGTGGGACCGGCTGGACCGGCTGTTTTGGGAGGTGATCCCCTTCGGCACCGGCGGACGCCGCGGACTGATGGCGGACTTCGGTTCGGCAACCATCAACCCCCGGACGATCGCCGAATCAGCAGACGGATTGGCGAGGTATGTCCGTCAGCAAACCGGCGCAGCAGGCACGGCGGTCGTCGCCCACGATACCCGCCACCGCTCGCAGGAGTTTGCCCGGTTGACGGCGACGACGTTCGTTGCAAACGGGATGAACGTCTTTCTGTTCGAATCGTACCGCTCCACGCCGGAGCTCTCCTTCGCCGTGCGGCATCTCGGCTGTGCCGCCGGAGTGATGATCACCGCCTCGCACAATCCTCCCAGCGACAACGGTTTCAAAGCCTACTGGTCGACCGGCGGCCAGGTCCTCCCGCCGCACGACAAGGGAATTATCGACTGCGTCTACGAAGCGGGTGAAATCCCCAGCGTTAATTTCGACCAGGCGGTCGCGGACGGGCGAATCACGATGATCGGCAAAGAGGTCGATCAGGCGTTCTGGAAAGCCGTGCTCGACATGAGCCTCTCCGATGCCCGCGATCTCTCCGGTCTGTACTCACCCCTGCACGGTGTGGGCGAGACGGTTTGTTACGAGATTCTCCGGCAAGCCGGTTTCGACGGCATCAACATCTTTGAGCCGCACCGCACCCCGGACGGCAATTTCCCCAACGTGGCCGATCACTTTCCCAATCCGGAACGTCCGCAGGTCTTCGCACCGCTCATCGAAGAGGCGACGAAGACGGGGGCTGAGGTGCTGCTCGCCTCCGACCCGGACTCTGACCGGCTCGGTGTCTGTGTGCGAGGATCGGATGGCGAGTTTGTCCACCTGACCGGCAACCAGACCGGCAGCCTGCTCGCCGACTACATTCTCCGCAAGCGGTCGGCAGTCGGCGATCTTTCGCCCGATCACTTCGTCGTGGAAACGCTCGTCACCACGCCGCTCATTGGCGAGATCGCCAAGTCGCACGGCGTGCGCGTGATCGACGATCTGCTGGTCGGCTTCAAGTACATCGGCCAGACGATCGACGAAGAAGGACCGGAGCGGTTCGTCTTCGGAGCCGAAGAGTCGATCGGCTATCTCGCCGGCACCTACGCCCGGGACAAAGACGCCGGCATCGCCGCCTTGTACATCGCCGAATGTGCCGCCGAACTGCGGCAGGATGGCCAAACCTTCCTCGACCGCCTCGACGAGCTGTACATCCAGCACGGCTACTTTCTCGAAGGACAAACGTCCAAAGTCTGCGAAGGGTCTGAAGGACATCGCCAGATCCAGCAACTGATGGCCGCCTTTCGCGAGCAACCGCCGAGTGATCTGGCGGGCCTGCCGCTGCAATCCGTCCGCGATTTCGGCCAGCACGAGATCCGCAGTCTCCCGGCAAACATCAAACAGGCCGATCTCCCCAAACCGGACGGAAATCTGCTGATCTTCGAGACCGCCCCCACAGACGGCTGCGCCGTCCGCATCGCCGTGAGACCATCCGGGACCGAGCCGAAGATCAAGTTTTATCTGTTTGCCCGCGCCGAGGTTGCTGATGATCAAGTTCTGCTGGCTGTCAAACAGCAAACTTTGAGGACGATCGACAAGGTCGGAGTTGCCCTCGACGGCTGGATCAATGCCGTTCTCTCATAATTGATCGTCGGCAATCTGGCCGACGTCACGAGAGTTTGACGTGAGTTCCGAACGGGTTGGGCGCGGTTTTAAGGCGTATTTGAAAACATAGATCAACCAACCGATTCCGCCTGTGCATGTGATGAGCAGCGCCCACGTCAGCTTTTGATTCTCGTGCGGAAAGGGACGCTTATAGAGATCGCGGATCGTGAGAATCAAGGCAATAAGATTCTGTGCCATGCCGAGAAAGTGCAGCGGCACCATAAAGCGAAAGAACTGCTCTTGGGAGAGAAAGTGTGGCCCGGCAAAGAAAAAGGGCATGTAGACCGCCATGTAGGCCAGCGCCCAGATGACGATCATTCGCTCGATACGTCCCATTGCACTTGCTCCTTCCGCACCTCCCTATTGACTCACGTCTTCCTTCTGCTCGGCCTTTCCCAGTCGGCGGAGGAGTTTGCGATAGTCCTTGAGGCAGTCTTCGATCAGGCCGCTGAGGTTGTGCATCTCCGCGCGTTGTTCGGTCGAGCGGTCCATTAACGGACGAAGCCAGCCTTCCATCAGTTCGAATTGCTGCTCCAACACGTTGAGCACGGTCCTCGGGATGCGATTGACGACGGTGATTTTCTTCGTGCCGGCCGGTCCTCGGGGGTCATCCTCCAACGGCAGCCGATGGGCGAACACCGCCGGGTCATCGGTTGGAATCGGCCGCTCCGCTTGCGGTTTCGCAGCCGGGACGCCGGCCGGCCATTTCATCTCAATCGGCGGCACCTCCAACGGGGGGACGTCAACCTTGATGGGACGATCGCCGAGCCGGGCGATGCGGTCGACACCGTCGGTCAGCTTGTTCGACAATTCCGCGAGATGCCCATTGAGACGCTCCGCTTCTTCGAGCATCCGCAATTCGCGGGCGGATGCGCCTTCCTGCGACGTCAACTCGACAACACCATGCGCGAGCGTCTTGCGGATCGAGTCGAGACCGTCGGCGAAGGTCGTCAGTGTCGCGATCACTTGTCCGACTTTGTCGTCGGAGCCGATGCCGCGCATCTTGACGTTTTGCCGGTACGTGAGTTTGATCCCGTCCCAGCGTTCCCGTTCCCCCTCGGAGAGATTGCCGATCAGCTCCTTGAACTTGAGCATGTTGGCTTCCGTGCCGGAGGTGAGCGTCTGAGCGTCGTTCTGGTAGGAGCTGACGATGAGCGTCTGCAACTCCTCATCATTCATGACCGCCTGCACCTTTTCGGCGATGCGGTTCATGTTCCGGTAAGATCCCTGCAACAGGAACGGCGGCTCGGTGCGGTAGTCGTCGTGCTGCGCGGCCGATTCGATGTATGCCCGGTTCACCGTGAGCACGACATCCCGCACCTGCATCAGCTTCTGCATCACGCCGACGAACTCGTTGAGTTCTTCGAGGGCGTAGTTGCCTTCGAGGTCGGCTCCCTCGACGGGTTGCGCGACGCCCACGGGTTCCGTCAAGCCCACAGGTCGCAACCCGTGGGCTTTTTGTGCCATTTTAATAACGGCGTACACATCCTGCTGCGACCGCGCTGCCAGTTTGGCAAGTATGGGGTTGGACGTGAGCGAGTTTTCAAGATAACTCATCTCGAACGCTGCCGCCGAGTCGCCGATGATCTCGCCCAGGTTATAAATGTCGGCCCGGTTGGACAGCATGTCGGGGATCTGGAACTTCTCGCCGCTCTCGGTGTAGGGGTTGCCCGCCATCACAACAGCGACCTTCCGGCCCCGGAAATCGTATGTGCGTGCTTTGCCTTTATAAACGCCTTCAATCTTTCGTTGAGCGTCGCACAGGCTGATAAACTTCTGTAGCAGTTCGGTATTGCAGTGCTGAATATCATCCAGATAAATCATCACGTTGTCACCCATCTCAAAGGCGAGGTTGAGCTTCTCGATTTCTTCGCGGGCTCCGGCGTTGGGCGCTGCGGACGGGTCGAGCGACGTCACTTCGTGCCCCAGGGCCGGACCGTTAATCTTCATGAAAATGATGCCCAGCCGATTGGCGATGTACTCCATCAGCGTGGTCTTGCCGTAACCGGGCGGCGAGATGAGCAGCAACAGGCCCTGCCGATCGGTCCGCTTGTCGGCACCGGCTGCGCCGACTTGTTTGGCCAGGTTGTCCCCGATCAGCGGCAGGTAGACCTGGTCGATCAACTGGTTCCGCACGAAGGACGTGAGCACACGCGGCTGAAACTCCGACAGCTTCATCGCCTCGCGGGCTTCATCGACGAGCCGCGCCTTGAATTCGTGATACGCCCGAAAGGCTGGGACGGTTTCTCGTTCGAATCGTTCGAGCCGCGCGAGAAAGCGGTTGAACGGCAACTCATACCGGTCGCCGTCGATAACCGGATGCGTCCCGATGAGGCCGTCGATCCGACGGTCGAGCTTCGCTTGAATCACCGTATCCGAGGAGATGTTGCCCGCCAATAACAACGCGGCGGCCTCGTCGACGTAGTCTGCATTTGGAGGTTGCGCCGTAACCGTGGCCGTAAGGCGGGCTGTGCCCGCCACAGACGAAAGGGACGGATCGGAAGTCGAAGCGACCGTTGTGGCGGGCACAGCCCATCCGACGAAGGCGGAGACCCAGTCGCGCGCCAGAGCGAACGCTGCGGACGGCGTCTTGTGGACCGCTTTCAGGGAATCGGTGAAACGTGTCTCGGCACCGCTTTTCTTGAGGTGGGCATGGAAGTCTCGAAAAAGGTCGGCGGCCGATAGTGCGACGACGAACGTATCGCCGCCCGCCGCGCGATCGGCGGATGTCAGTTCATGAAACAAGTATTCCGCCGCTTCTTTGACGAGCGGTGCCGCTGCATTTGCGCCCATCCGTGCCGATCCGCGGTCGCTCCCTGGGTCCGTATCGGACGACGAAGACGTCTCGATGATCGCAGATGTCTCGGTTTCGGAAACGGCGAACAGGCAGGTCGTCCTCACGAACTCGGCGAGCATGTCTCGAAGCTCGGCAACGTACTGTTTCTGCAGAGCCGTGCCGGGAAAAAGCCCGACGATGGCGCCGAAGCCGGCCAGTTTCGATGCCATCAGCTTCTTGTCACGAGCCGCGCCGAAGTGTCGCCAGAAAAGGCTCGCCATCGTCCGTGCCCGGGACGAGTACCGCAGCAGCCCGCAGGTGGCGTCGATCTCCAGCAGAGCCCGAAGAATGAGGGCCGCGTCGTGATCGTGGACGCCCTTGGAATACCCCTCGGAGTATCGGGGTGCCATGAACTTCTGGACGGCGGCCAGGAGGTCGGTATCTGTGCGAAATGGGGAATCGCCGGAGTTCGATGTCTCCTCGTTGCGCACCCACATGAGCATCTGATAGGCCAGATATTCCGCCCGGTAGAGCTCGCGGTTTTCGCTCACCACTTCCATCGACCACACGTCACGAGTGGTGTCGAAAAGGTCGCTCGCTACCGGTTCGTAAAAGTCGGTACCGGTGAGGTGCAGATGCAGGCGGTCGTCCCTCCGCACGGTCGTCAGGTCGAGGACCTGCGTGTTGACGGAGAAGCGATGGTTCCCAAAGCGGATGACGCCGTCGCCGTCCTCGTAAAGTTCCTGCCGGTCTTTCAGTTGACGGACAGCATCCTCGCGAATCGTCTTCAGCCGCGACTGCACGTCGTCGACCTTGACCGAGTCGCCCAATTCGCCAAGCTGCCCGATGATGTCCCGGACCTTCTCGATCATCAGGTCCGAAGCGAAGTACCCGTGAATGTCGTTGGTCGACTCCAGCGCGTCCACGCGGGTCTTGACCCCTTTGAGGATCCGCTCCGCCGCCTGTGCGAGAGCATTGGCCCGCTTGTTACGCCGTTCGACGAGCTGCATCCGCCGCGACTCGAAGGCGCTGGCAATCTCCTCCCGTTTGTCGGCGAGCTGCACAATGAACTCGTCGAACTCGGCGAACTTGCCTTCCAGTTCCTCGACCTGCACCATCAGCTTGGTGAGGTATTCCTCGCACTTGTCGGGGGTGTCGCAGACGTCGAGATAGTTGACGACCGACTGGTTGAGCAGTTTGAGTTGTGATGAGAACTCGGCAGCCCCTTCGACCGAGCCGAGCTGCTGCGTCTTCCGTTTGAGCGTGGCCCGAGCGGCATTCACTTGCGAGAAGATGGCCGAGATGTTGTCGATGATCGCCGTCCGCTGCGTCGCGTCGTCGATCTTCAGGTTGGAGACGATCTCAATCAGCATCTCCAACTCACCGGCGGAGGCGGCGATCTTTTCGTCGACCACCTTCGCGTCGGCGACTTTCGTCAGATGCTCGATCCCCGCCTGTTCGGCCTGAACCGATTGTTCATAGGGCAGCAGTGCATCATCGCGAAGCAGGAACTGCACGCACCGCTGCGACAGCTCCTCGGTCGTCTGGATGACTTCCTGCTCCAACTCGTCGATCAGCGCCGCGTCGGCATACCGCAGCTCCCGCAGCCCGATGATTTCGCCCCGCACCCGACGCAGCGAAGCGAGCGACTGCACGAACTCATCAATGCTCTCGAACCGTTTGCGACCGACCGACTTGAGCAACTCGCGCGTCTCGGAAGTGATGCGCCCGGTTTGCTCGGTCGTGTTCTGCCGGACGCGAACGACCTTCTCGAACTCTTCCACAGCCGACATTGCGGCCGCCTTGATCTGCGCGAGCGGCTCACCCAGACTGGCGGCGTCTGCATGGTTGATCCAGAAGTACGAGTCGAGAACGTCGGTCGCTTCTTTGACGAGATCGACATACAACCCGGCGTAGGTGTCTTCCTTGTCGATGAGGCCCAGGATGAAGTGGCATTCGGCCATGCCGCGGACGATGTCGCGATTGCCGATCTTATAAAGGTAGGAATCGGTATTGTTGTGCAGAACGTAGTCTTCACCCACGTAGGGTGTCTGCCAGATCTGGATGGCGTGATGCTTCTGCGGCTGTTGCTGAGCCTTGAACAACAACATTTCGCCCGCGTGGAACATCGTGAAGCCGCTGCAGACGACCGGCGTCTCGACCGTCTGTTCGATGACGTTGTATCCCAACAGCACGTACTGGCCCGCTTCCGGCTGATAAAAGACATACAGCGTGTCCTCGCCATTGGGGGACACAATCCGCCGCTCGAATCTGAGGCCCTGCACGTCACTGTCGAACGTCTTATGCTCGCCGCTTTGCAGGTAATAGCCGTTCGAAAAGATCAGGCCATGGTCGTCCGGCAACAGGACGCACGCATGTTCGATGGAGTCGACTCGCTGCGCCTGTTGGATCTTTTCGTTGTAGACGATGTATCGCCACTGTGTTTCCTGATACGGACGAATCTTGAGCAGGATCAAATTGCCGACGACGGCATAGGAAACGTCGGCGTCGTCGAGCGTCTGGTCGGCGTCATCAACCGGTTCGGTGTACAGCCCGCGGCCTGATTCGGTGTTGTCTTCGATCTTGACGGTCAAATCGCCGCCGACCGTCTCCACGAACACGCGGTCCTCGATCGAAATGTGCGGATGCGCCCCGGACCGCTGCATGTCCCGCGTGGTGCGGATCCAGTCGAACTCATGCTGCGGCGGGAAACGGACCTCGTGATCGCTACGGTTGTCGACGTAACGGAGCGAGTCGTTTTCGATCAGCCATTTGAACGCCTTGATGTCCGTCGTCGCCTTGCCGACCTGGAACACCATATACAGGTACGCGCCCCGGACGAAGAACTTGGCGAACGTGGCATTCTTGTAGTAGCGATAGACGTCCTGGAAGTCCTTGTGGAATTGGGCGTCGTTGAGCAACTCCAAGCCCACGGGTTGCAACCCGTGGGCTTCGGGCGACTCATCGTTTCTCGCAAACTCATAGACGGCGAACACATCGGAAACGTGGCGTTCGGCCTTGAGGCCGAACTGCACATTATAACCGAACAGAAACCGGCTCCCGACCGCGACCATATCGCGCGGCACACAGTTGTGCTCGGTCGTGATCCGCTCGGTGTTGAGCAGCTTCAGGTCGATCGACCCGAACACCTCTTTGCGAGCCTCGTTGAGAGTGTCGAGCCGCGACCGCAGTTCCTCCCTATGCCCCTTCAGCCGATTCCGCAGAATCTCATACGTCCCGCTTTCGAGCTGCGGAGCCGCTTCGTGTTGTGGAGGGGATTCGGGCATTTGGTCGGTTGGGTTTACCGCGGAGGCGCTGAGACGCGGAGGTTACACGGAGCTATTTCAATATGATCTCGTTCAAGATCGAATTGACTCTGTATCGATGACACCACTGTAGAGAATGCATTCATAGCCATGTGATAACTCTGCATTTGGGGTGTCGAGGTCCTTCCGTATCTCAGACACCATTTCCTTCAATATCTTGGAGAAGTCTTTTTGACCTGCACTAAACAATTGATGTGCTCGCTTCAGGAACGATTCAGGAGCAATCAACATCATTGAATTCATCACCTCTGCAATCTGGAATGATGACTTATCGGTGATTTGATCAGTTCTTGGTTTACCAGATGCGTCCAAGCTCACAGCAACTCTAGATAACTCAGTGAGTAGTGCGCGATATTGGAGTAACTTCTCCTTTCTCCAGGCGGCTTCGCGTTCGTTCTTCTTCGTCAGGTAATACGAGATCGTCACAACCGCAACGCTACCGACGACTGGGATCGTTGCTCCGACCATCGCAATGAAAATGGCTCCGTATTCCATAGTACTTCCTTCCTACGCGTCACCTCCGCGTCTCTGCGTCTCCGCGGTGAAACACACCTCACGCTTTGTCCTCAACCGCGGCAGCCAGTCCGAGGGCGGCGACTTTCTTGTCGGACAGGCCCATCGATGAGATCGTACCTTGCAGCTTCTTGAGGCCGGCGGTGATGACGTCGTTGTCCGAGTCGACGAGCATCTTGCCGAGCAGCGCGGCGACGGTCAGGTCCTTGACGTCCTCGAAGCTCAGACCGAAGTGGTCGGTGAAGTGCTTGAGGTTGGCGCGGAAGTCGCCGTTGCCGCTGCCGCTAAAGAACGTGCTTTTGACGTCGGTGAGCACTTGCGAATTGTTGACCCAGCGGTCGACGCTCTTGCCGGCCTTGATCGAGTCGACGATCTTGTCGAAGAACTCGGTTTCGCCGCCGACGATGTCGATGCGGGCCGTGTTGAGGGCCGCGCCCACAATCTCCGACTGTTCGCGGGCGATGTCCTTCTGGGCGTCGATTGCGGCGATCTCGATGGCTTTGTCCTTGTTGAGCTTGAGCTTGAACTCCTCGTGTTCGCGGCCCACGCCGTCGAAGAGTTTCATCGCTTCGGCCTTTTGTTCGATGCCGCGGGCTTCGGCATAGAACTTCTGTTCGATGACGGACGCTTCGGCCAGTCCTTCTTTCTCGACGGCGTCGGCTTGGGCCTTCTGGCCTTCGGCTTGGGCGACGAGTTTTTTCTGGGTGACATTGGCCTCGGCGGTGCCTTCCTTTTCGATCGCCTCCGATTTGGCGACGAGCACCTGGGCTTCGGCCAAGCCATCGGCTGCCACTTCCGCCTGCCGCGCTTCGGCGAGCATCTTTTTGGCGTCCATTTCCCGCTCGGCAGCGTCCTTCTGAGCGCTGGCTTCGATGACAACCTGCTGGGCGGTGTGCTCGGCAGCTTGCTTTTGGGCTTCGGCCGCTTTGATCTCCGCAACGAGTGCTGATTCGGCTGCCTGCTCCGCTTGAGTGATCGCGACCTGTTTCTCACGATCGGCCGTCGCGAACTGTTCGGTGTCGAGGATTCGCTGCTGTTCCTCGACGACCGACCGTTCGACAACGACCCGCTCACGGATTACGTCCTGGATGTTCCGCTTCTCGACTTCGATCACTTTTTCCTTCTCGATGTCCGCCAGGCCGACGACCCGCTCGCGCTCGGTGACTTCCAGCATCCGATCTTTCTCGACCCGCTCCCGTTCGACGGCGTCGGTTCGTTCCTTGTTGCGTTGGGCGACGATCACCTGCCGCAGCTTGTTCTCCTCGGCGACAGCCAGTTCTTCCTCGGTGCGGATGCGGGCGTTCTCAGACATGAGCCGCTGCTCTTCCTCGACCTTGGCCGCTTCGGCCTGCTGGCGGGCGGAGATTTCGGCGATCTCGCGCTTCTGCTTCTCGACCGCTTCGATCCGCTGCTTCTCCAGTTCGAGAATCGCCTCCTGGGCCTCGACGTCCTGCTTTTTGATGATCTTCTCTTTTTCCCGTGTGATGTCATTCGCCTTCACATGCTCTCGGGCAGTGAGCTCGGTGATCTTCTTGATGCCCTCAGCATCGAGAATGTTCATCCGACTGAGCAGTTCGATCGGCGTCTGTTCGAGATAGTCGATCGCGCAGTCTTCGAGGACATAGCCATTCAGGTCCCGGCCGATGACCTTCAGGATTTCGGTCTTGAACTTGTCCCGTTCGTTGTACAGCTCAACAAAGTCGAACTGCTTGCCGACCGTCTTGAGAGCTTCGGAGAACTTGGCATCGAACAGCTCGACGAGGGCGGTTTTCTCCGAGGCACGGGCACAGCCGAGTGCCTGGGCGACCTCTTTGATGGAATCCTGCTGGTTGTTGACCCGCACGAAGAAAGCGACCTCGATGTCGGCCCGCACGTTGTCCCGGCAAATCAGCCCGGACGAACCTTGCCGCTTGATCTCGATCCGCTTGACCGACAGGTCCATGAATTCGACGCGGTGCGCGATGGGCACGACGAGGCTGCCGCTGCCGGTGACCACCCGGAGGCCGCCGATGCCGGTCCGCACGAGCGCTTCCTCCGGTCCCACCTTGCGATAGAACCGGGCGATCATCACCAACGTCCCGATCAGCGCAGCGGTGAGGACCCAGATGATGGGGTTGGTCAGAATTGCGATGAGTGCGGCCATGGCCTGTCGCCTTTCATGTGAACGCGATGAGTTGTCTTGCAGCTTTCGTCAGTCTGTCGGCGCGACCGATTGGTCAATACACCCCTCGTTTAGCCCCACAAGTGTAAATTTTGGGGGAAAGAGGGGGGGTGGGGGAGGGGGG
>JAJDEI010000305.1 GCA_029259845.1 Planctomycetaceae bacterium | reverse complement strand
ATTCGGGGTGATCTTCGACGACTCGCTCCCACGAAATGGTGCCTGACCCCGAAATCCGAGTCGCATCCATCCCATTTTCTGACAGGACACATCGCCGTGCTGGAGTTGTACGACCAGATTCAAGATGCGTGCGGGCACATTCGCTCGCAGTGGGATCGTGAGCCGCACGCCGGCATTATCCTGGGCACCGGACTCGGCAGCCTCATCGAACAGATCAACGTCGAGGCGACGATCGACTACGGCGAGATCCCTCATTTCCCGCAGTCGACGGCGGTCAGCCATGCGGGGCGGCTGGTGTGCGGTCTGCTGGAGGGGCTCCCGGTCGTCGCCATGGAGGGACGCTTCCATATGTACGAAGGGTATCCGCTCAAGCAGATCACGCTGCCGGTCCGGGTGTTCAAGGCGCTCGGAGCCGAACTGATGATCGTCTCCAGCGCCGTCGGCGGGATGAATCCGTTTCACGCGCAGGGGGACATCATCGTCATCGACGACCACATCAACCTGATGGGCGACAATCCGTTGATCGGCATCAACGACGATCGTCTGGGGCCGCGGTTTCCCGACATGAGCGCTCCTTACGACCAGAAGTTGGGCGACGTCGCTCTGCAGGCCGCCCGCCGTCACGACATCGTCGCCCATCGCGGCGTGCTGGCGGCGGTCGCCGGACCGAACCTCGAGACACGGGCCGAGTACCGCTTTCTGCGGTCGATCGGCGCTGACATCGTCGGCATGTCCACCGTGCCGGAGGTCATTGTTGCCGTGCACGCCGGGTTGCGGACGGTCGGCTTTTCGGTCGTCACCGACCTGTGCCTGCCGGACGCCCTGCAGCCTGCGGTCGTCGAGGAAATCATTGCCGTTGCGGGCGAGGCGGAACCGCGGCTGACGGCGCTTGTCACCGGCGTGCTCGCCCATGAGGCGGCGCTGCAGACGGAGTGACGGCGTGACGGAGAAATTGCGTGACGGAGAAATTGCGCGACGGGGTGTTCGCGTGATGGCGTGATGCTGGGACTGTGACGGCATGCGGGTGCTGGCGTTGAATCCGTTTCATGGCGGCAGCCATCGGGCCTTTCTGGAAGGTTGGAGGCTGCACAGCCGCCACGACTTCACGCTGCTTTCGCTGCCGGACCGTCACTGGAAATGGCGGATGCGAAACGCCGCGATCGCCTTTGCCGATCAACTGCGAGCCCCACAGGTCAGCGGGCTTTCGTTCGATGTGCTGTTCGTCACCGACATGATGAATCTGGCCGAACTGCGCGGCTTGTGCGGACCGGACATCGCCCGACTTCCGAGCATTCTATACTTCCATGAGAACCAACTGACCTACCCGTCTCGCGGGTCGGACGGGGAGCGGGACCGTGATCTGCACTTCGCAGTGACCAATATCGTCTCGGCGCTGGCGGCTGAGGCGGTCTGGTTCAACTCGGCCTTTCACCGAGAGTCGTTCCTCACCGCCGTTGAGGAGCTGAGCCGACGTCTGCCGGACGCAACGTTAGCGCACGCCGCCGAATCGATCCGAACGCGGTCGTCGATCTGCCAGCCGGGAATCGAATCGTTTCCTGCCCGAGGCGAAAGGACATCAGACGCACCGCTGCATATTCTGTGGGCCGCCCGTTGGGAGCATGACAAACAGCCGGGCCTGTTTTTCAGCGCGCTGGACCGCTTCGACCGAGCCGGGTACGAGTTTCGGCTCAGTGTGATCGGCCAGTCGTACCGCGATGTGCCGGCCTGTTTCGCCACCGCTCGCGAACAGTTTGATCGGCGGATTGTTCGTTGGGGCTATCTCGACGACCGGCAGGCGTATCGCGACTTGTTGCAACAGGCGGACGTATTCGTCTCCACGGCGGCACACGAGTTCTTCGGCATCGCGGCTGCCGAAGCGATCGCGGCAGGATGTTACCCGTTGCTGCCGGACCGGCTCGCCTATCCGGAACTGATCGATAGCCGCGCGGCGTTTCTCTATTCGGGAGACTCCGTCTCCCTCAGCGACCGCCTGGCCACGTTGGCCGGCCGGCACCGGCAATCAGCATCGCTCCACCGAGCGGCTGAGCCGGCTCGCCAGGCCGTCGAACGATTCCGGTGGCAGCATGTTGCTGCGTCGATGGATCGGCGCGTTGAAGCAATTGCCACCTCAGCACCTTCTCCTGGGTGAGCACGAATGGATCTGACGGCTGAGGAGAGTGCATCCGCCCAATCGCGGGGGTGGCTGGGGCGATCTGAAATCGATGGTTGGTAAGCCGCATGGAACCTCGGGCTGTGGACAGTGAACGAGCCGCGTCACAGCCCCAGTGTTCGGTCTGAGGGGACGCTTCCGTCGCCTCAATGGCGCTCCAGCCACCCTGACATGAGCGAGCACCACCGTCGAACGGATGCACCCCCGCGCTGAGGGTGCGTCACCGGAATCGGGCCATCACCGAATCAACCCTCATTCGGGCGTCGACTCGTCGCGGGTCCGCTTCAAGTGGGCGTAGATCGCCTCGGCTTCTGCGTAACAGATGTTGAATCCGCTTTCCACACTCGTGTGTTCCTCGACCGCCTGTCCCGCGTCGGCAATCGCATCCTCCAATCGGGGCAACCAGGACTCCTTCAAATGTTTGGCAATGTCATCCGGGGGATACCCGCTTTCCAGGACCTCGCGGTGCAGCCGGGTGAGATTGGCGGTCAGCTCGCCCCAGCGCTCCTGATACGGGCCGCCGTCACCCGATTCGTCGACGGCGATGTGAATCTCCGTCAGCTCGTTCAGCAGGTCCGTCGCCCGGCGGGCGAGGCGTGAGTACTCCGGCAGCGACAGCGTCACCGCGTGCGCTCCGGCATCACGCACGGTAGGGAGAGCCGCCGGACGCATCCGACGTCGCGGCGCGGACGCTTGCCCGGTCCGGCGTCGAGCCGGGGCGGCTGCGGCAGACCGTGCCGGATTCGCAGAGATCGCACGTCTTCCTGGTGCCGGGGGAGCGGGCGCTGCGGGCGAGGCGCCCGGCAACTGACGAGCGGGATTGTCGTAGGGGTTGCCGGCAACGGGAGCCGGAGGGCCCGAGTCGCCGCAACCCATCACGACGAGACACCACGGAACGGCGAATCCGGCGATCGCTCTCATAACACGGCCCTTCGCGTAACGGGTCTCTGCTCAGGCAAGATGTTCTTCGAGGAAGTCACGATACGCTTGCTGGAGCTTGCGTGTCACCGGTCCCGGCCGCCCGTCGTTGATCGGAGCGCCGTCGACCCGCACGAGCGGCAGGACTTCGGAGGTGGTGCCGGTCAGGAACAGCTCGTCCAACTCCGGTAGGTCGGCCACACGAAAAGAGGTCTCCTCGATCGTCACATCGCAGCGCGCAGCGAGACGGTTGACGAGACTGCGCGTGATCCCCGGTAAGATGGATGGCGAAAGGGGCGACGTCAGAATCCGCCCCTGCCGCACCGCAAAGGCACTGTTATGTGACGCTTCGGTGATCGTGCCGTCTTCGGCGACCAGCAACGCCTCGATGCACCCCTGTTCGGCTGCCTGTTGGGCCGCGAGACAATTCGCCAGCAGGTTGACGGACTTAATATCGCACCGCTTCCACCGCAGGTCCGGGGCAGTGATAGCGACCGCTCCCTGCTCGCGCGGCAATGCATAGTGGTCTTCGTCAAATCCTTCGGCCCAGATCAGCTCGTTCGGCCGGCAGTCCCTCTGCGGGAACCGGTGCGTTCGCGGGGCCGAGCCGCGCGTGACTTGAATGTAGACCATCCCCTCGACGATGCCTGAATGTCGGAGAGTCTCCCGCATGCGAGTCGCAAGGCGGTCGATGTCCCCGACGATGGCGATTTCCGAAAGGCTTCGTCTCAGCCGGCCAAGATGTTCGGTCTCCAGGAACGGTTGTCCCCGGTAGACTCTCAGCACCTCGTAGACAGCATCACCAAACAGAAAACCGCGGTCAGATGCGGGGATGCAGACATCGCCCAACGGCATCTCATCGCCATTCCAGTTGGCAAGCGGATCAGTCGTCATCGCAGGTTGGCGTCGTCACGCATCGGGGGGGGGCCGGGGCCCGTTCACGAAAAAGGTCAGGGCGCAGATGGTTGCGTGACCGGCTTGTATTCGTGGTCGCGCTTTCGCACGACGGTCGCTGAGACGATCTTGTCGCCCACTTCGAGCGCTGCGACTGCGTCCATCCCGTCGACGGCGCGCCCGAAGACCGTATGCACGCTTTGTGGGGCAATCTCCCGGTCGAGATGCGGTGTGGGCAGGTGCGTGATGAAGAACTGGGCTCCGCCGGTGTCGCGTCCCGCGTGGGCCATGCTCAGCGTGCCGGTAAAGTGCCGCCGCGCGTTGTCCTGATAGCACTCACACTTGATGGTGTAATCGACCGCTGCCGCCGGGTCCGTTTGCCTTCCCCCCTGCGCCATGAAGGCCGGAATCACCCGATGGAACGGGATCCCGTCGTAATAGCCGCTCTCGACAAGGCTGATGAAATTCGCCACGGTGTTGGGGGCTTCGTTCTCGAACAACTCCAGGAGAATGTCTCCTTTGGTCGTCTTCATAAGCACGCGCGGCAGTTGGTCGTCCCCGGTCGCCGACGCCTCCTGCTGGCGGATTTGCTGCTCTTTTTTCCAGTAATCGATGTAGTTCCGGGCACTGTCGAGATACTGCCCTCCCAGCCGCGGGTACAGGACGTTGTTCTGCTTGGCCGTCTCCAGCAACTCCAGGGACTTCTCGAAATCGTGGCGTGCGAAGTGTCCTACGCCTCCAATGTTGAGCGCCAGGGCGTTTTTGGGGTCCTGCTTGAGCACGGTGTCCGCGATCCCTGCCGCCTCGCTGAAGCGATTCTGCCCGTAGGCGATCTGCATCATGATCTCGGCAGCGTCAATATCTTTCGGGTTGTGCTTGAACGCAGCGGGCGCCAATTTGGCCATCTTCGGCGTCACTTGGCTCTGAAACTCCCGCTGCAGCTTTTGGGCTTGGGCGGCAAGTTCCCGTTTTTTCGCGTCGTCCGCTGTTTGAAATCCCTTGCTGATCTCCGTGATCTGGGCGACGACCTCGGCTTTTTTCTTAACGAGCGACTGCCACTCAGCAGGATCGAAGGCCGCGCCTTCTGCGGCAGGCGGGCTGTTTTCTTGTGAAAATACCGATCGATTGCATGTCGCAAAGCTTCCCACGACGAGCAGCAGGCCCGTCAACATCGCGCGGCTGAAGATCATCTCATGGCTCCCAAGGGCAAATCCCACCGGTCCGAACAAACAGGCCGATACCGGGCAGTTCCGAACAATCGAGTCTACGGGACCGCCCCAGTCACGGGAAGTGCGCCGGGACCGTTCCGACAGAGCCACCGTGCTTTTCACGATGGGGGATTGTCCGCGGTTCGCCATCGGCGTTGCCTCCGGGCTAACAGGAGTCATGAATTGACGTTAGCCCGGAGCCAACGGCGACGACCGACCTCGTGGGTGGCTGGGGCGCTACTGAGGCATCGGACACGCACCCTGAGACCGAACACTGGGGCCGTGACGCTTTTGTTTCACTGTCCACAGCCCCAGAATTCCCGACTCCGAGCGCCACGCCACCGGAGCAACGGTCGCACTCATTCGGTCGCACTCATTCGGTCGCACTATTCGTTTCGCTGGACGTCGATGGCATGCAGTGCGGGCGTGCCCTCGTGGGGGATGAGTTCGACGGTCAGCGAGCCGGTCACGCTCAGGTCGGAGAACTCGCGGACGAATGCCTCCGGTTCGCTGCCGGCGGCATCGAGTGAAACGTCTTCGATGACGGTTTGCCCGTTCAGCTTGACGGCGAACCGGGCCGGCTCTTTCCGTTCCGCAAAGTGCAGCCGCACGGCGTAGGTGGCCGGTTCGTCATGTTCGCCGAGCAGCGGGACGGTCAGTTGGGTGAGTCCCTCGGCCCAGGAAGTGTACAGCCACGGGGTCGGCGTGCCGGAGACGTTGGTGAAATCTTCGTTGACGTCACGGAATCCCCCGCCGTCATCGAATTGCGGGGCGAGATCGAGTTTGACGTCGAGCGACGTCTCCTTGTACGCCGCATGCCGCGGATACGAAAACCAGACGGTGCCGTCTTCCGCCTTACGGTCGCCGGGGGCACCCAGGTTGATCGCCATCCGCCGGACCGGGGTCTTAGCCCCCACGGCACTGTAGATGGCCCACGGATGGTGAGCCTCCCGCGGTTCCAGCACGATGGTCGAGGCGATCGAAAACTGGCAGACACAACCGGCGCTCGCTTCGGGAATCATCACCAGACCGGCCGCGGGAATGGCGTTGATCCAGCAGCCGAGACGGTGTCCGGCGAAGTGCCGCGTGCCGGCGTCCTGCTCCAGATCGTAGAAGCCGGTGTACCCCGAGCGGAACAGCAGCATGCCCGACTCGCTCCCGGTGAGCATGCCGCAGTGATGTCCCGTGCGGATAATGGACCACGGTTCCGGATTGCCGGTCAGCGGGTGCGGACGCATGCGTTGGTCGCCGGTGTGCAGATCGTACATCCACGGTTCGGCGAGGACCTGCTCGCCGATGATGTTCGGCCGATTGCGATAGTTCGCGTCCTTGGCCCACAGCTTGTATCCGTCTTCGGCGGACAGCGCCACGAGCCGCCGGCGTTCGAACTCGCCGGCGATAAACTGCTTCCAGTAGTGGCCGTTGGCGTTGGCACCGCAGAGGATGAGGACGCCGTCGGAGTACATCAGAGTGAGTTTGCCGCCGCCGATGCCGATGTCACTGCAATCGGTGACGTCGACGGGTGCCGCCCACACGTTCTCACCCGTTTTGATGTCGAGGGCGGTGGCCATGCGGACGTCGGCCGCTTTGAGCCGTCCCTCGGCTCGCTCCCGTTCCTTGCCGGTCAGACCGGCAAGTTCGCCCTTGTCCTGCCGCAGGATCTCCTGTCGCTGGTCGCCGGTGATGGAGCTATCGATGAAGAACACCTGCTCCGGGCCAATCGCGATCGTGTGATGTGAAATCGTCTTGCCGTGATACGTCCAACGGTGCTTGCCGGTTGCCAGATCGATGGCGAAGATCGAATCGGTCGCATCGGCTGTCTTGCGGCCTCGTCGTCGCAGCCGCGCTTCGAGTTCTTCCCGGACAGTCGCCGTGCCGAAGAGCACGCCGTCCTGCACCGCGAGGTAGCCCCATTCGTGGTTTCCCTGATCGGCCGCCTCCGGCAGCCGGTGGACGGCGAGCGTTTTTCCGGTCGCCGCATCCAGCTCGAAGCACTCGTCTCCCATGAAGTGGAAAATGCGATCGGACGTTGCTGCCAGGTTGCCGGGGTTCTGGTTCTGGAACACGCCCGTGCGGATTGCCTTCTCGTTTTCGTACGTCCACAGCTGCACGCCGTTATAGGCGTCGTACGCTTTGATCGTCGTCTCACCCTGAATGATCAGCCGCCCGCCGACAGAGAGCGGACCGACGGCTCCTTCGTGCCGATTGACCATGTCTCCCGGACCGGGATCGCCGTACCACAGCACGCCCAATCCGCCCTTGATGCGGGTGCCGCGGCTGACCGCCGTGTTGGCCGGGTTGCCGTACTGATGCGACCAGTCCCCCGCTCCGGGCAGCGCAAGCCGCTCGATGATCGCGACGTTGGCCGCTTGTTCCGTCGTCTCCGTTTTCGGGTCCTCGTCAGGGATGTTGACGCTCACCTCTTGCGGTGCGAGCCCCAGTGACCGGGCGGCTGCCTCAGCGGACACGCTCCCTTGCGCGGCGTCTCCACCGACGGCGGCAAGGTTCGTCCACAGCACACCGCCGACCGGCTTGAGATGCCTCGAGATCACCGCAGCGGGCGTCGCCATCGTACCGGTTCGCACCTGCTCGTCGCTGACGACGAGATTGGCAAAGTAGTTGGCGTAGGGGATCTCATTCTCAGCATGGTGCACGGTGATCCGCCAGCCGTACAAGCCGGTTTTCGCGAGGGAACGGCGAGCCTGCTCGACTTTCGCGGCGTCTTTCTCAACCACGTAAATCTTGAGATCGCTCTGCCGGGCGAGTTCGTAGGCCAACTCTCCGTCGTTGCCGTCGACGACCAAACAATAGCCGCGGCGAGCACCGGTCTGCGTCAGGATCGTCTCGGCGGCATGCCGATACGTTGCAGTAAAACCGTTCTCCGGGAATTCGCTGGCGACCGCTTCGTGTCTGGCGACGTCACGGTCCGAATCGGTCGCAGCGAAACAATGGATGTTCCCCGCCGTCGTGCTGACCAGAAGGTGCCCGTCAGCAACGGCCAATCCGGTTGCCTTCCCGTCGACTTCTCCGGTCCAGGCGACGTCGCCGGAATCCCTTGCATAGGCGGTCACATGGCCGTCGCCGCCAAGGAACAGATGGCCGGCCGTTGCGAGGAGCGCTGCATCGTCCGTTGTCGGCTGTTGCCAGACGAACCCGACGTCGGCAATCTCCTTCAAGCGTGCCATCACCGTGGCCAGTTCTTCGCGGTACTGGTCGGTGTTCTCGCTGGGCTGGTAGAGCGTCCGTCTCAGGTCGTTAGCCTTTAGCTCGAGGGTGTGCCGCTCGCGGCTGTTGACTGCGTACTCCTGCCGATTGGCGCGGATGACCTTGTCGCCGGTCGCCAGGAACAGGTCATCGCCCTGAACGGCCAATTGCCGTCCCTGGAACCAGCCGAATCCGCTCTTGCCGGTCGCCTGGTCGATCGCGAAAAAGTGATGCGGTCCGCCCATGTAGAGCTGCCCGTCGGAGAGCAGCGCTTTGGTCCCGCCGACGACGCCCCCTGCCTCCGAACGCCAACTGTAGGTCCGCTTTCTGAGAAACTCACCGGTCTTGCGGTCAAACACAGCCGGCAACGAGCGGCCCGACGGGACGATCAACAGTTCGTCGGTCGCCAGCAAGTACCCTTGCGGCGAGAGATCGTTGCGACCGGCGTCAGCCGCGCTGATGTTGTCCTGCTTCCAGACGACCGAACCGTCCTCGGCATTCACGGCATAGAGGTAAACGTCCTCGTGAGGAAAAATGCCGGCCCCGAAATAGGCAACGCCCTCGTCGACCAGCACGCCGGTGCGAATGGGCCAACGGGAGATCATCTCGCCGCGTGCGAGCAGCCAATCCTCGCGCGGCCCGGCCCGCAGTGACCAGATCTCCTCGCCGGTTTTCGCGTCCACGCAGTAGGCGTATCCGTCGTCGGAGCCGAAGTAGGCCCGCCCGTTTGCGAGAGAGGGCGCCAGTCGAATGGGTCCTCCGGTGAAGAATGTCCACAATGTCTCGCCGGATTCAAGGTCGGCGCAGTGCAACTGATGGTCGACCGACGAACCGTAAAACACCCGCCCGTCCGCGATCACCGGTTGAAAGGACGAGTCGAAGCTCATGCGATTCCCGATCACCTTCCCTTCCATGACGCGGCCGCCCGCGCTCGACCATGCCTGTTCCGGCGCCGCCGGTGGGACGACCACCCATCGGGACTTGAGGTTGGCGGAAAGGGCTTCGTCGGAGGCACCCTGCCTTTTGATGTCGCCCCGGTAGGTCGTCCAGTCGGCCGCTGCCGACACGTTGAGTCCGACCAACAGCAACGCCGCGCACCAAAGACCATTGAGGGCACAGCAGGAAGAAGCTTTGGACATGGTTTCGCTCGCAAAGTCGATGTGCATGAGGCCGGCCATTGATGACGCCGGACACAACCGAGGATACCGGGCCGACCGGCAAAGTCCAAGGAATGCGTGCTGCCTGCCCCAAGGCAAACGTTTTTTTGAGTTCAGGGCGTCTCACCGACATCGGCCGTCGCCGTTGGCTCCCGGCTAACACCCCACCCAGAATCCTGTTAGCCCCGAGCCAACCCCCACGGCGAACCCCCCCACCC
>JAJDEI010000304.1 GCA_029259845.1 Planctomycetaceae bacterium | reverse complement strand
CTTATCGATCCCGGTCAGGACCATGTGCGTGGCGTGTTCGTGACTCGGCAAGCCATGCGTCATCGAGCGAATCACGGCGTACTTGTCGGAGCGAGTGGCCAGCTTCGGCAAGTGCTCACAAACGTCCATCCCCGGAGTTCGGGTGGCGATCGGCTGAAAGCTGCCACGCACTTCGGCTGCAGCCTCCGGCTTCAAATCGAACATGTCAAGATGACTGGGGGCACCGGTCAAGAAAATGAGAATCACGCTGCGAGCACGCTGCTCGCCGAAGGCGCCCGTTGCTGCAGCGGACGATTGCTGGGAGAGTAATGTCGGCAGACCAAGCCCCAGCAAACCGGAAGAACCGATCTGCAACAGCTCACGCCTTTTGAGACCAAGCGTGTGCTGATGCGAACTTCGAGTAGGCATGGCGTCTGCTTACATGTGAGTCCGGCGATCGGCTCGACTGTGATCGGTTTGCCGCAGCCGATTTACCTGACGGGTTTAACGCAACGAGTTGAGTTTAGCAGTTCTGAACGGCGATGAGGAATCGTTATTGGCGTCGCCCACGAGAGCCGGGGTCGGGAGCTTCCACCGCACGACTTCCAAGTTTGTCTTGTCATCCTTGCTGCGGTACGAGTACGACGTGACGAGCGTGCCATCGTCGAGTTGCACGGTGGGACCGAAGCCTCCGCCTTGGGACATTCCCACCGGAGTACGCGTGTCGAGCATGATGCGATCATGCGCGAAATCGAATTCGAACCCTTCGTCGGTTTCGGTGCCGACGATCGCTCGCACTCCCAGTGGCGGCTTGAGATCCCGGACCGTGAATGTCAGCAGCAGCCGCTGGTCCTGAAGTCTCAGCAGCGACATGTACATCTCGCCGTAGTCGCCGAAGTCGCGGATACGGTCAAACGTCTTTCCGACGTCAGCTGACGAAAACAGGATGAAATGGTCGGCTTGATCGTTGCCCGCCTGGATGGGCCGGTCTTTGATGGGAAGTTCGTTGCTGTCAACGCGGACTAGGGCCCAGATTTTTCCGGATCGAGCCTGCCACAACCAAGTTTCACCGCCGAAGAAGCCATACTGACTGTTGAAGTCTTTCATCTCGCACCTCAGCGACTTGTCCCAGGTCTGGCCGCCGTCCGTCGAGCGCCAGACAAAGTACGGACCACCTCCTCCGTCGTAGTCGACGCCCAACAGCAGAGAACCGTCGGCTTGCTCCAAGACATTGCGAGTGGTGTGGTTGCTGGCATTCGGTTTGATCTCTTCCGATTCAACCCGCGTCGAGTTCCACGTCCGGCAGCCGTCGGTCGAGCGATGCAGGAATCCGGTCGTGTAGCCCCACTGGTTGCGCACGTCCTGGGCGAGCAGGTGGCCAGTGATGAAAACGGTCCCATTCTTGAGCACGGTCAGATACGGCTCGCGGCCGAGCAGATCGAGCGGTTGCGGTTTCGTCCACGCGCGGCCGCCATCCTGCGAGCGAAACAACAGCGTCTGCTCCATGACTTTGTTGCCATCACGTTTGTGCTGATGAAATGCGGTCAGTAGCAATTCGCCGCTGGGCAATTTCGCGATGCACGGCTTGTAATCGTCCGCCACGCCCAGCGGAATACGTTCGCAGGCGACATTGTCTGTCGTCAGCGACTTGCGTTCCGCGATGGCGATGTCGTGACTCGCCAGGCGGAACGAGTCCATCACAATCGATTGATCCACCGTGCCGTAGGCGTTGTCGCCGCCAACGTGACCGAAGACGAAGATCCGGCCGTCCGCGGCTTGCACGGCGCGGGGATAGTAGGCGGTGTCGGGGACGTCGAACTTGTGCCAGGTCTGGCCGGCGTTGCTGGTCCAGTGAATGCCGCTGGTCGCGACGTGCAGAATCGGTCCTTCGCGCGTCGCCAGCACGTCGGGATGTCCGCTGTGCGGGAACGGCGCCGGTCCGACCTCGCCGGGGAGCCACGTGTCACCCGACTTCTTGAGCACGCCCTGCCAGCGCGCCTCTCGACCGCTGTTTTCAGGATCGGCTCGCCGAAAGACGCACAGCAAATCGCCGTTGGGCAATTCAGCCGCGTCAAACTCTTCGCCTCCCCACTGGGCCCGAAACTCGGCGGGAACAACCGTGATCGGTCCCTTCCATGTCAGGCCTTGATCATTCGAAACCATCAGCAGCGGCTCGAACAGGCCGTTGTATTCAGCCCGCGGGCGGCTGTTGGCCGGAACGTGTGCCACGCCACCGATCACGATCAGTCGCCCGTCACGCAGGACGCGGAGTCGCTTCGGCCAGACCGAATATTCTTCCGGGTCCAACAGCACTTCGGGCTTGCCCCAGGTTTTCGAGCCGTCGGTCGATCGCTCCAGGTAACCGGTCTTGGGCAGTTCGGGATTGTATGGCAAGTAATACCCCCAGACACCGCGCACGATGGTCCCGTCCGCCAATGCTGTCTGCGCCTCGCCAGTGATCCCGTTCATGCAGGACTTGAAGGCGTCGGCACTGACCTGCTTCCAGGTCTTCCCCGCGTCGGTCGAGCGGAGATGGACGTTACACAGATCAAGCCCCGTCATGTCGTAACCGGGATGCCCCGGCGGCGGCCACGTCAATTTGTCTTGCACTTCTTGGGGTGCCTGCGGACGACCTTCGACTGGACCGGCCGCCTGAGTGAAGCTCACCATCAAGCTGCCGTCGGGCATCGTCCAGGCACCGACCCAACTCGTGAAGCCCGGCTTCTGCGGCGAGTGATAGATGGTCTGCCGCTCATGTTCGATGGCCGAGAACTCGTCCGCTCCGGCTGTCGCGACGAGTGCGAACAACGCAAAAGCAGCCAGAATCAACTGAGGCGGCGACATTCGTTGCATGATCATCATCTCACCGCGTGCAAGGTATTCGATCTCCAACGGCTTTCCCGCCACGTCAGGGCTTGTCTGGCCTTCGTGCGACGTGGAGTCGCACTGCGGGTTGACTGATTGAATTCTGAAGACGTTTCGTGTTCCAGGCAACACCGTAGGACGACTGGCAACGATCGTTCGTGATGTGTGCAGTCGGTGCAGCTGTTGACGAGTTGAGATCAGTCTCGGGATAATGATAGCAGAAGCCCGGCGGACACTCCGCTTGTTATGCGTTTCCGATGCTGGAGGTCTCACGTATGAAGACGGCCACACCGTCCTGTTCCGGCCCGATGCGAAGACGCAGCTTTCTGGAGGCCCGATCGCTGGCACTCGGGGGACTCGCGCTGGGCGACCTGCTCCGCTGCCGTGCACCCGCAAAGAGCTTGGGACAGGAATCGGCAGATACATCGGTCATTCTCATCTGGCTGCAGGGCGGCCCCAGCCATATGGCGACATATGACCTAATGCCGGAAGCCCCAATCGACTACCGGGGTGAATGCGTCCCGATCTCGACCGCCGCGCCCGGAAGGGACATTTGCGAATACTTGCCGCTCCACGCTCAGGTGGCCGACAAGTTCACGCTGATTCGGTCGGTCTCGCACGGTTTCGCCAATCACGCCGCCGGTGCGGGTGATTCTTGTCGGGAAAGAAATCATTCAAATTGCTCGATCCTCTTGCCCAGCACCCCTGTCTGGGGCCAGTCGTGTCAAAGATGTTGAAAGGCCGTCGTGATCCGTCCATGCCCCGCTACGTGGCCAGTGCTGAGAACGTTTATGGCGGCGGCAGTGCCAGCCTCGGCCCGGCCTATTTGCCGTTCGTCGTCGGGGGAGATCCGAACGCCCCGGATTTCAAAGTCGAGAACCTGTCGCTCCTGCCGTCGCTCAAAGATCGGGTGGACGACCGTAGCCTGCTCTTAAAGGCGCTCGACGGTCTGCGCCGCGACATCGACCAGTCGCGCACCATTGAGTCGATGGACAAATACAATCGCGAAGCCGTCAGCCTGCTGACCAGTCGGAACGTCCAGCAGGCATTCGATATCTCCGAGGAAGCTCCCAAGCTGCGCGATAAGTATGGTCGTCACAAGTGGGGTCAGCGGGCACTGTTAGCGAGACGGCTGGTCGAAGCGGGCACCAGTTTCGTGACCATGCAGATGCAGAATCCCAGCATTCCCGGTGCTATCGGAAACTGGGACATCCACGCCGTCAACGGCCATCTGTTCGACGATGCCCGCGCTCGGCTGCCGGTCTTCGATCGGGCCATCGCCGCGTTGATTGAGGATATCTCGTATGGTGAAAAAACTCGGCCGAGCAGGAAAGTGAGCGACTGCCTTCCGTTCGGTGATTGTGAACTACCAATTCTCGGTCGAATCAGCGTTCCTGTTCAGATCGGCCAAGACTTCAGGATCGACTACCGATATCTGCCGGAGCGTTTTAGGATCAATGCCCTTCGCCTTTTCAGCCAATCTCCGTTGTTCCTCGGGAGTGAACTGGACCGGCTTCCCCGTCCCTCGCTCAACTTCCTCCTTCAGTCGGATCGTCTCCTGCTGGAGCCGATCGATTTCTCGTCGTTGCCAATCTTCTGCCCAGGCAACCAACCGATTCTTACACCAGTGAAACATGTTCCCAAGCTCAGGCCGCGCTGCGATGATAGTATCTGAGCAGTCCGCCCAGCCGCTCACGACACTCGATCTTACCGGCGACTGCTCCGACCTCTGGTCCCGGCTCGATGAGTTCGCTGCTCAGCCCTTGATGATTCCGCTCCGCATGGTCGTGCGCGACGTAGGCCATGACGGCACGCCGGAGCGATCCCTCACTGAAGAAGATCATCCGATCCAGGGCTTCCGATTCCAGGCTTCTGAAAAACCGCTCGACGTAGGCATTCAGGTCGGGGCTGCGGGGCGGTAACCGCAGGGGGACGCAGCCAGCGTCGTTCAGAACCTGCCGGAAGGCGGGAGAGAACTTCCCATCGCGATCCATCAGAACATACTTTTTCCCGAGCAGAAAGCCGTCTTCGGGAACGGGACATCGACCAGCATGCGTACGACCGCACCGGAGATCAAGCGTCCCTGTTCAGCGTTGCAACCTGCCAGAAACCCCTGTCATCCACAGGACTTTCACGTCGGCTGAGTTTTTCACCTTTTGGGCAGGCCACGTTGCATTCAATTTGAGTCTTGCTTACCAGTTGCCCGATTGACGAGTACTCGCAGTCGCACCTTGTTTGTCGCGGGTTTGCCCGCCAGCACGTCGGCTTCTGTGAACGTGGCCATCAGGATCTCTTTCCCTCGGGTGCGTGAAAAGTCGTAGATGATGTAAATCGTCCCCTGAGGCGATTGGATTCCGTCGGGATACGCGATCGACTCTCGATCGTCAAGCAGCAAACCACCTTTCCACGTCTTCCCATCATCATCAGAAAGATACGCGGTGAGATTGGTGCGAGTCTGCGAGGTCTTGCTGATTGGCTCATGTCGCACCAGCAACAGATTCTTCGATTGCAGACGACGAATGAAAAAGCGGGAATTGATATGTGGAATACCGCTTGGCTTTCCGGCAGTCCATGTCGTGCCGCCATCGGTCGAAGTGCTTTCGCCAATTCCGTACGACGTGCGGACCAGCGTCCACAGATCGTCCTTGCGATCGACGATCATATGTTCGTCGAAGGTTCGGCCTGGGACACGTGTTTGCCCTAAGTGCTGGAATGTTTTTCCTTGGTCGCGAGAGATCACGATGTTACCGCCTTGCTCTTCAGGCAAGGCGTGCTGATGCTTGAGCGATGCCGGGATCGGGTAGGTCCAAATCGAGACGGGCAGCAACCACTCGCCCGTGCGAAGCACAGTCGGTTTGTTCATCATGATGCCGTTGCAAATTCGGCGAGGTTCTGACCAGACCGGAGTTTCATCTCCCGGATTGGAAGCAACAATCGCCCAAACTCCGCTGCGCCCATCCCACAACGAATACGATTGCGCCCAGAACAGCCAGAGTCTGCCGCTGGGGTCGTGCCAGAGCGCCGGATCGTAGGCTCGCACAGGGCCCGGCGGATCAATGACCAGTTTGGGGCCCGACCAACTGTGACCGTCATCCTTGCTCGTGACAAGCACCACATAGTTCTCATCGCCTTCATCCAGCCCACCGGCATACCACAACACCCACAGGCGGCCATTTTCCGCCCGCTCGATTCCCGGCACCCCCTGGTACCTGCGTGACGAGTCGCCATACTCGGATCCCGGAGTGACGTTAATCTCAGGGGCTGCCAGAGCCGGGTCGCGACGCTCGTCAGACCGGACATTCTGAGCCGAGAATAAGAGGAGCAGGATGGCAAGTCGCCAGGCACTATCTTTCATAGCACGACTTCTTCTTTGGTTCTTTGGCCAATGGGGTGCAAAACGCCTGAACTTCGGACGCGGCCAGAGTGCATCGAAAAACGTATGGCAATGCGGGACCACAATTCCAGCCCGCGTCAGAATCAAAAATGGGTCGTTCTCTTGCTTGTGTCACGCGCGACGAATCTTGGGACAATCAGCCGCTGATCAGCGGTTTCACGCCGTCTAGCGCGCGGAGTTGTGTCGGGCTGGGTCATTCGTTCGCTCGGGATGAATCTGGCCATCCACTTTCTGTTGCAACAGGAGGAACGCTTCGCCAAAACGACGCCCGATGACGAGTTGACTGTTGGCGTCGAAATGATGGGTATTGACGTTGGGCAGGTCATCGACATTGATCCACGCCAAAGCGGAAACCGTCTTTCCAATTTGCATCTGCGCTCGGCGCACGATAGCCATCGGCGATTTATTCTCGGGATCATGCTCACGCTGTGCGATCCGTGAGTTCACACTGCGTGCCAGCACGAATGGCGTCTGTTTAGTGGCGTAACGGTCTCGCAACACGCCGATCAGGTCACTGAGATTGCGTCCGTATCCGCAGGCGAGTTCGCCGTGGATGGCATCGTCGATTCCTTGGTGCCAGACGAAACCGCAAACGCGAGTCGAGTGTCCCTGGTCCCTGAGTTCGGCGAGTCGAGCATCAACAAACTTTGTCCAGGTATCGAAGAGTCTGGCTCCTTCTCCCCAGGGCCACGATGTGACGTCGCGTCCAAAATTGGCATGTACCTTGATAATGGCCACGTCCCGCCATCCAGCAGCGTAGAGCGAACGCGCGAAACCAACTTCCGGGCCATGCACGAGCTTGTTCTTGGCCTGGTGGCCTCGGATTTCTCCCCACGGCACATACTGCTTCGAATTCACGCCATCCGGAAGCGCTGCCGTCGTGAATTGCGTGACGCGGTCGGGGACCGTTTGCTGAAACCCGGGAGGCTCGATTACTTCGGAGTCAGCTCCGGCCATGTTCGATTGGCCGGCCAGCACAAACACATTGACGACCGTCTTGGCATCAGGCCTTGCGAGTCCAGGCTGACCGGGCTCAGCCTCTTTTCGAGCCTCACCGTTTGCCACAGCCAGATCGCTCAGTACTTCAAACGGCGGTTCATAGGCCGCTTCGCCACCTTCGCGCGATGTGAAGAAGTTGAACAGGTAAACGCCATCGGATCCTGCATCGACGAGCTGAGCCGCCGCGTGGCGGTATTCGTCGGCGGTGAGATTCTTCGCTCCGCCGCCTTTCGTACATTCGATGCCACCGTAGACCGGCACGGTCGTGATGGCCTGCTTCCATTTGTCGATCGGCAGATCGCCGCGTTCGTACAGAAACTCGGAAACCGCGACAAAATCGACCCAGCCGTGCTTCACCCAAGCAGGCACGTCGCAGCCGAGGAGCTTCGCAGTCTCGGGGGTCGGCGGCGTACGGCCCAGGTTCGACGGCACTCGCACGGCGAGCACCAGTCGCCGATCTCGCTCGCGTCCGACCTCGTCGAGCATGTTGCGAACTCGCTCGACCAGCAAGTTCATCTTTGCGACACGCTCGTCGACCGAGCCGTCTTTGAAGAAGTTCGGGAATCGATTGAAGTCAAGTTCTATGCCGTCGCAGTCGTAGCGTCGCACGGCTTCCTCGATCAGTCGAAAGGTGTAGTCGCGGACCTCGTCGCGTGCGAAGTCCATTGCGCCTTTGCCATGATACTGCTCTGTGCCCAGGCGCCAGTCAGCATGGTCCGCGAGGAACTGCGTGCGGAGAAAGTCGTTGCCATGATCATCGTTCATTCGAAATGTGAGCAACGCCTCGCGTCCACGCCGCTTCGCTTCGGCCAGCATGACCGCATACGGATCGACTCCAGCATCAAAGAACGCCTTCATGTTTTGGAATCGTTGCTTCTCCGACGCTGGCCATTTTGCTCGCTCGTCAGGCGTCGACAGCGCGCCGCGCATCGTGCCAACCTTCGTCGGGTAGTACACGACCTGCGCGTTCACACAGACCAGCACCGTATCGACGCGGCTCCCGTCGTAAGCCACCTCCTCGATCAACCGCTTCACGTCATCGATGTGAACGGGCACCGGCCCCTTACTGCCGGCCTTCGTCGACAGGCAAGAATCGCCGTCAAAGTTGTAGAGCACACGCCGAGATCGCGTGGATTGTCTGACCGGCTCTGACTGGTCTTGCGCTAGCGCAACCGGCACGACGGAACTCACGATGACTGCCCACTGAATCAGCGAGAGGAAGCTGCGAGTCAAAACAGGCATGGGACATTCGTCTCCGATTAGAGTTTGAATGCGTCAATCTCCAGCCACTGTCTGAGGTCATGAGTTGAAACTGACCGACGGACCAAGAAAGAGCGACACTACCTGAGGACTCATCCTCTCGCAACCAGCTTCAGCTTCCAACTTCGATAGCAGATCAGGCTGGCGATTCCCATACTAAGCAGAGACGAAGAAGTGGGTTCGGGGACGGCAGCAAGATCACAGCGAGAAACGCAAGTCCCGGGCCGACCACGGAGACGGCAGGTCATCGTAGATCTCATCCTCAGTAAGGACTCTTGTGTTGTTCCAAGATCAACAGCAAGGCAAACCGTGTTGATTGCAGGTTCTCGCTATGGCGATTCGGATTCGAGTGACAGCCATTCGATTCCTCTTAGTGTGGCACGGAATCGCTTGGCGCGGATGTTCGATCCGCCGCCTTCTTCGTAGTAGACGATCAGGATCGAATCGTCTGTGAGCGTCACCATACTGGGGTAGGCGCCAATGACATCGTCGACTGGAACGTTCTCGCTCCACGTTCGTGCTTCGTCCAGGCTATAGTGCAGGCTGGTTGATGGCAGGCGGTGCGCCATGAGAATGATGTCGCCAGGGGCACGGTGCAGGTAATGGCAATGACCGGGAACTCCGAACTGTTTCGCAACGGACCAGGTGCTGCCGCCATCGCCGCTGATTGACCATGCGCTGATGTCCCTGCCACGCAGAGCCGCAAAGATGTCGCCGCTTTTCAGGCTGATGACGTCAGTTTCTGCGTCCAGTCGCATGCCCCCGTTGGGGATGTCAATCGGATCTCCCCACGTCTGTCCGCCGTTACTGCTGATGACAACTGCTCCGGTCGCGCTGCTGGGCATTTCCTTGTAGAGACCCAGCATGAGTCAGCCGTCTGGCAGTTCACGAATCGGCGCAGAGCAGTAGTAGTTCTTCGCGATCATCTGTGGCACGGGGTCCCATGTATGGCCTCCATCACTGCTGGTCACCATCAGACTGCCATCACCGATGTAGGCACGTTTCCCTTCGGGATCAGATTTCAGCGTGAAGAAGTTGCAGATGAGTCGGCCATCGCTGAGTTGGACAATTGATGGATCGCGATCGTCATCCGGACCATCGTACAGACATGCTGCGCGAGACCACGTGCGGCCTTCATCCGCTGATGTGCAGTAGCTAATGCGACCACCCGTTGGGAATGAATCGCTTGGCAATCCAACGTGTCCGTTGCTGGCGTAGAACACACAGATCAATCCACCGTCGGCCGTACGGCACACGTCCGGGAAAGCCTCGTATTCGCCTGCTCCACCATTGGTACACACGTGAATCCAGTTTCGCGGTCTGTGGGTCACCTTCCATTGTTGTTCAAAGTCGACGGCTGAGCCGCTCACGGAGATATCTCTGACATGCCCCACGGTCTGGCTGGCCTAAAAACCGATCAGGCCGTCCTGGATATCTGGGGCGTCGGCTTCGTACAGCAGTTCGTCGGCGAAATAGACGCTCAGTTTCGTGCCCCGACGCTCGAGTCTTGCCTTGTACCACGGTCCTGGTTCATGGTGCGCTGGTGAACGTCCGAGTTCATGCCACTCACTCTCGACATCGCTGCGACACAGAATCGCTGACTGCTTATCGAAGTGCACATAGTGGTAATGCAGAGAGTCTGTGGAGCCGATGACGAATCCGACTGCATGGACACCCTGATGCGGTTCGACCTGGAACTTCGCGGATAATGTCACATCACCAAACGCCGGGGCTTTGAGAAACGCATACGTCGGCGATTCAGACCCATCAAGCTGCAAAGCTCCATTTGCGATCGTCGCCCGTTCGTCAGTGAACGACCATTGTTCCGCTGCATCTGGCGCAGCGAACTCCACCCGCAAGACTCGTGGTTCTGCTTGGGCAAGTTCTGACAGTGTGAGGACAAGGATGGTTCCGATGAGGGATTGGAACAGCATTTGTTTTGCAGACTCAGTGTTCATGGCATTCTCACGTTTCTTTGGTTCTTCACCGTTTTTTCGGAGAGAGTTTGCTGGCGAGATGATCACACGGAAGATCCATCCTCCTTGCCCTGAGAGGCTCACAGCAAACCGATGGCCGCCAACACCTCCCAGTGCGATTTGAGGAACGTGCTCCACGCACCGGTCCGTTGCCGATCTGGGGCCGGCTCGATGCCATGGGCCTACAGGACATTGCCGACCGTCATATCGGAGACCTGGTACTGGAACGGGACATCGACCAGCATGCGTACGACCGCACTGGAAATCAAGCGGCGCAAATCGGAGTCGCAACCCGCAGGCATCCGCTGTCATCAGAGGGATTTCCACGTCGGCTGACTTTCTTCACCCTTCGCCATTATCACGCGGAGCGGAATCATCAGGGGCGCAACAACGAACTCATCGAGCCCGTTGACGAGGTCGGTGCGGTGGCCGGGAGACTCGAGTGCCGGGAACGGCTGGGCGGAATGCTGCGCTACTATTACCGCGACGCCGCGTGAGTCTTTGCCGCCCGAGGGAACCATGCCGCTGGGGATGTGTGATGCGCGTCGTCACAGACTCCGCGCGTTTGCCAACTGAGGCTGTGGAACACCTCTCCCGATTCGGCCGAACCCTGACTGCTCGAAATCACTCAAGAAGCGATGACAGCAGCGTTTCGACATCGGTTCTATTATTTGACCGTACGCGGTTACGATTACGAGACAGGGATTAGCCGGCGTGTGTGTCGGCTCTGGCGATGACCTTCTCCGCCGCGGCATCAGCGGTCTGCACACACTCACGCCCCTCGCGGTTCTCTGATTCCAATTGCCAAAGATCACGCGGCACACCGTCGAGTTGTCGCGACGAATGTGCCAGATGCGGTGTACGTGTGGCTACTCAAGATTCGATGGACCAGCACAAAGAGCAACGGCAATTTGACTTCTCACTTCCCGTTTTTCAGGCAACATTATACCGGTTGAAGTAGTTACGTGTGGCTTGCATCACCCGCGGCGCGAGCAGCAGCGTGGCAATCATGTTAGGAAGCGCCATCAGCGCGAATGCGATATCGAGCACGTCGATCACTGTTTCCGCCGACCAGACTGCGCCGACGATCAGCATCACGATGTAGAACACGTTGTAGTACTTCCCCCGACGGGCACCAACAAGGTACGAAAAGCACTTTCGGCCGTAATAGGCGTATCCGACCATCGTCGAGAGCGCGAACAGCGCGACGCAAACGGTCACCAACAAGTTTCCAAGGGGCCCAAGCGCCGCGTGGAACGCCTCGGCGGTCAGAGTGACTCCCTGGATTTTCGTCTCCGACTCCGCTCGCCGTTGCCAAAGATCGCTGGAAAGTATCACGAATGCCGTCATGGAACAGACGACGACCGTGTCAATAAACGGGCCCAGCATTGCCACTAGTCCTTCTCGCACGGGTTCGTTGGTTTTTGCAGCACCGTGCGCCATGGCTGCTGTTCCAATGCCGGCCTCATTAGAGAACGCGGCTCGCTTCACTCCGGTCGCAATCACGGCAATCGCACGTCGATGTTGGGCCTCTGAAACATGATTGCAGTTTGGCCGCTTCAGCCAAGGGTGAAACGGTGGTTTCTCAAGTCGAATCGAGTCCGGCATTCGATCGCGCGGAGAGTTGAAAAATGTGCAGACGA
>JAJDEI010000303.1 GCA_029259845.1 Planctomycetaceae bacterium | reverse complement strand
ACTTTCTCTGAACATTCTCCAGCAGGACACTTCCCTCAAAGAGAGCATTCGCGGCAAACGCCTCTGTGCCGGCTGGGACGAAGCCGTCCTCGACGGCATTTACCAAGCATTTCAAGCCGCTTGAACGTGCGATTGCCGTGCGTCTTCGCCCCAGGGAGGAATCGCTCAGTAGTTCTCTGGCGTGCTCCAGAGACATCGACTCGCGGACGCTGGCCGAGGCCGTGCGATACCGCCGAAAGGTCCCCTCATCGTCGTTGGCTAATTCCAGGTCCGCGAGTCTGCGCGAAAGGTAGTGGTTCGTATGGACGAACGGCGTGGAAGGACGAGTCAGGACCTGCCTGCCGGCGGAGCATTCGATGCTCCAAACTTCCCCAGCAGTGTTCACGAGCGTGTGGTGATATCCTCCGGCGCGGGGCATTTTGCTGAGCGCGTGATAGGCGTCGTCCGGTGAGGGGGTGTCAGACAGCCATCTGGCGATTACGTTCTTCGGCACGCCGATCTGGCGGTCGCTGTAATCCAATGAGTTCACCGCATGAGTGATGCCATTGGAGTTGATAGAGATGGAGTTGCCACCCAAGGTGTTCAGATAGAACAGCTCGAAAGCCGAGTGGTCCCCAACAGTTCGTCGCAGCAGGCAAATTCCCTTGGCCGCCTTGGCAGACCAGTCTTCGTTGTGGGCGACGAGATAGCCGTTGTTGGTCACGACGGTTGTGCAATGATCGCCGTCATCGTTGGCAAGCTCATCCAGCAGGTCAAGCGTCCACAGATCTTCGAACTCCACAGAGGCACCCTGAGCGTAACCTGCATATTCGTCGAGCAGTTGTGGAAAGTGCTGAGCGGTGACTTTGAGATAGCTTTTCGATCGTCTGACAAAGCTGCGCCAGGAATCGGACCGCTTTCGCTTGCCGAGCGTCGCGCGCAAAAAAGCGCCAAAGAGCTGGCCTTTGCGAAGTCCAAGCTCAAAGTGCGTCTTGGCCTCGATCGTAAAGTAGTTGTCGTGTCGCATTGTCAGGATGTCTCACATCATTCGGGCCGTTGGAATCCCGATCCAACGACTCCTCTCAGGGAGTGACTCACCCTTCATGAGCAGAGACAACGGCCCCACATACGAACCAGCGCCCATGTCTCTATCGTAAAGCACGACCGACATGTTGCCAACGGAGCATTCGTCTCCTATCCGCAGGGACGACGACTTCATGATCCGATCCTCAAACAGATGGTTCTGCACCACCACGCCGGCGTTCAGCGATGCAAAATCGCCGATCTCGACGAGATCAAATTCGGAGAAGAGTTCGGTCTCGATAAACGCCCATTTCCCGACTTTGCACCCCATCCGTCGCAAGTACCACGACATCACCGGAGTGCCCAACAACGGACTCCCGACCGACATCATCAGCGATTCGTGGAGGCCGTTGATGACTTCATTCCACCAGACATAGGCGCACCACAGCGGCTTGACAACGGGCTTAAAGGTTCCCATCGCCAGGTGCTTAAAGGCCACCACATAGAGGGCGAATGCGATCACAAGACTGGCGGCAACCAGCGGGCACAACGCAAACAGGGCCCACATTGGCAGATAATACGCGGCCGCGACGACGTAGAACGCGAAAGCCAGCACCGCCATTCCTCCCAGGTAAAATGGAAGCAGTACACGCAAGGCGTCGATCAGACAGCGCGCCGCATACAGGATCACGGTGGGCCGAAAGGTCCTGGAGTCGGCAAACCCCTCAACCTTACGGCGGTGGGGGAGTCGGAAGGGAGGCGAACCGAGCCATTCCGTGCGATCCGGCACACGGGAACCTGTCGAGCCAGGCGGCGTCGAGAGAACTCCGATGAGGCAATCGTCGCCGAGATTTGCGTCAACGGGCAGTAGCGCGCTGTTGCCCACGAAGGAACGTCGTCCAATTCGGTTGTGGGCCACCTGAAAGTGACCGCGGAACAGTCGTCTTCCACCCACGACGGCGCCGTCGGCGAAGAAGCTCTCGTCGCCAGTTTCGACCAGGTCGGGAATGAGTTGAGTCACCGTCGCAATCTCACTGCGCCGCCCGATGCGAGCTCCGAGCATGCGCAGCCACATCGGAAGGTAGATGGTTGTGTAAAGCGTATACACGATGCCGCTGCTGATGCGCAACAAAAGGTCCACCGACCATCGCCGCACATAAGCCCAGCTGTCAACAGGGTAAACACCTGGTTTGCTTCTGGGAAGGATAAGCGCCTTCAGGCCTGCGACCGCGAAGCAGAAGAAAATGACACACACAGGAACGCCGAGGAAGAATGCCCCTACGGCCCAGAGCGCTCCGCTGTGGACGAAGACGAAAGCCGTGACGAGGGTGATGGGAAGCGCCGCGGTGAGCAGAACAAACTCGCCAATCAATTCGCTGGCGAAATAGAGAATCAGGCCGAACAAGAAAGGGTGGCGACGCGCCGCCCGATCTGAGTTGATAGGCGGGACACTGAATTCGGCCTTCTCGGCGGGAAAGCCGCGGAACGACTCCCCAGGCGACATCACTGCGCCGTCGGGCAACAGGGAGAGGTCATCGAGACGGGCGTCGTCCCCCATCGTCACGTCCAGTCCCAAGGCGCACTGCGTGCCGACAAAACATCGGCTACCGATGTCGATGTTGCCCAGCACGAGGAAACCGTCTTCGACCCGGTACCCATGGAGTTGGCTCTCGTGGCCGACACAGGTGTCGTCTCCAATACTCACCAGATCGTAGGCCACACAATAGGGAGTATCCAAGACACAATCTTTTCCGATGCGGGCGCCCATCAAGCGGTAATACAGGCTCATCAAGGGCGTACCCGAATATACGTCGGTCCACGCAAGGAACTGCACGCGCGTGACGAGCCACCAGCGGAAGTAGTAGAAACTCCACAAAGGGTATCGCCCGGGCTTATAACGCCCGATCACCAGCCATTTCACGGCGATCGAAAACAGGATCCCCAGTTGCAGCGTTACAAAACTTAGTCCCGCCAGCAAGAGTGTGTATGCGGTCATCGAGATACCGGATCGCAGAGCGGCGAGCGTCAGTAGGATCGCCAGCACCACCGGCATACTACCGATGCCATAGATCAGGGTGATGCTCAACGCCTGAAAGGTAACGCAGCTCCAGCGAACGAGACGCGGTACCGTGGCGAAGACGTCGCTGGCTGAGGGGCTTGGCGGCGGTGGGTCCTTGACCGGCGCGGCGCGGCTGTCGCGCACTTTGGCCGTGAGGTGTTCTGCCAACTGCCGGATGGTCGGATTGGCATACACTTCACGAATCGCGACTTCGTAGCCGCTCCCGTATTCTTTTCGAAGCATGCAAGCCATCTCGACGGCCAGCAGCGAATACCCGCCCAGATCGATGAAGAAGTTGTCCGTCATCGAGATGGGAATGTCGTGGAACAGGTTCTTCCAGAGCCTGGCGATCTTTTCTTCGACCTCGTTGGCCGGGACGACGATTGACCGTTTGGACGACACGCGGCGGTTCCGCGGCTCAGGGAGCCGCTTGCGATCCACTTTTCCACTCGGCAGGACCGGTAGCGCATCGAGCCGATCCAGATAGCTGGGCAGCATGTGGCTAGGGAGTCGGTCGCGGAGCCAGTCAACGACGGCGTCCTGATGAAAATCGCCGTTCCTCGCATTTGACACCACGAAGGCTGCGAGTTCCTTGCGCCCATTGCTGTCGAAGACATTCACCACGGCTTGGTCGACGTCGGGCTGTTCGCGGAGGACCGACTCAATCTCTGACAGTTCGATGCGAAACCCACGGATCTTGACCTGGCGGTCGATTCGTCCGATGAACTCGATCTCGCCCTCCGGATTCCACCTGACGAGATCGCCTGTTCGATAAAATGTCGTGGATCTTCCCGTTCCATCGAGGGAAAGGGAGACGAACTGATTCGAAGTCAGCTCCGGCTCGGACAGATATCCCCGTGCGACGCCCACACCACCAATGTAGAGTTCGCCCGATTCCGTGGGCGACACTGGCTGCATTTCGGGTGACAGCACGTGAGCCGAATAGCCGCGCAAGGGTTGGCCAATCGTGATGCGGCGATCCGGCTTGCACTCGGCAACAGTCGCGTTGACGGTCGTCTCCGTGGGGCCATAAACGTTGAGCATGCGCCGATCGCCCCGCGCCCATTTCTCGACCAGCTCCGGCGGACAGGGCTCGCCGCTGACGACGATCAGCCGAAGCGTTGGGGCGTCATCTTGGATCATCCCCAGCGACGTGGGAACGGTGGAAAAGACGGAAACACCGTTTTCCGAGAAGACACGCGTGACGTCGTTTCCCAGATGCGCGATCTCTTCGGTACCGACGAAAAGACAGGCGCCGTTGGAGAACGCCATCCACATTTCTTCGACGGATCCATCAAAACTGAGCGCGAAGCCGTGATAGACTCGGTCCGTGGCCTTGATCTGGCAAACTTCGTTAAACGCATCGACGAACCGAACCACGTTGCAGTGCTCCGTCATGACGCCCTTGGGGCGACCGGTGCTGCCTGATGTGAAAAGCACGTAACACAAGTCATCGGGAGCGAGTTCGGTTTCTTCAGGCAGCAGTCGGCAGGTTGGCTCGTCGGCTGGAATTTCGTTGTCGTCCACGAGGACGTTCATCAGCCGGAGGCCGTTCATCAGCCGAAACCGCGCGAAGGCTTGGTCCTCCAGATCCCGCTCCGTCAGAACGACAGCCATTTCCGACTGCGAGACGATGTGGCAGGCTCTCTTGGCCGGCATCTCCGGATCGATCGGCACGTACGCCGCACCCGCCTTGAGCGTCGCCAGGATCGCCAGAACGGATTTTTCAGAACGTCGAAGAAAAAGACCGACCAGTGCACCAGGTCGAATTCCGATCCGGCGCAGATGCCGCGCGAGCTGATTCGCCCGTCGATCCAGCTCCGCATAGGTCCACCGAACGTCTCCGCAGATCAATGCCAGCGAAT
The DNA here is from genome assembly GCA_029259845.1 of Planctomycetaceae bacterium. Taxonomy (GTDB): domain Bacteria; phylum Planctomycetota; class Planctomycetia; order Planctomycetales; family Planctomycetaceae; genus JAHBXU01. The sequence goes on along the minus strand of JAJDEI010000303.1, from coordinate 3,155 downwards.
CGGGATTCTCGTCGACCTGGGCTTCAAACAGCTCGTGGAGGAAACGAGGCGTCAGCCTCGGTGCCTCTATCGTCGTCTGAGAGGGACTGACGACAAGGTCGAGTTCGGGGATGGTCGCAGATTGTAAGCGTCTCCGCCGCTCACGAGGATGTCTCATGATGCTCTCACAAATCACTACTTCGAGCAGCCGCTTCCGCGAGCGCCTCGTCGATCATGATGTCTCGCTCTTGTGGGTGCTTCCAGCGATCACGAACGTCCTTGCTCAAACTATGCAGCGGATCGAAGTACAAAAAGAACTCACCGTTCCTGACCGAGGGAGCCGCATAGACCGCGATGCCCGTATCCTGGTTGTAGTATTCATACGAATGAGCATCGCGCTTCCCGCCTCCTCCGGGCAGGTCGCATACAAACGTCGGCGTGTTGAAGCCGGCCGTCGAGCCGCGCACGTACTTTTCGATTCGGAGTGCTGTTGATAAGTTCGTGCGGAGATCTTCAACTCCATTCACCATGTCACACGCGTAGACATAGTAGGGATGGACATTGATGTAGCCGAGGCGGCGCACCAGGCGGATCATGGTGAGTGGGTCGTCATTGACTCCGCGCTGTAATACGGCTTGGTTCCGGACCACAATTCCCCGCTCGTGCAGTTCGCCCAACGCTCGTGCGGTGATCCAGGTTGCTTCAGCCGGATGATTAAAATGAGTGTGAATTGCAACATCCTTGTGTTGGCTGCGAGCGTATTCCGACACGGTGGTAACCGCGTCAACCCAAGCCGGATCGGATAGGATTTTCTGCGGCATAATCGCCAACCCCTTGGTGGCGAACCGGATGCGACGGACGTGCGGAATCTCCAGCAATGTCCGGCCAATCGCTTCGATTTGGGATGGTCGCAGATTGTAAGCGTCTCCCCCGCTGACGACGATGTCCTCAATTTCCTCTCGCGATGTCACGTAAGCAAACGCGGCGCGCCAGCGATCATAGTTCACTCGAAACGCAACCTTGGCCACCTGCTCCGTGTCGGAACCGACGGCGTAACTCCTGGTACAGAAGCGACAATAGACCGGGCACGTATCGGTCGCCAGAAAGAGAGCCTTGTCCTGATACCGGTGTGTGAGCCCCACAGTCGGAGAGTCGCCCTGTTCATTGAGTGAATCGAGATTCAGACAGGGATGGTCCTCCAGCAGGCTTCCTCCCACCGGCACAAACTGCTTGCGGATGGGGCAGTGATAGGGATTCTTTCAATCGATCAAAGAGACGACGTACGGTGACAAGCGGATCGCCATGGGAGCGCGGGTGAAGCCTGCCTCGACATCGTGGAGAAACGACTCGGGAACGAGGTCCTCGACGACGCGCCGCAGCCGCTGCACACTCGTGATGGAATTGCGAGATTGCCAGTGGTGGTCAAGGAACGTATCGCTGTCGATGTTTTGATAAGCCGGGACGGAGCGCCAGAATGCTCCCTCGGTGAAATCTCTGTGATCGAGCTCATCCGGCGAAACAGGAGGCCTGACTGTCGCAACCTCCAACTGCTCCCAACCCGCGATAGAATTGAAGACCTGTCGACTGGCGCTCCGATGTCCAATCCTCGCCTGCTCTACGTCGGTGCTCATGGCTGCCTCTGTTTTCAAGGTACCAGCCGGCCCATCCTGAATCGGAATATGGACAGCAAATCAAGTCAAAACGGATCATGCGGCAGATTTCTTGGACGACCTCATCCCACTCTCCCTGAACCGTGCCTGTTTCAAATAGATAATGTGAAACATTTAGAAGGATTGCAGTGATAAAAGCGACAAAGCTGATTGAGAGGGCATAGCCAAGTAGGGTGCATGCGGTGAATAATGAGTGTCAAGCACCGTCTCGAGAAACATGGGCGTTCTGACAGTACGCTGGAAGATGGGCGGCGGGCACATCGGCAGGCGGCCCACCGATGGGTAGCGGCGGCGGCCTCGGGCCCTTCAGAATCTGCCTCACCATCTCGTCACCTTGCCATTCCCATCGAGATCTTCAGCCTCGAGCTGATCTTCCGTCGATCAGGGGCAGGCTGTGATCGCCGCAATCAATCGGCAAATTGAACGACGGCCTACGAGTCGTTGGATAGCTGCGTGGGACAGTACCGACTGCCCCCTCCATTCACGGCACACGGTCGGGGAGCGAGGGGTCATCCATTCTGTCGCCCTGTTTCTTAGAGCGCCTAACAAAACCCATCCGGTAGGAGACGGAAGCAGATGAGACTTTCGGCCAGCGTCATGAACGCTTCTTGGATATCATCACGTCGATCGAAACGAATGCGGAGACGGCGGAATTGATGCAGCCAACTCAGGGTCCGTTCGGAGACCTAACGATAGACACCCAGTCCGCTGCCGTGCGCGGTGTTGCGTTTTGCCAAGTGGGGTTCGATCCCGCGCTCGCGGAGTTGCTCGCGGTGGGGCTGCGAATCGTAGGCCCGATCGGCGTACAGCGCGTCCGGACGTTTTTGCGGGTGGCCCACTTGGCCGGCCACCGGCGGGATGCCATCCACCAGCGGCAGCAACTGCGTCACATCATGTCGGTTCGCGCCGGTCAGAGTCATGTTCAAGGGGATGCCGTTCGCATCGGTGATGACATGATGTTTACTCCCCAATTTCCTCCGATCCGTAGGGTTTGGGCCGGTTTTCGTGCCCCCCCGGCCCCGACCACGCCATCACCGTCCGGTGGTCGAGCAGCAACTTCTCGGTGATCAATCGCAGCGGAATCGGCAGGGCGTCTGGAGCCTTGCGTCGGTTGAGCGGAGCCGTCATCACATCCATCGCCACGGCTCACCCCTCTCCCGGCCCCGTCAGCCATTGCTCGCCTGAACGTCCGCCAGCACTGATGAAGCTCGCAGGGAATGGGGGACGACAGTCCAGCGTCACGACGAGAGTCGTCCTTGAGCCAGGTGCGTCGGCGCACGAAAAAAGACCGGCTCGGAACGGGTCCGGGCCGGTCGGGTCGTTTTGAGAGAGCCGTTCGTTGCAGGCGTTTACTGGCGGACGAAGGTCAGGTTCGTGCCGTTGGCGTCGAGGACGACTTTGTTGGCGTCGGCACTGACGACGTTGGCCAGTTCGTTGCCATCGAACTTGAAGGTGTTCTCTTCGATGGCGAAGGGCTTGGTGATCTCGGTCTGGCCGACCGCCGTG
>JAJDEI010000302.1 GCA_029259845.1 Planctomycetaceae bacterium | reverse complement strand
AAATTGACTCCAAAGTCTGACCTCGTCACTTGGGGTGATGTGACGATTTCCAATCAACGAAGTAACATCCAACGCGTTTCACTTCCAAACGACGGTTTGAGCGTCGTTTTATCACGTTTCGACGTGCGATTGCCGTGGGTGTGGATTACGAACAAATGCAACACGTAGTAGAATAGTGGCACTCGGCCAAATGTGATGAGGAACTTGCCCAGGGGGCCGGGAGGACGATCGGCAACCGCAAGCAGCACCAATGCCGGACCGAGCGTCATCAGCAGAAACAATAACGAAGGAGGGTATTTCTGCAGGTTCAGGAATGAGAGTAACGTCCGCACGGGTTCGGGCTGCCATGCCCAGTGCGCTGGGTCTCCGTACACGTTGGTTGCGCGGAGCGCTACAAACGTCAGCGTCAGCATCAGACCGAGTGACAGGGTTTGCACGCGGCGCTGATCACGGGGCAGTTGCAACATCGCGCCATAAGCGTAGCCGACCGCCATGACTCCTACCCAGGGGATCAGCGGGTAGGCCACGTGGACCGGTACTCCGGGGAGGGGGGTGACTCCCCCGCTGTCGTGCAAAAACCGCCAGGCCCAGGCCCACGAACCAAAGCTGTCCGCCACGACCGGGTCGAAGAGGTTGTGGAACGCAATCAACAGCAACCCGAACGTGGCGATGGCGGCGACTGGCAGGAACACAAGTCCCGACATCACGACCATCGACCAGCCGATCGTCCAAATCACCTGGCCCACGCTGTGGGCGTAATTGACGTTGAAGAACCAAGCCAGGCGAATGACGGTCAGTTCCAGGATCACTAGCCACAGGCCGCGTGAGAGCAGGAATCTCGCCAACTGGCCGGACGAATTCCCCCGCGTGCGATAGAGGTACGCGCCAGTTCCTGCCAGAAAGACGAACACCGGCGCGCAGAAGTGCGTAACCCAGCGTATGAAAAACAATGCCGGTGTCGTCTGCGCCACGTCGGTCGGAGTAATCTGAGCTGCGGAGAGAAACTCGCGGACGTGGTCGAGGCTCATCAGGACGATTGCCAAGCCCCGCAGCATGTCGACAAAATCCAAACGCGGCCTCGCAACATGCTGACGGTCCATTGCTGCCGTTTCTCCATCGGCAGCAAGGAGGCGATCGACAAACAGCGTCACATGCGCCTCCTGAATCGTGGTTGCCGACGGGAATCGACGTTAATGGCCAAGCCCAATAGAACTTCCGTTTCAGGGGATGTCAAGCAGATGCGGTCGTCCCAGTTTCGGTCGATGTCAGTTCTCGGGTCGATGATCCCGGTCGCGCAAGGACCGGTTGCTCTCCAGTCGTCTGGGCATCGCTCAAGTGACATTCCATCGCAGAAGCCATCGCGTGACATCGTTTGACCACCGAAAATGAACATGATCAGGCGGTCGCGTTTGGGAGGTCCACCTCAGGGATCGCTGTCTCGGTTACTGCTTCTCGCGACGTGCCAGAAACTCGCTCAACTCCCGTTCGATCTCTGCCACGAGGGACGCCGAGTTCGATTGTCGAGCGATCTCCACCGCAGATTCCGCTGCCTGAATGGCCAGGTCGAGTCGTCCATCACCTGCATAGGCTGCGGCCAGCGATCTTAATGGCGCTGCCTCACGGCGATTCGTCAATTCACAGGCGAGTTCTGCAAGTCCGACACTGCGGGCAGGATCTCGAATCGAAGGATTCCGGGTCGACACCAGCAGCCGCGCGAGTTCCATGAGAGCCTCCACATGATCCGGCGATCGATGCAACAACTCTTCGAAAACCTGAACCGCGTTCGCTTCGCGCCCCATCTGTGTCAGCGAACGCCCCAAGCCCAGAGAGGCTGACGTTTCAGAGGGATTACGTTGCATCATCCGGCCATAGCGTGCGGCGGCTTCGTCAAGTTTTCCTTCGTCGAGAGCCAAATCGGCGAGTCCGATTTGAGCCTGAATGAATCCGGGCGCGATTGTGGTCGCCGTATCAAACGCATTCCGAGACGCTTTCCATCGCCGCAGTTTTCGACACGCCTCTCCGAGAAAATACTGGGCGTCCAGGGCTGAGGGTTCAATGTTGACCGCGGTCTCCAGTTGCTCGACGCATTCTTCCAGGTGATTCTGTGCAAACAGGGCGCGCCCCAGTCCGATGCGCGCGAAGTTCTGATTCGCGTCCAGAGCCAACGCTTGCCGAAAATGTTGTTCGGCGACTGGATAATCTTCCTGTTTTGCGAAACAGACTCCCAGCGTTCCCCACGCCTTCGGATAGTCAGGCAACGCTTCCACGACGCCTTCCAGAATCTGTCGTGCCTGCTCCAATTCATTTCGATCAATCAAGTGCATGCACTGATGAACCTGTTCCGCGTACTTCAGCGTCTCTTTGATGTCGCGACGGGATATGTCGCCTTGTTGATCGGCGACTTGTTGGCCGCCGGTGTATCCCAAGGAAGCCAGTGCACGCTGCTCCTGTTCGCTGAGGACAGCGTTCGTCCCCTGATTGACGATCAGCGTCGAGTCGAAGTCCGCCAATTCTTGGCTCAATTGAGCCGCTTCGTTGGGTTGCAGATCGATCACGTTGTTCGTCTCGTGAGGGTCGGCTTGCAGGTCGTACAATTCTGGTTTTGTCGACTGGATGTATTTCCAACGAGCCGTCGTCCACGTTCTTAGAGGGCACCATCCCCCTTCCATCAACGGCGCTTCTGATTCTCCGTAACAGTGCCGCGTCTCCAAGGACAAGGATTGCCAGTACGGCTGCAGGCTGCGACCACGGCAATCGCACGTTCAAGCGGCTTGAAATGCTTGGTAAATGCCGTCGAGGACGGCTTCGTCCCAGCCGGCACAGAGGCGTTTGCCGCGAATGCTCTCTTTGAGGGAAGTGTCCTGCTGGAGAATGTTCAGAGAA
>JAJDEI010000301.1 GCA_029259845.1 Planctomycetaceae bacterium | reverse complement strand
CCGCCCACCAGGCCCTCCTGCTGCACCACCTCGGACTGACGCTGCCAATGACTCGGAGACAATCCGAAGAAATGTCGTGAAGACTTTCCCGCCCCCCGCATTACGGCGCAAGCACTGACCGCAACAACTGACGAACTTGGGGTAGCAGGTTGTGATCACAGGATTGTTCGACGTGCGATTGCCGTGGGGGGGAAAGGGGGCTCTCCGCCCATCACGACCCCCGCCAACCATCCCAACCACCTCCACTGGACGGATGAAGTATCCGGGTTAAGGGCTACAAAGGCTTCAAAGGTTTTCTTCTTGGGCAAGTTTCTGGCGTCGGGGGAGAACCACGGACGAAAGGGAACGGACGGAAACAATAACGATCTTCTGGCCAGAGGCGTCACTGCATCGGCGATGAGGGGACCGAGGGATTCGTCGTGTTCGCCCGACTCGCGGTTCCCTGTTTTCAACCGCGAATCACGCGAATGCGATGAATGAAATCCCTCATCAACGCAACCGATGCCGTCTTTCTTCCGTGTGTTTTGTGGTTCCCGTTAACTGTTCCTGGTTGCGGCCCTGCCGCGCTGAGCCCGTCCGGGAATTCGTGGTCTCCCATTAACCCCGGGTTTCACGGATGGACCCGGACACTTTGGGAATCCTCCCTCTATTGTCTATTGTTTGCGGAGCACGCGATGTCGATCAGCATGAATCAGTGCTCTTTTCTTCTCGTCAATTGGGCCGCGGCCGGCCCGCGCCGGGAATTCCGTGTTTTCCGTGGCAAGCCATCTGGTCAAATGTGAGGAACAACAACATGCAGCTTCGGACATTAGGTTCCAGCGGACTCCGCGTCTCGCCGCTTTGCCTGGGCACGATGACTTTCGGTACGCCGGTCGACGAAGCGGATGCGATTCGGCTCGTGCATGGGGCGATCGATCTGGGGATCAACTTCGTCGACACGGCCAACGTTTACGAGGGGTACGCCCGCTATCTGGGGAGTGCCGGAGGCGTCGCCGAAGAGATTGTGGGCAAGGCGTTGCGCGACCGGCGTGACAAAGTGGTGCTGGCAACCAAAGTCGGTGCTCCGGTCGGGCCGGGACCGCAGGACCGGGGGCTGTCGGCCGTGCATATCCTGAGAGAACTCGACGCCAGTCTGCGCCGTTTGCAGACCGACGTCATCGACCTGTACATCATCCATTGGCCGGACAAGTACGTGCCGCCGGAGACGACCTTGGAGGCGATCGAAATTGCCGTCCGGCAAGGCAAGATCCGCCATTTCGGCGTGTCCAACCACTCGGCGGCCCAGTTGTGTGAGCTGTTGTGGATTGCCGACCGGCAGGGAGGGCCGCGCGTCGTCAGTTCGCAGATCCCCTTCAGCCTGTTGCGGCGGGAGTTCCAAAACGACTTGCCATTTTGCGAGAAGCACGGAATCGGAGTCACCCCGTATCAGTCGCTGCAAGGCGGCCTGCTGACCGGCAAGTACCGCCGCGGACAACCGCCCCCGGACGGATCCCGTGTCGCTGAGAAACCGGACTGGGTCTGGGAACTGGACGACCCATTGTTCGACCGGCTGGAAGGGATCGAGTCGCTCGCCGAACAGTTGGGCGTGCCGGTTGCGCCGTACTGTCTGTCATGGACGTTGTCGCAGCCGGCGATGACGTCGCTGGTGGTCGGTGCCAAGCGGATCGAGCAGATTCAGGAGGCTGTCACCGCCACCGAAATCACGATCCCTGCCGAGCATCGCGTGCTGCTCGACGCCCTCTGCCCGCCTCCGTGGCAGCAGCCCGATCCGGTTCGTGGAGCGTAAGGCATGTGTCCTCGCTCATCACACGACGTCCGGCAGCTCAGCGGATTCTGCACGCTTGGCGTCTACGGCCGCCGGATTGACGACCGTTAATGCGATCAAAGGGGCGATGGTGACCAGTCCGGCGACCCAGAATAGCGCTTCATAGCTGAACGAATAATCTTCCCGGAGCCACCCCGCAATCAGGTTTCCGGCAACATGGCCGGCATTGGAAAGTGTCATGTACACCGTAAACATGGTCGCAGCCGCTTTCGTCCAGGAAATCTTCATCGCCATCGACAGAAAACCAACTGCACCGACGGCAAGTGCTCCCGGGTTCAGGATCAGATATCCCGCAGCAAACCAGTTGTGATCCCACAAATCCGGAAAGGAGGCGAAGAGAATGTGCAGCAGACCGTAAGTCCCAAACCCAGCCACGATCACCTTACGGCGGCCCCAACGGTCGGCCACATATCCACCGGCCAGGGCACCGGGCAGCTTGGTAATCACAGCAAATCCAGTCACGTAACTGAATTGTTCAAATGTCCAGCCCAGTTGCTGCGTATAGAGTGGCTTGGTGATCACCTCCACGATTCCCCAACCCAGGACGTGAAGCATGCCGTAAACAAAAAGCCCGACCGTCGTAAGGAGGCAGAATCCGCGGAACAGATCGCGGATCAGCAACCGAGGGTCGCGAACCTTGGAGGCATTGCTGGTCCACTGGGCTTGCCCGTGGCTCCAGGGCAATCGCTTCTCACCGGGCCGCTCCAGCATGAGCAGCGGAAACATCATCATCCCAATCAGCAAGATGAACTGGACGATCACCGCTGCGGGAATGCCCCAACCGGGCCGGTAGCTGTCGCCCCATGACATCACCATCGCCATGACCACGGCCCCCACCGCTTCGCCCAGCAACTTCGCTCCCCACATCAAGCCGTTGACACGGCCTTGCTCAGCCGGCGGCAGGACATCGAGCGCCAAGGCATCGGTCGAAACATCCTGCAGGGACGCAAAACAGTTATGCACGAAAAACAGACTTCCCAACAGAAACACAAAATGCGGGTCCACGGCTCCTTCTGTCGCACCGTCACCCAGGTACCGGGTGAAGTCCCCCAGCCAGAGGATGCCCAGCAGTGTCACGGCCATCATGAACTGAGACCCGATAATCCACGGCCGGCGACGGCCCATCGCGGGGATGGTGAACGTGTCGATCACCGGACCCCAGACAAGCTTGAACGTCCACGGCATGAGCACGACACCGGTCAGCCAACCGGTATCCAAAACGCTCAGACCGCGCTCCGTGAGGTAGCTGACCAGCGCGACGACCATGAATCCCCAGGGCATCCCCTGGGCAACGTACATGGCGCACAGCATCACAACACGTTGCCGCCAATCCTGCGAAAGCGCCATGGAGCAAATCCTGAGGGGAGTCTCGTGACCGGGAACCAACGGGGACGATTGTGACAACCGGCCCTGCGAGGCGAAAGTGCCGGACAGACCATTTCAAGACCCGTTCGCCAGGGGGCAAACAGATTCTTCGGTCATCACCTCTGCGAGTCGGACGCCGTTCCCTACCGTAAGAATATGATGCCGTTCGTGCCGGCCCCGAACGCGCAACTGCCTGCGACCGTCCCCAGAGCCTTTCGGGAGCATCTGCTCACGGGTGGGGGTGGCTGGGGCAATCTGAGATCGATGATTGTCCAGACATTGGGAGCTCTGGGGCTGTGGACAGTGAAACGAGCCACGTGACGGCCCCCGTGCTCGGTTCGAGGACACACGTCTCTGTCGCCTCAACAGCACCCCAACCACCCGGAAATGAGCGAGAGCCAGCAGCGAACGGATGCCCCCAGAGCTGCGCGGAGGCTCGTGATTTGGTCGCGAACGGCTGGGACGGGTGGTATAATTGGGGAAGTCCGGCTCGTTTGGTGCTGGACTTCTGACTCCGGTGCGTCGACGACCGCCGGTCGCTGGGAGTCCGGAGTTCCGGGGGGCATTGGTGCGGCGTCGGGAAATCCGCGCATGGCTGCATCGCTGGTCCCTGCACCGCACGACGGCGGCTTCGTCCCTCCCAAGTCTGCCTTCCTCGGTTGGTTCCTGCCGTGTCTCGATTCTCGATTCTGTGTCTGTTGCTCTCCGCGACGGCTCACGCCGCCGACCCGCAGCCGGTGAGCTTTCACTTTGACGTGAACCCGCTCCTTTCGGACCGTTGCTATACGTGCCATGGTCCGGACAAAGAGTCGCTGGAGGCGGATCTGCGGCTCGATCGCGCCGACGGCATTGCCAGTGTCGTCACCGCTGGTAACACGGAGGCGAGTGAACTGTACCGCCGGATTACGTCGAGTGATCCTGATGAGCGGATGCCGCCGCCGGACTCCGGCTTGTTGCTGACGCCGGCAGAGACCGACGTGTTGCGGCGATGGATCGAACAGGGGGCCGAGTCCACCGGGCATTGGGCGTTCGCACCGCCGCGAAAAGTGCCGGCTCCCCAAGAGGAAGGGACGACGTGGGCTCGCAACGAAATCGACCGGTTCGTCCTCCGCCGGTTGCGGGACGCCGGTTTGTCTCCGGCGGCAGAAGCATCACGGGAGCGGTTGATTCGCCGCGTGACGTTTGATTTGACCGGACTGCCGCCGACGATTGAAGAGGTCGATGCGTTCCTCGCGGACGACTCGGCGGAGGCGTACGAACGGGTCGTCGACCGGTTGCTGGCGTCGGAGCATTACGGCGAGCGGATGGCGGGGGAGTGGCTCGACGTGGCCCGCTACAGCGACACGTACGGTTATCAGGTCGACCGCGACCGGTTTGTCTGGCCGTGGCGGGACTGGGTGATCCGGGCGTTCAATCGCAATCTGCCGTACGACCAGTTCATCACCGAACAGTTGGCCGGCGACCTGCTGCCGGCCGCGACGGACGATCAGATTCTGGCGACAACGTTTTGTCGGCTGCATCCACAAAAAGTCGAAGGGGGCAGCACTCCGGAAGAGTTCCGCATCGAGTACGTCTCCGACCGCACGCAGACGGTAGCGACCGCCTTTCTCGGACTGACGCTGGAATGCGCCCGTTGCCACGAGCACAAGTACGACCCGATCACCCAGGCGGAGTATTATCAGCTCACGGCGTTCTTCGACAACATCGACGAGGCGGGGTTGTATTCGTACTTCACGCAATCCGTGCCGACGCCGACGCTCGTGCTGGCAGATGAGCCGACCAAGGAACAGCTCGCCGGCCTGCGGGCGGACGTGACATCTGCCGAGCAGCGGCTCGCTGAGATCGCTGCCGAACAGCGGGCGTCGTTCGACCGTTGGTTGGAGACGGCACGAGGCAAATCAGGAGAGCAAGCCCCGACCGAGTTGGCCCCCGGGGAGATCGCACATTTGGACTTCGAGGGAGAGATCGCCGCGCCGAACACTGCGACGGCAGGTCCCGTGGGACAGGCGGTGCGTCTGACCGGCGATGACGCGGTGCCCCTGGAGGTCGGCAACTTCCATCGGTTCGAGCCGTTCAGCGTGGCCCTGTGGATGAACACACCGGATCACAAGGAACGGGCCGTTGTCTATCATCGCTCGCGTGCCTGGACCGACGCCGGCAGCCGTGGCTACGAGTTGCTGATTGAAGACGGTCGCCTCAGCGCGGCTCTCATCCACTTCTGGCCGGGGAACGCCATCCGTGTGCGGACCACGCGGCCCATTGCCGTCGGGGAGTGGTTGCATGTCGCCGTCACTTATGACGGATCGAGCCGCGCGGAGGGATTGCGAATCTTCATCAACGGGGAAATGGCACCGGTCGATATCATCCGTGATGAACTGCACAAGGAGATCACCGGCGGCGGGGGAGACAACATCACGATCGGCGAGCGGATGCGGGACCGTGGCTTCACGGGGGGAATGGTCGATGAATTCCGGGTGTTCACCCGGAGGTTGACGCCCTTGGAAGTCTCCCACTTGTACCAGGGAAACCGTCTTACCGAGTTGCTCGGCAAGCCGGTTGGCCAACTGGACGATGCCGAGCGAGCGCAACTGTTTGAGTATCATCTGTCGACCGCCAATTCGGACTACGAGGGGCAACTGACCGAGACCAAGCGCGCTCGCGAGGCCTTGGCGAATGCTCAGAATGCGGCGCAGGAAATCATGGTAATGCGTGAGCTGGACAAGCCACGGCAGACGTTTCTGCTTCAGCGAGGCCGGTACGATGCCCGTGGCGAGCCGGTCTTGGCCCAAACGCCGGCTGCATTCCCGCCGTTTCCGGAGGACGCCCCGCAAAATCGCTTGGGGCTCGCCCGATGGCTGACGAGCGACGAACAGCCGTTGACCGCGCGGGTGACGATCAACCGGTACTGGCAAATGGTCTTCGGTGCCGGACTGGTCCGCACGCCGGAAGATTTCGGCAGCCAGGGACAAAGCCCGACGCATCCGGACCTGCTCGACTGGCTGGCCCGCGATTTCGCCGATCGGGGATGGGACGTCAAACGGCTGCTCAAGCAGATGGTGATGTCGTCAACGTACCGGCAGTCGTCTCACGTGAGTGAGGAAACCGTGGGAACCGACCCGGAGAATCGGCTGTGGTCACGGGCGTCGAGCTATCGTCTGCCGGCGGAGATGCTCCGCGACGCCGCGTTGGCGACGAGCGGACTGCTGGTCGAACGGATCGGCGGTCCGCCGGCGAAGCCGTACGAGGTTGAGGTCTCCTTCAAACCGACAAAACCGGACACCGGCGAAGGGCTGTTCCGTCGGAGCCTGTACACCTACTGGAAGCGGACCGGACCGGCACCAGTGATGATGACGCTCGATGCCTCAAAGCGCGACGTGTGCCGCGTCCGCCGGGAACGGACGTCGTCGCCGTTACAGGCGTTCGTGATGATGAACGGCCCGCAGTTCGTCGAGGCGTCCCGTTTGCTGGCGGAACATCTGATGCGTGAGCATGGGGAAGACAATGCGACGCTGTTGACAGACATGTTTCGCCGACTGACAAGCCGCCGTCCGAGTGAGCCGGAGATCGCCATATTGACGCAGCTCGCCGAAACACAACAGGCGCGATTCGCAGCAGCGCCCGAACAGGCGTCGGCACTGTTGAAGATCGGTGCCAGTCCCCATAGCGAGTCACTCGACGCCGTGCGGCTCGCCGCACTGACGGTCGTCGCCAACACGATCTTGAACTTTGATGAAAGCATCACGCGGAGATGAACCGAGGTTTGACATGAATCGACAATGCACAGGTCACGAGGCCTCCGTGGACATGCCGCGGCGGGAACTGCTGAGCCGGTTCGGCATGGGATTGGGTTCGCTGGCGCTGGCGGAGATGCTCTCGCCGCCGGGGGCTCAGGCGGCCCCTGGTGAGTCCGTTGCCGCAGACAAACTGCCGGACGAAGCGGGCGTCCTCAAATCGCTGCACTTTCCGGCCCGTGCCAAACGGGTCATCTTTCTGTTTCAGGCGGGCGGACCGTCGCAGTTGGATCTGTTCGATCACAAGCCGCTGCTCAAAGTGAAGCACGGGACCGAACTCCCCGACGAGATCCGTCAGGGGCAGCGGCTGACGGGCATGAGCGGCAATCAGTCGAGCCTGCCGCTGGCCAGTTCGCCGTTCGCCTTTCAGCAGCACGGCGAGAGTGGAGCGTGGTTGAGCGAACTGCTGCCGCACACCGCCAGCGTCGCCGACGACTTGTGCATCATCCGCTCGGTGAATACCGAGGCGATCAATCACGGTCCGGCAGTGACGTTCGTGCAGACCGGGACACAATTCCCCGGTCGCCCGAGCATCGGCGCTTGGCTCAGTTACGGGTTGGGAACCGACAACGCCAATCTGCCAGCGTTCGTGGTGATGGTCACCAAAGACAAAGGGGGACAGCCGCTGCTGTCGCGCTTGTGGGGCAGCGGTTTTCTGCCGTCCAAGCACCAGGGGGTACGGTTTCGTTCGGGGAAAGACCCGGTCTTGTATCTCAGCAATCCCGACGGCATCGACGCCGACGGCCGACGGGACATGCTCGACGCCCTCCGCCGGTTGCACGAACTGCAACTTACCCAACAGTCCGATCCGCTCATTGAGACCCGCATTTCGCAGTACGAACTGGCGTACCGTATGCAGATGTCGATCCCCGAAGCGACCGATCTGTCGGACGAACCGGCCCACATTTTCGACGAGTACGGGGAAGACGCCCGTAACCCCGGCACCTACGCCGCCAACTGTCTGCTGGCCCGCCGGCTGGCGGAACGGGGCGTGCGGTTCATTCAGCTCTATCATCAAGGCTGGGACCAGCACGGCGGGCTGCGCAAAGGCATTCACCGGCAATGCCTCGAAACGGATCAGGCGTCGGCGGCACTCGTTCGCGACCTCAAGCGGCGGGGCATGCTGGAAGACACGCTCGTTGTTTGGGGAGGCGAGTTCGGCCGCACCAACTACTGTCAGGGCAAACTTCAAGGCGACAACTTCGGCCGCGACCATCACCCCCGCTGCTTTTCCATGTGGATGGCGGGCGGCGGCGTCCGACCGGGGATGACCTACGGCGAGACCGACCCCTACGGTTACAACATCGCCGAGAACCCTGTGCCGATCCACGATGTGCAAGCGACCCTCATGCATCTGCTGGGGATCGATCACGAACGGCTGACGTTCAAATACCAGGGGCGCCGCTTTCGCCTGACCGACGTGCACGGCAACGTGGTCGACGATATCCTCGCCTGAGGGATCGCCGGTCCATCGCCCGGATTGACACCCGATTGAATTATTCCAACGTGTGCTCCGAGTTCCCATGCCGATGCGGGTGCCGAGTGACCATTGATGATCGTTTGCAATGGGGGGTAGCACGGGTTGTCCCAATCCGTGTCGCAGCGCGACAAGAAGCCACTGGGGGAATCGCCCATCTCTAGTGAACCGACCGGTCAGACAGATGCTTCCCGCCGCTGCGCGGCACCGGTTGGGACAACCGGTGCTACCCAGGCCGATCGTTCACATAACGTCGAGTGCAATTCCTTCAACGTCCGGGGACTCGAGTGACTATCAATGAATGTCCGTAAAGCCGTCATTACCGCCGCCGCGCCGGATCAGCATACGCTGCCGTTACAGCAGCTTGTCGACCGGGGGGGACAGAACAAAACCGCGCTGCAACTCATTGTCGAGGAGGTGACCGGGGCGGGGATCGAGGAGATTTGCCTCGTCATCTGTCCGGGAGACCAGGCGGCGTACGAACAGTCGGCCGGTGAGTTGCAGGGGTTGCTGACGTTTGTTGAGCAGTCTGAGCCGCGCGGATATGGGGACGCGCTCTCGCGGGCGAAGGACTTCGTCGGCGCGGAGCCGTTTCTGCATTTGGTCGGCGACCACCTCTATCTCAGCGAAACCGTCGTTTGCTGTGCGCGGCAGCTCATCAATATCGCTGAAGAGCACGATTGTGCGGTGTCGGCGGTCCAGGCGACGCGGGAGAACAAGCTGCCGGATTTCGGAGCGGTCGGTGGGACGCATGTCGCACAGCAAGCCCGTTTGTACGAAGTGACAACGGTCGTCGAAAAACCGACGCCCACGCAGGCGGAGCAGGAACTGATTATCGCCGGACTGCGGTCGGGGTACTACCAATGTTTTTTCGGGATGCACGTGCTCACCCCGCTCGTCATGGAAATCCTGACAGGCCTGCTGAAGGAAACCGACCGGCGGGTCACGCTGTCCGATGCGTTGGCGCGGCTCGCCCATCGGCAGCGCTATCTGGCGTACGAACTCAAAGGCTCGCGATACAACATCGGTGCCAAGTACGGGCTGTTGGTCGCGCAACTGGCGTTGTCGCTTTCCGGCCGCGACCGCGATCAGATTCTGACGGAACTGGTCGAACTGCTGGCGAACCAACGAAGTGGTGCGGAGTTATGAGCCGGTTCGTCGATGTGATCGTCAGCGGGGACGACGCGGTCCGCAACCGGTCGCTCGATTCGTTGTGTGCGGACGCCTCGTTGGAGGAGTTGCTCGCGGACTGCCGCGAGTTGGACCACTTCCGACGCCGGTCGGACAACCTCTATCACCGGGTGCGGGCGTTGTTCTTTCTGGCGGCAATTTATCGGTATCACGTTCCGCAATGTTTGCCGACTGATAACACGGGATTCTTGCCGTTCGAGGGATACGAGCATCTGCTGGGCCGCCGGTTTCAGGAAGCGATCGATGCGTTCCGGTCGCAACAACAGCGCGACGGGGCGAGCGTGACGACGGCGAGCGGTCTCGCAGAGGCGTATCATCAACTGGCGTTCCAAACGCTTGCCGATCAGGTCCGCCGCAGCGTGCGGACAGTGCGGGGCAATCAGTGGATGTTTCGCATCGGCCATCCGGCCGATCACCCACTGCGGCTGCGGCGGGCACTGCTGCAACGGGAGGGCGAACGAGACCCGTTTCCCATTCTCTCGGAGCGGACGTCGGTGCGGATGGACTTTTCGCACAGTGCGTGGAGCGACATCTTCTTTCTGGGGATGGATTTCCCGGAGGGGGCGCGGGTGCTCAACGTCTCGGTTGATTTGGGGGTGCGGGGACGGGACGCGGAGCCGCGCCCGCCGATCGAGACGTATCTGCGAGTCATCGATGAGCCGGTGCTGCGATTGGTAAGCGTCGATCTCGGTGCGTCGGCTGACGTCACGACGATCGCCGAGATGTTCGATTTCGCGCGGGACTATCTGGGGCTCCTCAAGGCGGCGGTGATCGCGGCGGGCGTTGTGCCGCCGGGCCTGGAGGGCTGCGAACATCCGATGAGCGACCTGCTCGCCCGCATGATCGGACCGGGACTCGGCTTGGAGATCGCCAGCAAGGTCAACGACATCCCCAAAGGCTCGCGACTGGCCGTCTCGACGAATCTGCTCGGTTCGCTGATCTCCCTGGGCATGCGGGCGACCGGACAGGTCTCTTCTCTGACCGGCGGACTGGAGGAACGGGACCGGCGGATCGTTGCCGCGCGGGCCATTCTGGGTGAGTGGATCGGCGGGTCCGGGGGCGGATGGCAGGATTCGGGCGGCGTCTGGCCCGGGATCAAGCTCATCACCGGCGCACAGGCGGAGGAGGGTGACCCGGAACAGGGCGTGAGCCGCGGCCGGTTGTTGCCCCAGCATTCCATTTTGGGAGAGGACGACGTCACCGCGCAGACGCGGCAGAAGCTGCAGGAGAGTCTGGTGCTGGTGCACGGTGGGATGGCGCAGAACGTCGGCCCCATTCTCGAAATGGTCACTGAGAAATACCTGCTGCGCAGCGAGCCGGAATGGCAAGCGCGACACGAGGCGATGGCGATTCTGGATGACGTGGTCGACGCCCTTAAGGCGGGGGACATTCGTCGCATTGGCAAAGTGACGACGTGCAACTTTACCGGGCCGCTGCAGAC
Organism: Planctomycetaceae bacterium; assembly: GCA_029259845.1. GTDB lineage: Bacteria > Planctomycetota > Planctomycetia > Planctomycetales > Planctomycetaceae > JAHBXU01. The sequence goes on along the minus strand of JAJDEI010000301.1, from coordinate 39,730 downwards.
AATCATCCCCTGGGTGACGAACCGCTTTACCGACCTGTTGATCGAACGAGCCGGTGAGAAGTTCGGCGAGCAATTCTGGGGCTTCTGGATGCTGGGCGGCATGGCGGGCGGCGGGATGGGCTTCATTTTCGATCCGCAGGTCAAACCGCTCGCCCAGGATTGGCTCCAGGAGACGATGGCGGAGACCAAACGGGAACTGCAAACGGCCCTGCCGTTCGCGATGGAGCCGGTGGTGTACGACTTCGCGATCAACGACCGTGGAACGTGGGCCGAACTGAGCACAGGGGCGGCGGCGGTCATGCCGGACCGGTACTACGGGCTGGTTGTCCCCGGATGGCTGCGAAAGGAATCGCGGGAGCTTTCGCCGCTTGTCCGGCGGGAACTGGAGTACCTCGGCACCGTCTGCCGGGACGGCGACGCCATTGGGAGCGACGACAGCGACTGCGGCCGAACGACGGCAAGGATGCTGCTCGATCGCATGCTCCCCCGACCGGACCGGGACGACGCGCGGCACGACTCCCTCCATGAACTATTAGACGAATTCGGATTCGATCGTGAACAGCACGAACAGATTCGTGCCGACCTGCGGGCCGGCCGCGTGGGATTGGCTCAAAACCGTCTGCCGGCAACAACCGAGATCACCGATGTCGAGCCGGCGGATGTGATTGACGTGCGCGGCGGGATCGAGTCGAAATACGTCGAGCTTGGGCGGGCTGCCATTCGTCGCGGAGAAGTGGGCGTCGTCACACTCGCCGCCGGCGTCGGCAGCCGCTGGACGGAGGGGGCGGGCGTCTGCAAGGCGCTGCATCCGTTCTGCAAGTTTGACGGACAGCATCGCAACTTTCTGGAAGTGCATCTCGCCAAGTCGCGACAGACGGCTCGCGAACAGGGCGGACCGATCGCACATGTCTTTACGACGGGGTATCTGACGGACCGCCCGATCCGCGAGCATTTGGACCGGCACGCCAATTACGGATTCGAGGGACCGCTGCTCATCTCGCCGGGCCGCGCGGTCGGGTTGCGGACCGTGCCGATGGTCCGCGACCTGCGGTTCGCCTGGGAGGAAATGCCGCAGCAAATCCTCGACGAGCAACAGCAAAAGGTCCGCGAGAGTTTGCGGGCCGCGCTCATTGGTTGGGCGCAACAAACGGGCGAAGGAGAGGACTACACCGACAACCTGCCGATGCAATGTCTGCACCCGGTCGGCCACTGGTACGAAATCCCCAACATGCTGCGGAACGGCACGCTGCATGATCTGTTGCAGCAACAGCCCGGTTTGAAGTTCCTGCTGCTGCACAATGTCGACACCCTGGGGGCAAGTATTGGCCCCGGATTGCTGGGACGGCACATCGATGGCGGACAGACGCTCAGCTTCGAGGTCATCGCCCGCCGGCTCGAAGACCGGGGCGGCGGATTGGCCCGCATCAATGGCCGCCCCCGGCTGGTCGAAGGACTCGCGCTGCCCGACGAGCAGGCCGAATTCCGGCTCTCGTTTTACAATTCGATGACCACCTGGATCGACATCGACGGACTGCTACGGGCGTTCGGTCTCACTCGTGGCCAACTGGGCGACGCGGCTGCCATCGACACGGCCATCCGCCGCATGGCGCAACGGATGCCGACCTACATCACGCTCAAGGATGTCAAGAAGCGCTGGGGGCAGGGCCAGGAAGACGTCTTTCCGGTCGCCCAGTTCGAGAAACTGTGGGGCGACATGACCGCGTTACCGGAACTGGAGTGTGCCTACTTCGTCACGCCTTTGGGGCGCGGGCAACAGCTCAAGCAACAGGCTCAACTCGACGGCTGGCTTCGCGACGGATCGGCGGTCGATGTTCGCAGCCAGTGCACGTGGACGTGAAGACCGCCGGGCCGCCCCTGCGGCGATTCCCGTGAATGAGCGGGATGGCGTGATCCGCAGACGCCGAGTGCCGAATCGATCCGCATGGGTTGCCGAACCCGCGCCGCCGGAAGAATCGTTGCGACCGCGCCATCACGCGAGCGGCCTCGAAAGCGATGCAAGGTTGGCCGGGGCGGAGGGGTCCGGCCCGAAGGGCGACCTATAGTTGCGTGTCTTGATACGCCACTTCGCCCCGAATTCGCGCAAGTACCAATATGTCTGCGCCCAAAATCCTCGTTGCCGACGACAGTCGCACGATCCGCACACAACTTGAACTGATTCTTTCGCAGGAGGGAATCGAGGTCATTACTGCGTCGACGGGCATCGACGCATTGGAGCAGATTTTTCGGGAGGAACCGGATCTGGCCATCCTGGACATCAATATGCCGGAGATGGACGGCTACGGAGTTTGTCAGGAGTTGATCGCGTGCGGGGACCCGTGGGACCGGCTGCCGATCGTGTTTCTCACATCGTTGGATTCGCATGCCCTGGAAATCCTGGGGCTGCGGATGGGGGCCTATCTTCGGAAGCCAGTTGTCGGCGAACGGGTGGTTGACGTCGTGCAATCGCTCCTTCACGCAGCCATCGAACCTCATTGAAAGACCGAACAGGACCGCAACGAGGGGGACCGAGGGCCGCCGGGCCGCCTCAAACAACGATGCGGTTGAACTTCATGTCCAGAGCACCCCTTCGAACATCCAGAACGGCTGACCCGCCGTTGCCATCGGTCCGCGCAACGCAGCCACCGGTGACCAGCGAGCCGGCAGAGCCGCGTTGTCTTGCCGAGCTCATCGCCGAGCGCGACGCGTTCGCCGCGGAAGTATCACGCGAACTGGCGTCCATTCGCTCTCTCCTCTCGTCGCTGTCCATCGGCAAATACCGCGAAGCTTCGGAACACGATGCCTCGCGACACGAAGACTCTCGACACATTGCCGCGCAGCACAATTTCGAGTCTGAGATCGCCACCGGGTCCAAGTCCGCCACCAAGTCCGCCACCGAGACCGCTCTCCCGTCATGGCTGCCGGAAGAAAACCCCATTGTCCCGCTGCTCAAGCCGGAAGGCGTTCAGCGTCCGTCGCAACAAGCTCCGTCTCGATTCACATCGGAAGCTGCAACGTCTCCGTCGGTGGCGGAAGCCGACAGGAGCGGACCCGATCGTCTCGCCGCGCTGAAGGAACGGATCGCCGCAAAGCTGAGAGCGGAGACCGGCACGCCGCCGCCGTCATTCAGGCCAGAGGAGACGAACGGATCGGTTACGGCGGAGGGAACCGAGAAGGCGAACGAGCCCGACGAGACGAACGCGCATCCGAGGACTGCGGAGGCCCTTCAGCCATGAATTCGTCCGAGATTTGCCTGTGTGACCAGTTCTGCATCTTCTGTGCGGGGGGGGCGGATTTCGCCGTGTCGGCAGCCGCTGTCCGTGAGGTGGCCGATCCTGCGGCGATTGTGGCGGTGCCTCAATCAGCGGCGGCGCTAAAAGGGCTCTGTCACCATCGCAACGAATTCCTGCCTGTGCTGTCGCTTTCCGCCTTGCTCGGCGAGCCGACGAACCACGACGCCGATGCCCAATTTTTCCTGATCATGGAAGCCGGAGACGGGCCTTGGGCGTTGCCGATTACCCGGGCGGTTGCTTTGGAGCCGTTGGAGATTGCATCCATCGAAGACATCGGCGGTGACGCGCCACGGCCGGTTGTTATGGGGACGGCGAGCTTTCGCGACGGTGTGGTCCGGATTCTGGATGCCGACCGTCTCTACCAGACGGCGGTCGACGTGCTCTGTGACGTGTGGTCCAACCGTGAGAGCCCGGGCGCAGCTCAAAACAGTCCCGTCCCTTTCCATCCGCAGTCGAGCCATTGAGGCCGGGTTATGAAACTGAATTCCATCATTATTGCGACTCACCTGCTGACCGCCGCAGTCGGCGGAGCCATCTGCTGGTTCGCCAGTGCGCCCCAAGGCGTTTCCGCCGGGACCGTCGGTCTGATTATCGGTGTCGCAGTGCTCGCCGGCTTTGCGGTGAGCCGCTGGATCGAGCGATGTCTGGAACATGTCAAGGAAGCGGCGTTGTCCGATGCGGACGCACCGACGCGCTCGTTGGGAATCCAGGAGTTCGACCGTGTGATCGAACAAATGCGAGCCCGCGCCGGGCGCTGGACCGACGCAGCGATGAGCGCCCGCAAACAGGCGCAGGAACTCGATCAGCTGCTCGACAAGATCGACCGACGAGCCAGTTCGTCCGGGCGTGAACAACTCGGAAACGCAGTCAGCCGGCTCCGTCAAACGCTGGCGAGCTTGTTGACGTCGGCTCAAACCGACTTTGAACAAATCGTGAACGACACGGCTGACATTCAGCGATCGACCGAGGAGATCGCCTCCGGGACCGAAGAACAGTCGGAAGCGGTCAATCGGACGACCACCTACGTCGAACAGCTCTCGCTGCAGTTTGACTCGGTCGCGGAGAACGCGAATTCAGCCCGGGCAGCGGCTCTGAATGCCGGTGCACTGGCGACTTCGGCCAAAGAGATGGTCGACAACCATCTGCAGCGCATTGAGGGGCTCCGGTCGCGCGTCGAGGGATCGGAACGAAAACTGAGAGCACTCGGAGAACGGTCGCAGGCGATCAACGCGATTGTGGGCACCATTGGAGCGATTTCTTCACGGACCGACCTGCTCGCCTTGAACGCCTCGATCGAGTCGATTCGCGCGGGCGAGCAGGGACGCGGCTTCTCGGTGGTCGCGGACGAAGTCCGCAAACTGGCCGAGCAGGCTGCTTTGGCGACACGGGAAATCTCGGCGTTGATTGAGACCATTCAGACGGAGACGGAAGAGTCGATCCAGGCGATGGCCCAGCAGCGGCAGGACGTCTGTGAGGAATCGGAGCGGATGGTGGCGACGAAGGCGCAGCTCGACAAGATCTCCGAGACGTGTGCGGATTCGGGCAACGGCATTCAGGAGATTTCCCGGCTCGCCGCCCAGCAGCTCCATCTCACACAAGACCTTGTTGTCGCGGTGGAGCGGATTTCCGATGTGACTCGCGGCAACCGGGGCCGTGTCGAAGGTGCCGGATGGACGATCCGGTCAGTGGCCAAACACGTGCAGCATCTCGATCAGACGTTCCAACCAATTCGCGACGGCCTGCAGATCAGACGGGTGGAGCGCGAGAGCGGTCCGGACTCGGGACGGAACCGGTTTGCCAGCAATGGGGCGGAACGATTGACTCAGCATGACTCTCCCGACTCCCGCCTCGAACTGGCAACGGAACCGATTCCTGCAACCGCCGGCACGGCTGAGTAGGCACGACCGATGAACACCACAGAACAAATCCATGCTGCGGTCGAGGAACTGCTGACTCCGGTCGAGCAGTGCCTGGGAGCGTGCGCCGATGATGCCGCTCAGGTCTCGCTCGCCTGTGACCACCTCCGGGAAGCGGTCGAATCATTGGAAGATGCCGCGGGCGACGAGTGGTCCCAATGTGGCCGAACGCTCGCCAACCTCTTGGAGATCGTGGACTGTTTCGCCGACGGACCTGAAACGCTGGGCGAAGGAACCGCCGAACAGATCGTGGAGTTCGTCACTTCGTCCCTTCCGCGTCTTCGCCAGACACTCACCGGCGAGGAGGACGAGGGTGATGGTTCGATGATCGACCTCACCGAACAGGCGCGGACGCGTTGGGGCGAATACCTGACGCTCGTCGACGGGGACGGATTCTTTGAGGCGAGTTCGCTCGACACGGAGCTCGACATCGATGGCGGGGCGGATGCCGCGGACGGGACTGGAATGTCGAGCCCGTCCGAACAATTGGACCTGATTCTCTCGGCGGTCCAGGAGCTGTCCGACAGTGCCCACAGCGAAAACGCGGAGAGTGACGTTCGCTCAGACGGTCGTAGAAGCCCGCGATCGCCGGATGCCAGTGTCGGCAATGGCGCGGACTCCGGAGCCACGCCGGACGCGATGTTCAAGAGCCGAAGAAGCACCGGTCTGCCGGCTGCACCTGCAGCGACACAGGTCGTTGTGCTCAGCGAAATCCTCCGGGAAGCGTACCTCGAAGATGCCGAACAGTGCCTCTCTTCGATGGAGCAGGCCGTCATCCAGTTTGAGAACAATTCACACGGACCCGCTCCCATCGACCAGTTGTGCCGCGACCTGCATACCCTTAAAGGAGCATCGGCGAGCATCGGCCTGAGTGAACTGGCGACGTATCTGCACGAGGTCGAAGAATGGTTGCCGGCGTTCGACCAGTCCCGCGAGTCGGTGGGACTCCAACCGATTCTCGATTGCGTCGACTTCGTCCGGAAACAGACCAACGCACTCGGCCAACCGGGGACGGCTTCACAGGCCCCCTCAGCGGGCGAGGCGGTCGCGCAGCCACGGCCACTTGTCGCCGCGCCCGTCGTGAGCGACCGGAACGTTGAGCCGGGCGATGAGACCATTCGAGTCCGATCGTCTCAACTCGACCGCATGATGAACCTGCTGGTCGATTTGGTGATTTGGCGTCGCCGTCGCGACCGCCGCGTTGCCGAGCTCGGCGAGGGAGAGGACGAGCTGTCCCGCTGCGTTCGTCGGTTGGACACACTGGCGAAGGGGTATTCCTTCAGCAGCGCGTCTCCGGCCGGATCGTCCTTTGTGGGTTCGCCTGCAGCCGGTTCGTCTTCGACCGGCTCGGTTTCGAGCGGGCATTCGCCGGCTGACGACCAATCTCGGGAGTCGTCCCGGTTTCTGGGCGAAATCACGAACGATCTTCGCGAAATTGCGGGCGGGTTGCGAGAGTGCCATCAGTCGATGGCGGAAGAGAACCGGGCCGTCTCGCAGTTCATCCAGCAGTTTCGGCAACAGTTGGCCCAAGCGCGGCGTGTTCCGTTGTCGGGCCTGTTTCAGCGATTGCAACGCGTTGTTCGCGAAGCGGCGCGGCTCGAAGGCAAACAGGTCCGTCTCGAATTTGTGGGACAAAACACGGGACTCGAACGATCGCTCCAGGAGCGGTTGTATGAGCCGCTGCTGCATCTCGTGCGGAACGCGGTTTGTCACGGGATCGAGACGGAGGACAAGCGAGTGCGGGCCTGCAAGGATGCCGTCGGGACGATCACGCTTGAAGCGTCCGGCAGCTCGCAGATGCTGCTTCTGGACATTCGCGACGACGGGGGCGGACTCGACTTTGACGCGATCCGCCGCCGCGGGATCGAACGGGGCCTCGTTCGCCCGGACGAGCCGGTTTCGCCCAGCGAGCTGTCCCGTCTGATCTTTCATCCGGGTTTCTCAACGCGGACCGAAACGAGCGAAGTCGCGGGCCGCGGCGTGGGCATGGACGTTGTGCTGACGGCCCTCAACCGATGCCGTTGCCAGATCGACGTGCATTCCGAAGCGGGCGTTGGCACGACTTTTCGGCTGGCGATTCCGCTGCCTTCGGTGATCGAACATTCGCTCGTGTTTCGGTGCGGCGGACAGCTCTTCGGATTGCCGATGCAGTTCGTCATGTCCACCTCGTTGGGCGACACGTCGGACGATTGTGCCGATGCCATTTCTGATCGTTCCCATGTCGAGTTGAGACGGATTTTGCGGCTCTCGTCGTCCGAGAAAGCCGCGCCGCCCGAATCGTCCCGATCACTCGTCCTCGGCAGCAATCTGCCGGCTTCTGCATCACCGGCCCGTGCATCGTCGGCGAACGGCAAAACCGCATCGTCAGCTCACCAGACCTCCGGGCAGCGGCGGGCGTTCGTCGTCGAAGACATCCTCGGGCCGGAAGAAGTCGTCGTGCGGCCTCTCCCGCCGCTGTTGCGGCGGCATCCCGTGCTCAGCGGGGTCACCCTGTCGGGTGCCGGCGAAGTCGTGCTGTTGCTCGACAGCCCCCGCCTTCTCAGGGAGGCCGACGAAACGTCCGCACCCGAATTAACGTCCGATAGCCAGATCATGCGGATGAACAGACTGAAGTCATCCGAGGCCGCGCGCCCGAAGATTCTCGTCGCCGAGGACTCCCTCAGCGCGCGGCGGCGGCTCGTCGAGAAGCTCCTGCCCTACGGCTTCGACATCACCGAAGCCAGTGACGGGGTGGAGGCATTGAACTTCACGCGAACGACAACGTTTGATGCCGTCTTCTCAGACCTCGAAATGCCGGGCCTCAACGGGTTTGAACTGCTGACTGCCATCAAGAACGACCCGCGGACTCCCGATAAGCCGGTCGTGATCGTCACCAGCCGCGACGAACCGGAAACGAAAGCCAAAGCCCACGAACTGGGAGCCGACGGCTTCCTGTCGAAACCGGTCAGCGACGCGACGATTGAGACGATGTTGGAACAGCTTGTTATTACTCCTGCGACGTAACCACCCGAGGCACAAGCGATGAGTCAGATAACAATCCTGGTGATCGACGATAGCGCGACCATTCGACGGCTGGTCGACGGGACGCTCAGCCCGGAAGGGTATCGCGTGATCCTCGCCCCCAATGCCGAGGAAGGGATCGAGCAGGCGCAGGCTGTCCGTCCGGATTTGATTCTGTTGGACCACCAACTCCCGGGAACCACCGGTCTGGACGTCTGTCAGAAGCTGTTGGAGATTCCCGAGGTCCGCCATACGCCAGTGGTCGTGAGTTCGACATTGCGGAAGAAAGCATACGTGGAATACACGGACGCCCCCAACGTCGTCGACATGCTGCCCAAGCCGTACTCGGAAGAGCTGCTGACGACGACGGTCGCCAACGCGCTCGATACCGGACGGCTGATCGTGCAGTCCCAGGCAGACGGAACGGCTGTCCCGGAAGTCATCAACGCACTCGAAGAGGCGGACTTCGCCGGGACCTTCAAGTCGTTCTCGCTGCGGGAGGTCTTGGACTTTCTGAACAACGGATCGAAAAGCGGTGTGCTCGAGGTTCAGGCCGGCGCATCGCGAATCTGGTTCTTCACGGACGACGGGCGGTTGCAGGCGGTGATTGGCACGGGCATCGATCCCCGCGAAATCGTGCAGACGCTGCCGGAGTCGCTCCGCGACCTTGCTCCGGTGCTCAATTTGACTGTCGGTGGAAAACTCTGCTCGGAAGTCGACGGACTGGTCGAATTGCTCGATCGTAAGGTGCTCGACCCCCGATTGCTGCGGCAGGTGCTCCGGCACCAGGCCGCCATGCTTGTTTGGAAGTGTTTCCACAGTGAGCTCAAAGGGTTTCGGTTTGAAACCGGACGTGTGGCGTCGCCGTTGTTCCGCAAGCTGCCTTTGGACACGAGCCTCGCCGCATTGCTGGTCGAAGCGTCCGGGCGATGTGGCTTACAGGACGTACCCGAAGACTCGTCGAGCACGGTCTACGTGCGACGGTCGATCCGGGGGCAGAACCTCGATCGCGCGGGGCTCACCGCCGACCAAATGAAGGTGCTCAGCGGCGTAAACGATCCGGTCTCTGCGGCGGACCTTGCCGAGCGGCTCGGACGCGATGCCGAAGGCACACGCCGCGTCCTGCGGGGACTCACGCTTGCGGAACTCGTCGACCGCCAAGCCCAAGGGGAGGTGCTGCAGGTCGTCGCATTGGAAAGCGATCCCGGTGCCGCGCGGACGCTCCGCTCAGCACTGGGCCAACCCGGAGGACGTTACGCGGCCAAGATCGTCCGCGACCAATTGGCGGTCCAACTGTTGCTCAAGCGGGGACGCCCCAACATTCTGATTCTCCCCGGCGGCTCGGACCGCGAACAGCAGTTCGCCCGAAACGTGCGGGAACAAGTCGCCTCGAAGAAAATCAACATGAAGCTCGTCGGCATTCTGGCGGGCGAAGCGGATCCGGACGACGGCGCAGGCGGCGAAGACCTGTTCGATGTCGTCCTGTCCCGACCGTATTCGGCAGAACGAATTGTTGCCGCGATCGATCAATCTCTCAACGGGTCTCCAGGCGTCCCGCCGACCGATTCGGAACAACAACCGTCACTCGCGACGTGCCTGTCTTGAACCACGTGTTTTTCCTGAAGCTGTGAATTCGCATGAGCATGCCCCCAACGAACATCGAAGCGGTCTCTCCCCGGTGCCTGCAGCTAAAGGTCTGCGCGGCGGACGGTTCTGTCCACACGCATCAGCTGCCCGAAGGGCAGGTCTTGGTCGTGGGCAGCAGTGCCGCGTGCGGATTGCGTCTCGACTCCCCCGAAATCGCCGGGATGCACTGTACGATCGAATTCCACAACGGCGGGATCACCGTTCGCGACTGGAGCACTGAGATCGGAACGTTTCTTGACGGACGTCGGATCGAAGAAGAGCGAGTCGACGGTACCGCCTTCGAGTTGCGGATCGCCGGCTTTCTCATTCAGTCCCGCGTGTCGGCCGTGCCTGTCACAAGAGAACCGGCGGTTCCCCAAAGTCAACGGGATCCCGATGACACCGTCGCCGCCGACGCGGATGGCAGTGCACCGAGCGATTTCTATGCGGGTGGCATCAGCGACCGAGACGCGGCAGAAACCGGACGCGAATTCCATCCCGGCGGACTCCTGCTGTCAGCCGAGGACGAGAGCCGCTCACGTCTCAACGCCGACAAAGACCCGCGGACTGACGAAAGCGATGTCCCGCGATCCGTTCATGATTCGCCGCCGGCTCCTCATACGGGTGACGATCGTGCTGCGTGGGACCGCGACTTTGATCCCTGGGACAGCCCCGACGAGACCGACGTTCTTTCGACGGAGGGCCACGGTGACATCACCGACGGCCCCTACGCGCGGGAGGAGTCGCACGACGACGCCGTGCAGCTTCTTCAAGTGGAGCTCGACTTCCTGCGGTCGGAACTCGCCGAACGGGATGAACGCCTGAGGATGCTGGAGGATCTTACGGAATTCGACGGGGGAGAGGACGTCTCGGAGGAGACGGTGACCGCTGCTGAGGCCGAGAAGCTGGTCGGGCGGCTGGAGCAGCTCCTCGCCGAACTCGACCAAAGTGACACCCGGATCGCAGCGTTGACTGAGCTGCTTCAAACGTCTGAAGACGCGCTCCAGACGGCCGGCGAGGAAAGCCGGCAACTCGAGGGGTGGCTCTGCGAGGTCGATCGCCGTGTCGGGCAGTGGGAGCAGGAGTGGCATGCCGAGCGGGATGCCATGAGCAAGACGATCACCGAACTGACCGAGCAGCGCGACCGGGCGGAACACCAACTGGCGACTGGAGACACCGACGTCGCTTCAGGAGCGGCGCGGGACGAGTTGGTGCTTCGGCTCCGCGAAGAGTATTCACGCCTGAAGGACGAGTTCTTGAAGGCGGAACAGGAACTCGATGAGTCGCGTTCTCGGCTGCAGGACGCCTCCGTCGCGGACACCGAGCAACGGATCGCCACAGCCGTTGATGCGGCCTTACGCGAGGAGCGTCTGCAACTCGCCCAGGAGAACGCATCGCTGGCTCGCGAAAGAGCCGCGCTGGCACGACAGCAGGACGAGATTGCGTTGCAACTCGACCGGCAAGGCCAAACGGTGGACTCAGCCGATCACAAGATTCGGGCGTTTCGGGAGCACCTTCGAGAGATTCACGAAGCGGATCCGCAACGCCCTTCGGCGCCGACGATGTCCCAACGGATGGGCAAACTCTGGAGGAAGCTCGAAGGCCGGCCGTTGGACACCGATTGATCCGGTTCCACTTGGCCGGTCGGCGGACAATTCGGGACGAGAATATCGGCGGAGTTAGACGAGACGTGACGATACGAGATTCGTGGAACGCGATGTGATTCGATCTTGTGGGGACGCCCGTGAGGCGCATCACCCAAACGAATTGGACGGCCTCGTTGGGCCGGAACAGGAAACTTGGTTTGTGGCCAATCATTGGGGTCGTCATCAACCCGCCACGCAAGAAGGACGCATCGTGGATTACGAGACATATCAATCGGAACACCCGGCGACATCGTCGCATGACGGAAACCGCGCCGGCTGCGGACCGTCCGTTGAGGTCGTTGACGAATGCGTCTGCCGGCTCGAACGGCTCACCCGGCATGTGGACGGCTTTCTTGGCCGGCAGTTGGCGAAGATCGACGAGGCTTGCGGTGATCTGACGGAGCAGGCAGGCGATTACGCGGCCCTGGAGCAGAAGGCTCGTGAGTTGCGGGACCAGCAGATCCTTTGGGAACAATCGAAACAACAGCAGAAGGAACGCATCGCCGAGGAGGTGGAGATGTTGACGGCGGCCTGGGATCGGATTGAAGCGGACCGCCGCATGTCGCTGGCAGACGCCGACAGCAGACCCGCGGCACAATCCGATGTCGTCGTCGCCGCGGTGCCGGTTGCATCCGGCGAGGCGATGTCGGAACAGCAGTCGCCCAACTTGCCGGACCCGGGCGTATCGAACGCGAATCTGTCGAACCCGGCCGACTATTTTGATTTCGACTCCGCCGCCGCAGGCCGGTCAGCAGCCCTTCAATTCCAACAAATCAAAAGAGAGATCCGACAGCACGCGCGGCGCGGCCCGTCGTGATTGAACGCTGTCAGCGGTTCCCCATCAGAGCCAATTGAGGAGAAGATTTGTGAGCATCATGTCCCTGTTCAGCCGGTCGAAGGCGGCCGACGATTTCGCGGATTCGCCCCGTACGGCCAGCGCGCACGACGAGCGGGCCGGCAACGAGTCCGTCGACGCCCTGCTGTCGAAGGGGCGGTACGGCCTGGTCCTGAACCGTCACAACGACGAATCATTCGATGAGCACGTCCAGGCGCTGGCCTGGGTGGCGATGGAGAAAGAAATGGCACTCGTCCCCGGACGGGACGCCCTGGGCAACCACGCTGCGGCGACGGACCCGGCTTCTTCGCCGATTCCGGCCTTCTATCTGGACCGGTTCGCCGTCACCAACGAGCATTACGCGCGGTTCGTGTCCGACGCCGGTTACAGCCAGACGGATTTGTGGCCGCAGGAGATTTGGCCCAATCTGCTGCAGTTCGTCGATTCCACAGGATTCTCCGGGCCGCGGTTCTGGATCAACGGGAAGCCACCGCGGGGCAAGGAATCGCATCCGGTCGTCGGTGTCAACTGGTTCGAAGCACGCGCGTACGCCCTGTGGTGCGGGAAGCGGCTGCCGACCGCCCAAGAGTGGCAGCATGCCGGCAGTTGGAGCCACGGCAAAGACGGACGCGGACGGAACGTCCGTTACCCGTGGGGTAGCGCGTTTCTGCCGGAGCGGACCAACACCTGGACGGGCGGACCCGGAGAGACCGTCGCGGTCGACAGTTACTACGACGGATGCACGCCCAACGGCATCTACCAACTGATCGGCAACGTGTGGGAGTGGGTGGCGACGCAGTACCAGTACGACGCTCGGACGTCCGGATTGCGAGTCAACTTTGAGCAGGCGATGGCGGAGATCCGCGGCGGGGCGTTTGACACCTATTTTGAAACGCAGGCGACTTGCCAGTTTCGCACGGGACAGCCGTTCCTGTACCGCGCCGCCAACGTCGGTTTTCGCTGCTGTTTGCCGGCGGGGCAACTGAAAGAGCCCCCGTCCCCCTCCGCGTTCGTGTGAGTGACCAGAAAACGTTCCCCGACTGCCGCGAAAGAGTATCTCATGGTTAAAGCTGCCCCGAGTCCTGAAGTGCGCGACCCGCAGATCAACTGCGCGTGCTGCGACCAATTGGTCGCCACGCGGCACATGTTTTGCCCCAACTGCCATGCTCCTCTGGAGGTGTCGCAGGTCGTTGCATCGCGTGGGGCACCGCCCCAGTTCATTACGCTTCTCGGCCCCAGTGGAGCCGGGAAGACCGTTTACCTGGGGCTGCTGCTCGACATGTTGAGCAAAGGGAACTGCCCCTTGCGAGGCCTCCCCAACGGTCCGTTCTCTCTGGCGGTCCAACAGGAGACGATCGACGCCCTGCAGAAGCAGCGATTCCCTGAGAAAACACCGTCGGAAGCGGACCAATGGCGGTGGGTTCACTGCGAAGTCTCCGCGACCAAGCGGCCGAAACGCGTGATTGACATTGTGACACCCGACCTCGCCGGCGAGGCAATCGCCTTGGAATTGGAACATGAGAACGCTCACCCGGTGATTCGCTCCGTGATCTCCAAATCATGCGGGTTGCTGGTCCTGTTTGACTCGGGACGGGCCCGGGACGACGGTCGCACGGAAGACATCTTCGCAATGAAACTGATCTCGTACCTTGCCAATGCGTACCAAGGGGACGGCTCGCTCCGGCGCCGCAAATGCAAAGTGCCGTTGTCCATTATCCTGACGAAATCGGACTCCTGCCCGGAGGCGTCGACCGATCCGGCAGACTTCGCAGCCGCCACCATGCCCGGCCTCGTCCAGGGATGCCGCCGCCATTTCTCCCGGTATCAATTCTTCGCATCGGGCATCGTCGGCAGTTACGCCATGGGAACCGATGGCTATGGACGCCGGCTGCACATGCCGCTGCACGTCGAACCGCATGGCATCCTGGAGCCGCTCCAATGGCTGATGGAGCAGTTGTAAATCATGTTCGTCGAACAAGCCCTGTTTACGTCCGCCCAAACACGACAGGCCCGCGGTTACCATCTCGTGGCCCGGTCGCCGGGAATCACGGATGAACTGGCTCAGACACTTTCCGTTTGGGGACCGACCCACGACTCGCTCGTCGGCCCGGACGTCGGCTTTCACAGCCTGAACTACTTCGCCGCGGCGGACGGTTGGGGTGTCCTCAGCCGCACCGTGCTGGGGGAATCGGAATTCAGCGACCGGGGGGGATTCCGCGTGGAAACGAATCTGCTTCTCGTGCGTCGGGAGCAGCTCTCCGGATACCGCGACGATCCGCTGGCCTTGGGGAGAACGGCCCTTGCCCTGGGGTATTTACGGTTACGAACGTCTTCACCGGGCGAACTCGCTCCGATCGAACTGCCCGGCTCGTCGGTCCTCTGCGACCCGGCCGGCGGACATTTATCGGCGGACACGCCCCTGTCAGAACTGACCGGCCGGATTCTCGATGAGCTGCGTGACCGCCGTGTCGTCGTCATCGGCGCCCGCAACCCGGTGCCGATCGTCTCAAGCGTGCTGTGCCGATTGCCGGACCGGGACCGTGCCTCCTTCTCGTTCACGACCGGCCTCAAGCCGTCCCTGCACCGCAGGTTCGACCTCCAGTTCCTCCCGACAGCCGAGAGCCGGTCGCAGCGGCAACTTGAAGCCTCCGGGATCGTGTGCATCGACGCATTGGCGTCCTGACGACCCGTCGCAGCCGCCTTCTTCACAAGCGCTGCCCTGTTGACGCGACTCTCTTGACGCAGAGAGCTTGTGAGTTTTTCGGGGGATACGCCCGGTGTCCCATGATTGGTCGAAAGGTTGAGGACCATAAACCACCGGAAATCGGGATCTTCGTGTGCTTGCTGATTCGAGACACCGGGTGTTTGCATGCACGATGGAAAGAATCACAACCTCAGAGCGGTGAAGGCGGCGGACTGTGCAACTGAGCTGAGATGAGTGTGGTCTCTTCTCGTCGGTTGGGTTGCGAGTGTTCCGCGCAGGGCATCCGCGTTCTGCTCCTGCAGACAAACGGACGACGTCCAAACGGCGACGGCGCTTTCACTTCGGGCGTCCTTGACTTGTGCGGAAGCGTGGCCAAGAATGGCTGTTCCCTTCCGTCTTACAGATCATTCCATTTCTGATCCCGATTTGGCTCGCAAGAAGAGAGAAAAATGACTGTCCGCCGACATGTGCTCATCTTTGGAGGTCTCTGGTGCGCGCTTTGCGTGTCGGTCGTGCGGGCCGAACCCTGGCCTGGTTTTCGAGGTGCTGCCGGGACGGGGGTTTCGACCGAAACGAACCTGCCGGTAACGTGGTCCGAAACCGAAAACCTGGCATGGCAGGCCGATCTGCCCGGCCGGGGTG
The DNA here is from genome assembly GCA_029259845.1 of Planctomycetaceae bacterium. GTDB lineage: Bacteria > Planctomycetota > Planctomycetia > Planctomycetales > Planctomycetaceae > JAHBXU01. The sequence goes on along the minus strand of JAJDEI010000301.1, from coordinate 24,071 downwards.
CCTCGTCGCCGGCGGTCGTCGGGGACCGCATCTACGTCACCTCGCAGGATGAAGACGAGCAGTTGTGGGTGATCGCCATTGATCGCAAGGACGGTCGCATTCTCTGGGAGAAGAACGTCGGTGAGGGAACGCTCGTCGGCTATGGGCCGCCGAATCTGTTCCGGGGCCGTAACAATGCGGCCACGCCGACCCCCTCGGCGGACGAAGAGCATGTCTGGGCCTTTTTCGGGACGGGGCATCTGGTTTGTCTCGATCCGTCCGGTGAGGTTGTCTGGAGCCACAATCTGGCGGAGGAGTACGCCGCCTATGACATCAAGTTCGGCATGGCGTCCTCGCCGCGGCTGTGGGGCGATTTGCTATATGTGGCATGCATGCATAAGGGGCCGTCTTACGTTGTCGCCTTCAACAAGGAAACAGGCGACGAAGTCTGGTTTGCTGACCGGACCCTTCCGGCGGTTGCCGACGGAACAGACGCATACTCTTCACCCGTCATTCTGGAATCCTCGGACGGCGACCAATTGGTGGTTGTTGGGGCCGACCACGTCAATGCCTACGACACACAGACCGGAGAGCAGATTTGGATTAGCGCCGGGCTGAAGGTCAAGAGCGAATACGGTCGACTGAACGCATCACCAACGATCTGCGAAGGTGCCATCGTCTGTGCGTCGCGAGGCGAAAGCACGATTGCCGTGCGGACCGGCGGCAAGGGCGACATCACGGAGTCCCACCGTTTGTGGAACTACAAGAACATGGCCGATTGCCCAACGCCCACGTGCCACAATGGCATCGTCTATGCACCGCGCGACGACGGGACCGGCCGCGCTTTTGACGCGCTGACTGGAAAACGCTACTGGCAGAAGCGGCTCAAAGGCAAGGTGTACCGTGCCTCGCCGGTCGTTGCCGACGGTAAGGTCTACATTCTCAGCAAAGAGGGCATCTGCACGGTGATTGAGGAAGGACGCACGTTCAAACTCCTTGCGGAGAACAAGCTACCGGGCGAGTTTTTCGCGACGCCGGCCATCAGCGACGGTTTCATTTACTTGCGTGGGTTTCACCGGCTGTACGCCGTGGGGCCGGGCGGATGACGCCGCGCCTGCGATGGGCCGCCGTCAGGTGACGACGTCGGCCGCTTGTTGCAGCGAGGGCTTGTTGCAGGGCTTGTTGCAATTGAATCCCCGGTCCAAAACGTTTGCCTGGAGCCGGCGCGACAACTGATGGGCAATCACCGGCGCGTCTGATCAAACACCATTTGTCAACGACCGTGCCACTTTCGGCGGTGCCGGGCGTTGTCTTCGAGCCAACCTTTCTCCAAGGAATCTGACGATGCGAATGCGAAGCATGATCGCTGCGACGGGAGTTTTTCTGGGCCTGATGGCGTGTCCGATTGGCTCGGGGCACGCGGGTGACCAAATCGAGTTCGAGCCGGTGGTCGACCTGTTGCAGGTGCCCGGCCATATCGTGCTGGGAGGCGTCTCCGGCGTCGCAGTCAACAGCAAGGGGCAGATTTACATGCTGCACCGGGCTGAACATCCGGTGGTTTGCTTCGAGCCGACCGGCGAGTACGTGCGGTCCTGGGGCAGCGACCTGATCGGGTCCGGGCACGGCCTCCGCATCGACCGCGACGACAATGTCTGGGTCACCGATACCGGCCATCACCTGGTGTACAAGTTCGATCCGCAAGGGGAACTGCTGCTCGCGCTGGGACAAGCCGACAAGCCGGGACTGGGAACCGACCAGTTCGACAAGCCGACCGACGTGAACTTCGGCCCGCAGGGAGAGATCTACGTGACCGACGGGTACGGAAACAGCCGGATCATGAAATTCACCGCCAAGGGCAAGTTCCTCACGACATGGGGTGAACCGGGCGACGGACCGGGACAGTTCAACGCACCGCACGCCGTCGTCGTTGACGCAAGCGATCGCGTGTTTATCGCCGACCGGGACAACATGCGGATCCAGGTTTTCAGTTCCGACGGAAAGCTGCTTGATATCTGGACCGGCTTCAAACCGTTCGGACTTGCGTTCGACCCCGACGGCGTGTTGTTTGTGGCGGATGGCTCGGCTCAGAAGATTCTGCGGCTCGACGCAGATGGCAACGTCGTACAGTCCTGGGGCGGCGAACGGGGGACCGCAGCCGGGGAATTCAGCACGCCTCACGAACTGGAATCGGATCGCCAGGGAAACCTGTATGCGGCCGAGGTTTCCGGCAAACGCGTGCAACAGCTTGTTCGCAAACGTTGATCGCCGGGGGGGGCATGCGTCGGTTGTCGGGAGCTTCGTCGGGTGTGATTCTTCCTCGCCGCGTGCTCAAACAGCCGGGGTCTCGAACCAGCAAGGACACGACGAGCCTGATTTGAGCGGCTGATTCTTCCGACGTTGCAGGAAGTGTTGAGACACCGGGTGTCTTCCGCCACCCGTCCTTGAGCCGCCATTGCCCCCTCGCAGACGGACCCGTCGCTACCGCTCTGAGGCTGTAATTTCTTTCACCGCGCGACCAAACACCCGGTGTCTCGAATCAACCGGGACGCGAATCGTCTCATTTTGGCGGCTCATGTCCCCAACGTTTCTCGATCTTATGAGACACCGGGTGTTTGCCCCGAAGAACTCACAATCCCTCTGGGCTCTGAGAGATGGCCGAGCGGTCAGAATTCGTAGAGTGACTGCGTGCGGATGACGGCCAGATCGTCCGGGAAGGTGTGGAATGCGTGGAGAACGACCGTGTGCGGCGTGCATTCCGTCGCCAGCAGGCTGAGTGGCTCGGGCCGCATGCGGTTTGTCGATGCGAACGAATGAAAGAGCGTGGCCCGGTGCGCGTCGTCGCGGAACTCGGCGGTCAGCCGCTCGAAAACTTCTGCATCGAGCGTTTCGATCTGAGTGCTCGCCTGGAACGAAAGGTCCGGAAAAGGCTGGGCGCTGACGTCTCTTCCGGCATTGAGTTTCACGCTGAGACACCGTCCGCGCTTGGGCAATTCCATGCTCCTGTCGATGTTGATCTCGCTGGTCACTCCGCCGTTGCGGTGAAGTTCGACGACATGCCCCGCCTCGCAAATGCGGATCTCCAGCCGGTAGCTGTCCTTCTCGACGACGCGCGCCGCCCGGGTGTCGAACAGTTCCGGATGCAAGACGCGGGCGTAGAGCTGATAAGCCAACTGTTTGGCTGCGGGGCGTGCGACGTGCGTGTTCATGCGATGATTCCTTAACAAGGGGCAACACGAACGATCGCCCCAGCAGTCCAGAGTATCGGTCCCGGCGACCATGCGGAACTGCACAAGGGCACCTCTTTGGGATTCGCAGAAACTTCCCGAATCTGCGCTGCGCACACTTGCAACGAGTCGTGGTGCCACTCCACGAAAGCAGATTCGCAATCACGTGTCACGCCGGCTGGTCAAACGACGAGCCCGGCGCGGCGACCGCCAACATCGCCGGGAAGCGGCCACGATGTGCCTCCGGACGGCCAGGTGCATCCGTTCGACGGTCGTGCTCGCTCATTTCCGCGTGGCCGGGGCGATGTTGAGGCAACGGAAACGTGCTCTCAGGCCGAACACGGGGGCCGTGACGCAGTTCGCTTGTTGTCCACAGCCCCAGGAAACCACGGGTCTTACCGATCATCGAATTCAGATCGCCTCGGCCACCCGCCGCGGACGACCCCATCGGGCCGATTCCGGGATGTCTGAAACGGCGGCTACGCGATCGCTTTGTCGCGGTGCGAATCCATGTCATCGAACAAGCCAGCAGAAAGACGGGTGGCGCCGGCCGACGGTACGGAAACCGTTTGCTCCATCGTCATTTGCTCCATCGTCAGGAGGCGCTGCTTCATGGCGAGTCCAGAGCGTGCTGAGTATCCGCCCAAGTGTCCTCCGGCACGGAGGACCCGATGGCAGGGGAGAATCAGCGGGATGGGATTCGTGGCCATGACTTGGCCAACCGCCCGTGCCGCGCCAGTGAAGCCGGACCGCTGCGCGACCTCACCGTAGGCCATCGTCTGCCCATAACCGATGTTTCGGACCGCGGCGATCACCGCGCGGCGAAAGGCTGTCAGTTTGCCGAATCGGATTTCGACCGCGGAAAAGTTGACCGGCTCACCAGCCGCAAACGATTGGAGCCCGTTCCGCAGGCTTGGAAACCAATCTGCCTCCGGCAGGTGCTCGGGAAGTGCGAACTTGCGATCAAGGTCCCGACGAACCCCAACCGGCGTCTCGTGTCCGAAGGTGAGAGCGATGACGCACTCCCTTGCTCCCACGAGACCGATCCATCCCAGTTCGGTCGGAAAGACCGACACGGCGTCGCGTGCGGTGATCGGCGCGGCAGCATGGGACCGTTTTTGAGCTGGTTTTGTCACTTTGACCCCTGCTGGAAACAGCGATAGAATACGGGGACCGCAGGCGGCCACACGGTCGCGGCGGGCTGTGTTGCCCACGCATCATTCCTTGTCAGGCAGCATCTCGTCAACTGTTGCCGAGAATCCGGACCGTTCTTGAAAACCGAAGCCGTCGCTGAACACTTCCGGGCATTCCCCTCCCGATGCCCGGGCATGCATGAACGTATGGCCGCGGTTGAATTGTATTTCGCCTCTGGCGCCCCAGAGGATTGCCATCACCGGACGCTGCCAGGATCACCTCGCGAGGAACCTGAGATGAACACCTACGCCTCATTGGCTGACGATCATTTCGTCAACATGAACCTCAATACCGAAATGCAGCTCCCTTCGGCCCGGGAGACTGTGCTCGAGTTTTTTGGGCGGGTCCAAAAGACCTTTCCGAACATGCGGAATTTCTATACCCGCGAGAGCGGCGATTTTGTTCTCGAAGAGGACAAGGACCAGGCGCATCACAGTTGGATGTCGATCGAACCTCGCCGGATTTGCAGCGGCTATGTTAATCCGGAGACGGTCGAGCAGGCGCTCGCCCAGCACCAATTGGCGTTGCAACTCGCTCCGTATATGCTGTCGGTCAGCCCGCTGGACTGCGAGGCACTCGACTTCATGATGGGCTTCGATTTTTCGTACCGGGGCAACCACGACGAACTCGTCGCCGAGGCGCTCGGAGTCGGCACGGCGTTGGAAGGACTCCTCGATATTCCGGGTGCCAAGACACTCAACTTCGAGCCGTCGTTTACCGTCAGCCTCGAAGAGGACTGTCGCCGCCAGTGCCGGCTGATGGTGGAAACGCGGACGAATGCCTACCAAGTCCGGCGAAACGAGTTTTCGGAGGACCAGATCAGCGTGTACTTCACGGTCCGCCAGTACGGCAGCCTGCAGCACGACGCCTCCTACGAAGACACCCTGGCCGAGCTCCGCCACGACTGCGAAGAACTGCTGCACGAGCACGTCATCGACCAGGTGCTCCGACCACTGGCGCAGGCCATCTCGACGAAGTAGGCGTTCTCAATCGTTCGTGCGCCGGTGCGGTGACGTGCCAGTACGGCCGTGGGGCAGATCTCCAATCGGCCGCCGGCACAGAGAACCAGGCCGGTCGAAAACCTGCGCCACAACGCCGGCCATCACACAGCCCCGCAACTCGAATCTCCGTCTGGAAAGCTAATCGCATACAAACGTCCAGACATCCCATCAAACACGAGCGATCACAGATTTGCCCACGGGCCAATCCCTGTGGACACGTGGGCCGGGATCGGGGACGATGTCCGCCCCACGTGGTGAATAGCCGACCGGTGCGACTCACCGCCGTCCGCTTCTGCAACCGGCCTTGGAAAGTGGCTATGGCAAGGACGTCACCCACACCGCGCAAACTGCGAATTATGCAGGTGATGGCGAGCGGTCCCGGCAGCGGCGGCATCGAGAAGCACTTTTTCGAGCTTTGCAATCGGCTGGCGGCGGACCATTCCGTCGTCGCGGTCGGCCATCCGGCCTATCGCGACGGCCTTCAGGCGGATGTGCACTTTGAATCTCTCGGCCGATTTATCGGGCGTCGCAATCCGGCGACCATCTTCCGGATGGTGCAACTGCAAAGGAAGTGGCGTCCCGACGTGATCCATGCCCATGCGAGCCGGGCGGCGGCGATCGTCCTGCAGGCGCGTCCCTTCACGTCGGCAGTGCGTGTTGCGACGGTCCACGGACTGAAACGCAGGCCATTCGTGTTCCGGGGGTTTGACCGGGTGATCGCGGTCAGCCGGGGAGTGGCCGCGGGATTGCGCGGCGTGCAGGCCGACGTCATCTACAACGGAATCACCCTTCCCACCGTTTCCGGGGCGAACGAGAGCCCGTTTCCGCCGTCACCGGTGAATCCTGACGGCCCGGTCGTCGTGTCGGTTGGTCGTCTCGACCGGGTGAAAGGTTTCGACATCCTGGCGGACGCCTGGCGCGGCATCGACGGGCGGCTGCTGATTGTTGGCGAAGGCCCCGAGCGACCGGCGCTCGAATCGCAGATCCGAGACCGGGGTCTTGGCGACCGGGTGCAACTGCTGGGCTTCCGGCAGGACGTCCCGGACCTGTTGGCTCAAGCGGACCTCACCGTCATCGCCTCCCGGCGGGAAGGCTTCGGGTACACGCTCGCAGAGGCGTTGTTGTTGCGTCGGTTGGTGGTGTCGACGGATGTGCCCGCCGCCAACGAGATTCTGCCCGCCCGCTTCCTGGTCCCGTGTGAAGACCCCGACGCCCTCCGCGCAGCGATCGTCTCGACATTGTCAGATCAACGAGCAGTTGAGCAGGCGTTCGAGCCAGTCTGGGAACAGGCGGCAACCGCCTTCACCATTGACGCGATGGTCGCCGCGACCGCCCGTCTCTACCGCGAGGTCACCGGTCTAACAATGACCCGGACCGCCGGCTGAGCCTGTTGGCCAAGGGGCGCGGACTCGCATTCCCATGCCGTGGGAACTCTTGTTCCCAAACTCCCGTTTGGGAACACACGTTCTCGAAGCTCTGCTTCGCGGGTCCTCACTCCTTGCGACCCCTGTCACGAGCACGTGACGAGAAACAGAGTTTCTCGAAAGGGCGTTCCCAAACCGGAGTTTGGGAACGAGGTGCGTCGAGACTGAAAACGACGTCAAGACGGCGTAACTGACGGCTCAGCTTCGTGTTGATCGATTTGGGTGATGCGGAGTATCATCCCGCCGCCGACGGGATCGGGAAAACCCCCGCCGCCGTTCGAATCAGTTCTGCCTTCAGGGAAACGGAGTTTCCTGTGCCCCGGTTGTCCGCGTTCGTCACGACGTTCAACGACGAATCCACGATCCGCGCCTGTCTCGACAGCTTGCGGGGAGCGGGGGCGGACGAGGTGGTCGTCCTCGATTCGTTCAGCACCGACCGCACGGCCGAAATCTCCCGAGAATACACCGACCGCGTTTTTCAGCAGGAGTTTCTGGGGTTCGGCCCGCAGAAACAGGCGGCGATGGACCGCACCACGCATGAGTGGGTGCTGTTTCTCGACAGCGATGAGGCTCTTTCCGCGTCGCTGCAGCAGGAGATTCAGGACACCCTGCGCACCGAACCGAGCGTCGACGGTTTCACCATCCCGCGTCAGGAGCAGATGTTCTGGCGGATGGCGGCCGACGGCACGCGGCACAATCGGTTCCTGCGATTGTTTCGGCGGAGCTGCACCCACTTTTCGACGATGCCCGTCCATGCCGCGCCGGTGCTTGACGGTCGTGCCGGGCGGTTGATGTCGCCGTTCTATCACTTCGGCGAAACAACGATTCACGAAAAAGTGGAGAAGCTCAACGGCTATTCGTCCGGACTGGTCTCCCATCGCCTGGAACGAGGCGGCCGGGGCGGCCCGCTGCGGATGATTTGGTATCCGCCGCTGGTGTTCATCAAACAGTTCGCGTTCAAACGACAGTTCGTCAACGGCTGGGCGGGGTTCATCGCCTCCGTCTGCATGGCGTTTTATGCCTTCCTGAAGTGCGCCAAGGTTTTCGAGGAACACCGTCGCCGGGAGCACGGCGACACCCTGTTGCCGACCGACGTCCAACCGAGGAGCGAGTATTCGCCACCCCACCGGTCCGCAGCGGCGTGAACCGGCCGGTTTGCGACTCGATTCAGCACGGACGCACGGAGAGAGACAGAACAATGAACGCGATTCCCAAAGGCGTCACCTCCCAAACCGGCACCTTTGGTGTCGAACGGCGTTGGGGGTCAGGCACCTTTTTCGGCTGGAAACGGCGACCGATTCAGAGTAGGTGATGACCGAAAAAGGTGCCTGACCCCGGATATTCCTGATGGACTGCGTCGGGACACATTGACGCGGGCCTGAAACGAAACCCAATCGGACGGAGAACATCCGGTGCTCAAACGAATTATCGGACAGATTGGCCAGGCGGCGGGATTCGGCGGGCGGCCACATTTTTCGCTGCTGCGTCGGCGGTTTCAGGGGTCGAACGACTACTGGGTTCGCCGTTACCGCAAAGGCCGCAACTCGGGCGGCGGCTCGTATGGACAACTCGCACGGTTCAAGGCGGAGGTGCTCAACGAGTTCGTCCTCAAGCATGAGCTTGCATCAGTCATCGAGTTCGGCTGCGGGGACGGCCATCAACTCGCGCTGGCGACGTATCCGCAGTATCTCGGATTTGACATCAGCCACGAGGCGCTGGAGCAATGCAGGCGCCAGTTCGCTGACGATCCGTCCCGGCAATTCCGTCCCATGGACGAATACCGTGACGAACAGGCTCCGCTCACCCTGTCGCTGGACGTCCTGTACCATCTGGTCGAGGACGACGTGTTTGCCGGGTATGTTCGTCGGCTGTTTGCGGCATCAACCGAACGCGTCGTCATCTACTCCAGCAATACCGGTGAGAATCGTCCCGGCCAGGGGGAGCATGTGCGTCATCGCCGCTTCACCGATTGGATCGACGGGCACATCGATGGGTGGCGATTGACCCGCCATTTGCCCAATCAGCACCCCTTTCAGGGAGACGACCGCGAAGGGTCCTTCGCCGACTTCTACTTCTATGCTCGCATGGCCGATTGACGATTGCCGCAATATTGACAGCCGTCCCACTATGACGAGCCGTCCCGCACTCATCTTCTGACAACACTTGCCAGGGAGCCAATCATGTCCTCCGTAAACTCGGACGCACCGCATCTGTTGACGTTCCGCGAACGGATCAAGTTCGCCTGCACGCCGAAGCGGCTATACGCCCACTATCGCGCCGGTCGCGAGTTACGGCATCGGGCCTGCGAGCCGGAATTGAAACTGCTGCCGTATCTCGTTGACCCGCAGCGGTGCAGCATCGATGTGGGTGCCAACCGGGGTTCGTACACGTATTTTCTGGCCAGGCTCTCGCCCCATGTTTACGCCTACGAACCGAATCCAGCCATGCGGCAGTACCTCACCTCCGCAGCGGCCAGCGAGAACGTGACCATTTCCGGCAAAGCGCTGACAGACAAGAATGGAGAGGCAACGCTGTCCATCCCCTTCAACGGGAAGCGCTGCGCGAACAACACCGGCAGCCTCGAGGGGGCCGGCACCGATGCATCCGACCACGTCAAAGTCACTGTCTCCGCCGGACGGCTCGATGACGAACCGATCAAGAATGTGGGATTTGTGAAGATCGACGTCGAAGGGCACGAGCGCAGCGTGCTCGCCGGAGCGAGGAACCTCATCCTGCGGGACCGCCCGGCCATGCTGGTCGAGATTCTTCCGGAGCCAACACCCCTCCATCTCGAAGAAACGATTGAACAGATCGAGTCGCTCGGTTACGAAACTTTTGTGATGCTGGGGTCGAGACTGGTGATGCTCGGTCACGTGGCGACCGGTGACGACAGCCTTGCCAACCGCGAGCTTTCTCGGCGCGCATCCAATAACTTCATCTTCCTGCCGACCGGTCGAAAAGCCGCCTGATCGCAACGTCGACGGAAGCGCGCGGCGTTCCTGTAGCGAACGCGACGACCGTTCAACCGTCAGGGCCGCCCACGAAAACTGCGGCCCACAAAACCCTGTGACGTACCGAAGCAACCGGAGGAGTGATGTCATGCGAACCTTAACCGCATCTTTTCTTTCGGCCGTGTTGGGAGCCCTGTTCGTCCTGCTGTTGACCGATGGCGGGCTCCAGATGCACAATCCAGCCAGCGCCCAGCCGTCTGCGGGGCCGCGGCTGCAGCCTCAGCCGGGGCCGCTGGCTGCGCCATCTTCACCGGCACCCCTATTCTCGCCGGCGCCCTCTGTCGCGCCGGTCTTGCCGTTGTCCGCTCCGGGGTTAACGCCGGATGAGCAGGTCAACGTCAGCGTCTATGAAAAAACCAACCGCAGCGTCGTCAATATCTCGACGTTGAGCGTTCGTCCCGACGGTTGGCTGCTGCGGCCCGTTCCCTCCGAGGGGAACGGGTCCGGCTCGATTCTCGACAAGAGTGGTCACATTCTGACGAATAACCATGTCATCGAAGACGCACGTCAGGTCGTCGTCACGCTGTTCAACGCGGAGTCCTATCCGGCCAAACTGGTGGGAGCCGATCCAATCAACGACATCGCAGTCATCAAGATCGACGCGCCGCCCGACCAACTTTACCCCCTGAGCTTCGGCGACTCGGACCAGCTCAAGGTCGGACTGCGCGTCTTCGCGCTCGGCAATCCGTTTGGCCTGGACCGCACGATGAGCACGGGCATCATTGCCAGCTTGAACCGTTCGCTCGAAATCCGCGAAAACTGGGTCATCAAGTCGATCATCCAGATCGACGCCTCGATCAACCCCGGCAGCTCCGGCGGACCGCTGCTCGATACGCAGGGACGGCTGATTGGAATGAACACGGCCATCGCCACGGGCGACTCCCGCCACCTGCGGCAGAGTGCGGGCATCGGGTTTTCGATTCCGGTGAACCTCATCAGCCGGGTCATCCCGGAACTCATCCAGCACGGTCGCGTCATCCGGGGCGATATCGGCATCACGCATGTGACGGAAACCGAACTCGGCCTCCGCATTGCCCGCCTCGAAGCGGGAGGGCCCGCCGAACGGGCCGGACTGCGCGAGCCGAAGGTCGTCCGACAACGGCAGGGGCCCTTTCTCTTCGAACGAACCGACCGCCGTTTCGCCGACGTGATCACCGCCATCAACGGCAAGCCGGTTCGCACGGCCGCCGAGTTTCTCGGTGAGATCGAGCAGAAAAAGCCCGGCGACGTGGTGGAATTGACAATCCTCCGCGAGGGCAGCACGATGACGGTCCCCGTGACGCTGGGAGGAGACGACGTGGTCCCGCGGCGGTTTGCTCCCGGCAACAAAGCCGTTTGACGCGCCCCGGGCACGGCCAAGTTGTTCCGGCGGTCAGCAGGGAATCGGCGAGCGTTCCGTCCTGGGCCCTGTGAAGGGAGACGGAACGCTTGCAAAGCTGGTCCCGCGAAGACGAATGTCCCATGAAACCGGAAACCGCTACGTCACGCTTGATTCGACTTGACAGCACGTCGATTGTCGTCGCATCAATTGCCGTCAGGCCGATGGCTGTCATCCGAGCAAGTGCACTGGTGGTCGGCTGCTGTGCGATCATGCTCCTCCTGGCCGGTTGCCCGGAAAGCCCGTCCTCCGAAGAGACTGACGAGAATCCGCTTCCCTACGCGGGAACAGCGGTGCGCGTCGCCCTGCCGGCGAGGCTCGGCTTAGTTTCGTCGTGGACGCCCGGTTTCGAAGACTGGGCCGCTGAGACTGAGGCCTCGTACTCTGTCAGCGAGATCGATTTCGCGGCAGGGGCCAATGCTGAAGGCAACTGGCAGGAGTCGCTCGCCGCCGCTTCGCCAACGCTCGTCCTGTTGCCGACCAAAGACCTCAGCCGTCTTCTCGAAGGAGATCAGCTTGCGCCGATCCCCGAATCCGCCATCGACGCCGACGTCCTCGGATGGGGCAGCATCTCGCCCGCCGTGCGTAAAGCTCTCGGCATGCTGGGCGACAAGCCGACCGTTGTCCCGGTGACGTGTCCGACACTCGTGGCGTTTTACCGCAAGGATCTGCTCGATGCGGCCGCGCTCAGCGTCCCGCAAACCTGGGAGGAGTATGACGCACTTGTGGCGACCCTCGGCGAATGGGCCCCCGGACACATGGCGATTGAGCCTCGCGGACCGGATTCGTTGGCGACGCTGTTTCTCGCCAGAGCGGCGGCGTCCGCCAGGTCATCCAGTCAGTTCTCGTTCGAATTGGACGCCTCCACGGGCGATCCGCTGATCGCTTCGGCGGCGTTCGTCCGCACCCTCGAACGCATGGTTCTGCTTTCCGGGCACCTGTCGCCCGACGCGAACGCTGCGTCGTTGGAGGACTGCGCGCGCGCCGTGCTGAATGGAAAGGCGGCGATCGGGATCGCAGCGTTCGGCACCGATGGAACCGTCGGCTCTGCGGCTGCCGAACGTGAGATTTCGGATGCCGGCGAGGCGGTGTTTAAATTCACGCCGCTGCCCGGCAGCCCGGAGGTCTTCGCGCGCGATTCGTCGAAATGGCGGACACCCGCCTCCGAGAAACTTAATCGCCCGGTCGTTTGTGGTTTTGGCGGCCTGTGCGCCTGCGCGAAGAAAACCGCCACAGAGGGGGAACAGGCCGCCGCCTGGGACCTGTGGGGCAGCCTGATTGCCCTCCAGGACGAAGGAATCATCCCGCCCCTGCCGGGCATTCCCAGCCGGCCTGCCGCGCTGGCGAGCGCCGTCGAAGCAGTGGCCGGCTCGCTGGCGGTGCCGTCACGGCGTTCCCTTGAACAGGCGATGACGGCCAACATCACCTCGCCCCATCTCATCGCGGAGTTACCCTGCATGGGCCGGGAACAACTCCTCGCCGCACTGGGCGATGCGCTCCGCAGATCGCTGGACGAAGGCATCAGCGCCCAACAGACGCTCGACAAAGCGGCCCAGTCGTGGACCCGCATCATCGAAGAGCGGGGACGCAAGCAGGTCCTCAACAGCTACCGCCGCCGACTCGGCCTCAGCCACCTGCCGTGACAAGGCGGTGAGATGTCGGTTATCGATGGTGAATGCTTGGCGGTGAGTTGTCGGTGGCCAATGGTGAGATCGTGAATCTGAAATCTCAAATCCGATCGTTCCCTCAACTCTCAATTCTCAACTCACCCCAGCACCGGCAGCGTTGCGGCGTCAGCGGTCTCTTCGTCGGTCTCCGCTGGGATGGGGAATTCGTCAATGTATTCGTAGTGCACGTTCCGCTGACGGGGGACGTAACCGGCGTCGGCGATACAGCGGCGAATGGTTTGCAGTGAGAGGTGAAACACCGTGCCCGCCTGGGCGACGACGTTTTCTTCGATCATCAGACTGCCCATGTCGTTGGCACCGAAAAACAACGCCATTTGTCCGATTTTCTCGCCCTGCGTGACCCACGATGATTGGACGTTGCGGACGTTGTCGAGGTACAGCCGTGCGATCGCCTGAGTTTTGAGGTATTCGAACGCTCCGGCTGCGGGAAGTTGCGACATATCGACGCCGCCGCTGCGGCCCTGTGCGGCATCGCGTCCGAACCACGGTGCCTGCACGGGCGGCTGATGCGTCCAACAGATGAACGCAGTGAATCCGCCGGTCTCGTCCTGCAGTTGCCGCAGCCGGTCGAGATGCTCGATCCGCTCCTCAAGTGTCTCGACGTGCCCGAACATCATCGTGCAACTGCTGCGGCCTCCCAGTTCGTGCCACGCCCGGTTGACCTCCAGCCAACCGTCGGTGAGCACCTTGCCGCGGGTCACCTGTTTGCGGACACGGTCGACCAGAATCTCGCCTCCGCCGCCGGGCAGGCTGCCGAGCCCCGCCTCCATCAACCGCCGGAGCACCGTCTCCAGCGGCAGCTTGGCGACCTTATGAAAATGCCACAGTTCCGGCGGGCTGAAGCCGTGCACGTTGACTTGCGGGAACTTGTCCTTGAACCCTCGCAGCAGGTCTTCGTACCACTCCAGCGGCAACTGCGGATGCAGCCCGCCCTGCAGAAGAATCTGATCCCCCCCGAGGTCGACGGTCTCCTGGATTTTCTGATGCAGCACCTCCTCGGTGAGCACGTACGCTTCCTTATGGCCGACCGGCCGATAGAACGCACAGAAGTCGCACACCGCCGCGCAGACGTTGGAATAGTTGATGTTGCGATCGATGTTGTACGTGCGGAACGGCTCCGGATGCAGCCGCCGCGTCACCGCATCGGCCGCCTGGCCGATCGCCGTCAGGTCGTGCGACTGCAACAACGTCACCCCCTCGTCGGGCGTGAGACGCTCGCCCTCGACCGCCTTCTGAAGGATGTCGTCAAGTTCCGAAGAAACGATTGCCGGAGAAATCATGGATTGCGCGGGGGTGTTGATGATTGGAATACGTGAAACGGCGAGGATCGTTTCCCGGTCATCACCTCGTCAAGGGACAACCCCTGACGTTGCGGGCAATGCACGAACATCGCCTGCGGATTCGCACAACCGTCAATGGACCGACTACACGTTAGGGGGGCTCATCCGCAAGCGATGATCGGGACTCAATTGAAACCGGGCGATCAAATGATTCACGGAAATCCTCATTCCGAGGTTATCTTCGACGGCCTCTGGTAATGATACAGGACGGCCCACGTTTCGTGACCGGCTAACTGTTGGCGTTGATAACCCATTTTGTCGAGAAGGATCGCGAACGTCTCATACGAGTGTCGGTTGACGTCCGTGTCGGTGGCGACGGCGACAAACAGATCGCTGGGCGAGGCGGCAGCGGCCTCGGCGAGCGTCCGCTGAAAAAACTGCAACAGTTCCCGGTTGTCGCCGTCCCAAAAGAACGGCAGCGCGTACCGGGGATTCGGTGTGTCCGCGTAAAACCGGCCCAGACGGCTGGAAACATAGCCGTGAAAGTCCCGGTCTTCGGGAAAGGCCGGGACCAATACGCTCTCGATCAGGCCACTCTGCACAAACACGGGGGCTTGTTCCAAGTGCTGCTCGTCGACGGTACGTGCCAATGCCTCGCCCATCTCCTTCCAAACGGCCGCTTGAGGCGTGTTCAGCCGCAGCAATTGCATCGGCCCATGCCCGATAGCCGCCCATGTCGCTCCAAGTGTGACTCCCAGACAGGCCGTCGCCAGCCAACGGTTGCCGGCTCGTCCGCACAGCAACCCCAGCAAACAGGCGTTTGCCGCAGCCATCGGGATGCGGTAGCGCGGGTTGGCGAGACTCGACAGGTCCCCCTGTCCGATCACCACCAACAGCAGCAGCGGCAGCACTCCCATCACGACCATCGCACCGATAGGCAGCGACGACGTGACCACAGTGGGCACGTCCTTTTCAGAATGCGCGCCTCCGTTGCCGGCTGATGGAAGACGACGCCCAAGACGCCGGCCCAAGACGGCAACAATCGCCACACCGGCGGCGAGCGGCAGACCGAGCCACACAAACGGGCCGGTCGCGTCCAGGATCGAAACGTTCCCCGTCTGGTAATTGAGCGCGTACCGCCACGCCCAGATTCGCTCTCCCAGCGGCACCAGCGGCAGGCAGATTGCCCCCGCCAAGACCCAACCGACCACTGTCGCCGGACGCAGCGAGCGATACCGCCAGACATCCCGGACACCCAACAGGGTCGCTGACAGGGCAACGACCGGGATCGTCAGGATATGCGTCCACACCGCCGCCGCCGCCGTCACTCCCCAAAGCACGCCGTCTCGCCAGCCGAGCTTCGCTCTCTGCCAGCGCAGCGTGAACATCAACAGCAGCGACATCAGCAGAACCACCAGTCCGTACGTGCGCCCCACGCGGACTTCATCGACAACATCCGGATGCATCGCCAGAGCCAATGCCCCCAATGCCGCCGGTATCCCTCCGATGAGCGAACGACAACCGAACGCCATCACTCCCACCGCCAGGAGGTACGCCAGCATCGACGGCAACCGTAACACCAACTCGCTCTTCCCCAGCACGAACAGGGACGCCGCCTGCGTCCAGCTTGCCAGCGGGGGAACGGCCGCGTACCGGGCGCTACGTTCCCAGATCGAGAGCGGCCCCTCCGGGGCACAGAGCCAATAGGCGGCATGTTCATCCAACACGAGCGGACCGGCTCCCCAACCGGGCCACATCAAAAACAAAGCCGCTCCGAGGCTGCCAGCAGACAGGATGTTCTCGGCAGATCGGAGCATGGGCGAAAAACCTGCATTGGGCGCGACTGATCTTTCAAACGTGGGTCTCAGGCTTGGAGTTCAAGCTTTCGCTTGTTTTCGCAGCCAAAAGGCTGAACTCCAACTCCCAGATCAAAGTCGGCATGGCGCTACGGTCGCATCGAAGCTGCCGGTTTCCCGTCAACGCCGCGCACCCCGGCGGCGGCACGGTCCCGAAGAGCGGTTGCTTTCGGAGCAAGGCCGATCCGGGAGGCCAACCGATGAAACAACGCCAGACCGCTCCGTTCGGCGGACCCCATCGTGAAGTGCAGGTTCCGCGTCAGGTACTCGGCGGCTGCGTGTACGCTGATCCCCAACGCGGGAGCTTCACGGGCAGCGATGTTCGCAATCTCACGCACGCCATGATCCCGCGCTTGTTCCAACGCCTCCTCGATCACGCCATAGGACAGCTCAGACCGTCCGACCCACATGGCGAACACAAACGGCAGTCCGGTCCAGCGGAGCCATTCCTCGCCAAGGTCCCAAGTGGTGTGAAAGCTTTCCCGAGGTGCGTGCATCGCGCGGTCGCCAATCAGCAGAACGGCGTCCGCCTCTGTGTCATCCAATCCGTTCCCCATCAGCAGTGCTTCGATGTCCGGCGAGACTCCGTACCGCTCATGGAGCATGATCCGTGCGAGAGCTGCGCTGGTCCGTGATCCTTCATCGAGCGCCAAGGTGCGAATCTCACCGGGAGGCACGCGGCAGTAGAGCTTGACGCTGAGCACCGGGCCGCGGGTGGCGACGCAGGCATCCGAAATGATCTCGTACGCCGGATCCGAAAAGGCCTCGATGGAGGGCACGAGAGCCACATCGAGCTCGCCGCGGGCCAATCTGTCCGCCAGCCGGCTGGGAAGGCCGAGGGTCAGCCGGGCATCCGGCAGCGACTCGGCAAGCCCCTCGATCAGCGGCTTCGAGTTCAAGTAGCTGACGGCTCCAATACAGACGGGCAAGCCGTTCAATTCCATTTGCGGCATTCGAAGGGGCTCAATCATGGGTCCGGTCATTCCCGGTTTGTAGGGCGGCGATTATAGGCCAACTTCGACTCTCGTGCATCCATTGAATGTGGCGAGCCGTCCGACAGGTGTACGGGGGAATGTTGCACGCCGGCTTCTCCCGTTTTCCCACCGACTGCGAGAGGCTGGTGAGACTTGTCCCCGTTCATCCCACGGCAACCGACTGAGATGATCAGGGTCCGGGCTTCTCCTTTTAGAACCGCGAGTGTTCGTCGATCACAACAGATATCCTTCTGTGAAACCGGGGCAGGCTCCCCCGAAACGTCTGGGAAGCTCCGCCGCACGGTCAAACCGGCGCGTAACCAATGGTTGCCCCCCCGATCGTGTGACAAACGGTCCCACTTCACAGGGCGACTGAGACATCCCGCACACCGCAGATATCCTTATCGATTTTACTGACGCAATCGTTTGACTTTCTTCTTTCTTGGGGATATCCTCACACCCCGTAGGCTGCGCACTCACCCCAAGTAAATGTACCGGCAAGATGAGCCGGATGGGGTCAATCGGGACGCGTTTCGCCACGCTCTAAACCAATCCAAAGACCATGGGGGAGGAACAGCGAATGACACGAAAAGCACTCTTGGGAACGGCAGCCCTGACGCTGGGACTGGCGCTTGTCGTCGGGACATCCGAAGCTGGTTGGCACAGCTTAGGATCGTTGGGTAGCCACGGTTCGGTCGGATACGCCTCTGGCGGGAGCTACGGTTCCGGCGGGAGTTACGGCTCGGGTGGAAGCTATGGCTCCGGCGGAAGCTATGGCTCTCATGGCGGAGTTGTTCGCGTCAAGGCCCGCTACCGGAGACACGGTTCGCATGGATCTTATGGATCGGACGGCGGTTCGTATGGATCGGATGGCGGTTCGTATGGATCGGATGGTGGCTCCTATGGATCGGATGGCGGCTCGTATGGTTCATACGGCGGGTCACATGGTGCACGAGTTCGGGTGAGAGTTCGGCACCGGATTCACGGCTCGCATGGCTCAGTCGGTGGTTCCTATGGGTCGTACGGTGGCTCCTACGGCTATTGATTTCCGATGAGCGGCAAGCACGTCGCGCATTCGCTGGATGAGCGTGGCGTCAGGCAAGCAACGCAACACGGAGAGGAGGACGGAGCATTCCGATCCTGCTCTCCGTTTTTTTGTCCCCTTGATGGGCCGTGAGCGAGTTGCCCCAACCGTATTGCCCTAAATGAGTTGAATCGTGGACATCACGCCGCAAGACGCCGACCGCCAACCGTGTCAGCCGTGGGACGCGATCCCCCGATGGCCACGGCGTTTGATCACAATCTGGCTGCTGTACCACGTCATCGGAATCATCGCGGCACCGTTGGTTGTGCCTCCAACATCGAGCCTGATGCGAAGTGTTTCAAGTGTCTTCCGTCCCTATCTTCAGACGTTCTATTTGAATCACGGGTTTCACTTCTTTGCCCCCGAACCGGGGGACAGCACACTCGTGGCGTTCATGGTGGAGCGCGAGGACGGAACGTCAATCCGTGGAATCATGCCGAACCGGAAGATCTGGCCTCGACTGCTGTACCATCGGCACTTCATGCTGACCGAATCGTTGTCGTACATCCCGGACGAACTGAGCGAAGCATGGCACGAGTCCTACGCCCGCTGCCTCGCCCGCAAGTATGACGGGCGGAAAGTCCGCCTGACACACGTGCGGCATTTCTTTCCATCTCCCAATATGGTGCTCGACGGCGTGCCGCTGGATCACCCGGACAGTTACGAAGCAACGGCATTGGGCGTTTACGAACGCGACACGGACTGATTTCACGATGAGTACCGACGTACGCACCAACGCTCCCCCATATTCATGGAACACCAGAACGCACCACCCGCTGTTTTGACTCATGAGGCGGCTGAACCGGCGCGCCAAGTGACGTCGGTCTCTGAGCGTCCCTCCCCACGCGGACTGCTGCGGCAATATGGGTGGGACCTGCAGCAGAGCGCGGCGGGGAACTGGAATCGGTTCTGGTTCACACCAACCGACCCGGCGACCCTCGGGCTCATCCGCGTCCTCGCTGGCACAATGCTCCTCTACACGCACTGGGTCTGGGGGCTGGACTTCGCATCGTTTTTCGGCCCGGAGTCGTGGGTCACGTCCGACCTGGTGCAGCAGTATCAGTCTCTGCTCAACGCGCACGTGTTTTCGTTCTGGTACGTGGTGCCGCCATCATACGCGTACGCGGTCCACTTGCTGTGTCTGGGTATCCTGGGACTGTTCGCCGTCGGCCTGTTCACGCGGGTGACCTCGCTGCTCGCGCTGGTCATCGTGATCTCATATGCCAACCGCGTGCCGACCGCCTTGTTTGGGCTCGATCAGATCAATGGGTTGCTCACGTTTTACCTAGCCCTGGGGCCGAGCGGTGCGGCCTGCTCGGCTGATTCCTGGCTGCGACGCCGGCTTGGCACGACTGATGAGGCGGCACTGTCGACGGTCGCCCCCGGGCTGGGCTTCGACGCCACGGGGCCGAGCATCCATGCCAACATCGCCATTCGCCTGATCCAGATCCACATGTGCGTGATTTATTTCTTTGCCGGGGTCTCCAAACTGCAGGGCGTCGCTTGGTGGAACGGCATGGCGATGTGGGGAGCGTTCGCCAACCTGGAATACCAGACCCTCGACATGCTGTGGCTGGCTAACTTCCCGATCCTCATCCATGTCCTGACCCACTTTACGATCTTCTGGGAGGTGACGTATCCTGTGTTCGTGTGGGTTCCCGTGCTGCGGCCGTTGGTGTTGTTTTTCGCCGTGCTGCTGCATGCGGGCATTGGCCTGTGTATGGGCATGTGGACCTTTGCGCTCATCATGATCGTCGGCAACGTGGCGTTCGTTCCTCCGCACCTGGTCCGTCGCGTGCTGGCCCGTCGGCATCGGGTGAAATCATTCGACCGCTGAGAGCGGTTGCAGACGCCACCCGGGCGATGGCTGTCATCGCAATTCTCGCCGCGTCGACCGCATTCCCACCGCCGCCCGCCCAGCGAGTGGCCGTGTCCGCGACGCGCACAACAGACGGCCACGATTCAACGCGAACCGGCGGCAGGTGTGCGACAGCCACGTGGCGTGTCTGTCGGTTCGGACGGACCGCTTGGCCCCGCGGGCAAACGGCCGGACGTTCAATTGCGTCGGAGCGGCCGATGAGACAGGCGAAAAAACTTACCGACCGGTCGGTTGACAAAAGTCGGCGGTCGGGGCTAGAATTCTGGGAGACGAATGGGAACGTATGCTTGCGTGTTCACCATTCTAGTCACGACTTGCAGCCAAATCGTTGATCGGGAGAATCCGGCTGCGGAGTCTGTCGGTCTCGTACATTATTGAAGCTAGGCCAGCACGATTTGGGTTTGTCTGTTTCGGTCGTTCCCTTTTGGCGCTGCCTCTGCAAGACATCTCTTTCCGGCTATGAACAGTTTGCTAAAAGCGACTCTCCGGAATTCCGGACCCCGACTTTTCTTTGCGTCCTGCGTCCTCAGCTCGACACTGCTGAGCGGCTGCAAGGACGAGCCTCGGGGCGGACCGAGAGTGGTCACGATTCCCGTGTCGGGGGTCGTAACTGTCGACGGCAAGCCTCAGGGGCAGATCGCAATTCGAGCCGAGCCGGTCAACGGTCCCACGCCGACGAACAGCACGCCATCGACGTTCACCGAGGCGGACGGCAAGTTCTCCCTGACAACTTACGAAACCGGCGACGGCGTCCCGGTCGGCGAATACAAACTGACGTTCAAATGGGGGCAGATTAATTTGTTTAACGGCCGCTACGAAGGCGACAAATTCAAAGGGAAATATGCCGACCCTGACAAGTCGGAAGTCAGCATCCAGGTTACGGAGTCGAGTGAACCCGTTGACTTGGGCGCGATTGATCTGAGGACGGACTGATGTGCGGAAAACCTGACGTGGGCTTTCCGATCGGTTTGGTTCGCTTTTCTCGTTTCGAGTTCGTCAATTCTGTTTCTCATCTTCTTCACGAGGGAGGTTCTCATGCGTCCTGCGAGACGTCGGCCACACTCCGGATTCACACTGATTGAGTTGTTGGTGGTGATTGCAATCATCGCCATCTTGATCGCGCTGCTGCTGCCTGCGGTGCAACAGGCGCGGGAGGCGGCTCGCCGCACCCAATGTCGGAACAACCTCAAGCAATTTGGACTGGCGTTCCACAATTACCACGATGTCTATGGTGAGTTTGCCAAGACGCGAGGCGGCGTCAACGCTGGCGGCACCGGTGCCAGCCTCGAAGTCACCGGCCTGATTTCCTGGCGCACGGCTCTGCTGCCTTACATGGAACAGACCAACATCTACAACCAGCTTGACTTCAACACCAGCCCGTACGACGCCGTAAATGACGGGGCCTACGCGAATGTCATTCCCGGGTTTACCTGCCCTTCGGCGCCGGGTGAGCCCAAGATGGTGACTTGGACGATCCCGGGCGGAACCGTGTTGGGAGCCGGTTTCCCGCCAACCGCGTCGACCTGGACCATGACGAGCGGCCGGATCGACTACGAATCGGCCAATGGTATCCGCGGCGACTTCTCGTCCAATGCCTACGCCGGCACGAACTTCTCCGGTGGGCGGGCTGGTGCCATCGGCTGGGACCTCATCGTCGTAGACATCCCGCCGATCGTTGCCGCGTTCGGCGGCGGAGATCTTTCCCAGGGCTCCAAGATTCGAAACATCATAGACGGCACGACGAATACCATTCTGATTGGTGAGCTGACCAACCGAAACGATCTTTACTACCTTCGCACCAAGCAGGACGCCACATCAGCGCCGGCCGAATTCCCGGCCCAGCAGGTGACCGGCGGCGGGGCCTGGGGCGACGGATTCACAGAGAACTGGATTGCCGGCCACAACTTCGACGGCACACCGGGTGCCGATGGCGGTCTCTGCGCAATCAACTGCTCGAACTACCGGGGTGCCGGATGGTATTCCTGGCACACCGGCGGGGTGCAGATCGCCCTGTGTGATGGTTCGGCTCGGTTCCTCAACGAGAACGTTGATGCGCTCGTCTTCGCCTCGTTGGTGACGGCCGCGCGTGGTGAAGTGCTCGGCGAGTACTGAATCCCCGCAACGACTTAGAGGAGATCCTGAAAGAGACGCTCACGGGTCTGGCAGCAAGTGCTGTCGGACCCGTGAGTCATTGTGGGCGAGTCAACTTTCCTAGCGAAGTAGGGTCCGCTGTGCGGACCGATTCGAATTGGCGGTCGTTGCCACGGTCCGCACAGCGGACCCTACGTTGCTGAAAACTCTCACGGTCACGCCAGCAGCTGTTCGAGCACAGGAAGGGTGGCTGGGGCCTTGTTTGGCAATCGACTGCCTCCAACGCAGATCTGCTGGGGCCGTGTTTGGTCCAGGGAAATGGCCCACAGCCCCAGACATCGGGCGCTGGTGCGAACTGCGCGACCGCAACCCAGTGCAGAGGGCGCATCGTCACGCCAGTAAGCCCCCGATCACCTGGCCCGGTTGGCCGTCGGTGAGGGTTTGGCCCCGCTTGTTGCGGACGAAGACCAGCTTTTCGTGGTCGAAGCCGAATAGGTGCAGCAGCGTGGCCTGATAGTCGTAGTGATGGACGACATCTTCGATCGCCCGGTGCCCGAAGTCGTCCGTGAGGCCGTGGACGTGTCCCGACTTGAAGCCGCCGCCGGCGACCCACATGCTGAAGCCGTACGTGTTGTGGTCGCGGCCGATTTTGTCGCGGCCCGCCTCGTTTTGGATCACCGGCAGCCGCCCCATCTCGCCGCCCCAGTGGACGACGGTTTCATCGAGCAACCCGCGGGCCTTAAGGTCGCTCACCAACGCGGCGGACGGCTTGTCGACTTTTTTGCAGGCGGCGGGGAGCGCTTTGATGATGCCGCCGTGGTTGTCCCAATACTGGTTCTGGGTGTAAATCTGGACGAACCGCACGCCGCGTTCGATGAGCCGCCGCGCGATGAGACAGCGGGCCCCATAGTCGGCGGTCTGCTTATTGTCATCGTGCATGCCGTACATGGTTTGCGTGGCCTTCGTCTCGCGGGTGAGATCGAGCGCTTCGGTGGCGGCGGTCTGCATGCCGGCGGCGAGAGCATAAGTGGCGATGCGGGCTTCGAGATCCAATTGGCCGGAGTGCCGGTCGAGATGCCGGCGGTTGAGTTGTTCAAGAAACTCCAGCGACCGCTCCTGGACCGCACCAGCCAGTTTGGCGGGAGGCGTGAGGTCAAGAATCCGCGGCTCCTGCGGGCGGACGACGGTCCCCTGGTACGTGGACGGCAGGAAACCGTTCGACCAGTTCTCGACACCAAGTACGGGGAGCTGTCCCGGATCGATGAGCGCGACGAACGCCGGCAGGTTGTCCGCCTCGCAGCCGAGTCCGTAGGTCAGCCAACTGCCGAGTGTGGGACGGCCGGACAGAATGCGGCCGGTTTGCAGGGCGAGAATCGACTGGCCGTGGTTGTTGACGCCGGTGTGCATCGAGCGAATCAGACAGATGTCGTCCGCGATGGACCGGGTATAGGGCAGCAACTCGGAGAGTTCCGTCCCGCACTCGCCCGCCGGCGAAAACCGCCACGGCGAATGAAAGACGGTGGAACTCGCCTGAGCCGCGTTGTCGTATTTGATTTCTCCGGGAAACGGCTTGCCGTCGTACTTGGCCATCTCCGGCTTGGGGTCGAACAGGTCGAGCTGGCTCGGCCCGCCCTGCATCCACAGCGAGATCATGGCCTTCGCCCGAGGCTCGGCAGGGGGCCGCTTGGGCAGCAGGTCGTAGGAACGAGGCTCCAGTTCGGGCTTCGCCGGATTGGCCCGCGCTTCGTCCTGTTGCAGCATCCATGAGAGCGCAAAGCTGCCGAGGCTCATCGACGAGCCGGCGAGAAAATGGCGGCGTGAGTGGCATTCCGAACGTTGCATGATTTGCCTCTGTGATTGTCCACAGGTCGGGGTCAGGCACGAATGGCACTTGAAGTGTCGTAAGTGATTGGGTCTTCGATTGATAGAGACAGAGAAGGCCTCTCAGGCCAGAAGGACGATTGTCACAACAGTCCAACTGGCAAGGAGGCCAAACATGGGAAAATCG